>NZ_JACHZO010000004.1:0-494559 GCF_014193575.1 Rhizobium sp. BK289
AGCCGATCGGCGCAAACGCCGGTCAAAACATAACCGAACCCAAGGAAATTCCCGCAAATGCTGGTGTTTTGCCCCTTGAGTTCTTTCATTGGAGACAGCAATGGCGGACAACAGCACCACAACGATCAGAGCCACTTTCCAAACACGTCAGGCAGCCGATCTTGCCGTCGAGCATCTGGTTCAGCAGCATGGAATTTCGAGGCCGGACATTTTCGTTCAGTCGGCAAGCGACCGCAACACTGCAGGTTCAGCGCCCTCGGGTGGAGATGCCTCGCATGATGAGGGGGCTCGCGGTGACGCACCGCTTGCAGGCGAGATCGAGGTCTCGGCGGATATCGCCTCAAGCCAGGCCGCCACCGTCAAACGCAGTCTCGCAGATGCCGGTGCACTGCATGTATGGAGCCGCTGAGCATAGCCGGCAACCCCAATTCAGGGCAGCATCGCTCCTCACCGATTGTTGAGCAGCTTACGTCCTGTCTGTGGATCATTGCTTTTCCTGCATTGGTTTGATGACGACCTCCTCTGCATGACAGCATGTACTCTCGATGACCCAGATCGTATCGCACCCGCGGGATGCTATAGGGTCGAAAGCAGACTGCTGTGGGCAATGTACGGTGACGGCTGGCCTGAAGAGGAAACGCGCGAACGCTTTTAGCCAATCTATTGTGAACTGAAGTGAAAGCACGTTCGTCTGAATGGGGAACGATGCGCCTTTATGACTGGGTTGTTCAAATGGAAGTTGCTCGATTGGAGGGAACAAGCAAGTCGTTCGATGGTTGGTCTTGGTATCGCCGGGAGGGACAATTTATTTCCGCCTGATGCGTGGAGAACAGACTGATGACGTTTGCAGCCGAGTCGGCCGGGGCGTTTAGCCATCCGCGGATCTATTATGTAAATCCGTTGCTCCTAACTGGGCGAGACCAATGGAGCGAAGCTTTCGATCATGCAAGCACGCTCGGTTTCGATATCGTGCTTTCCGCCCCGCCCTTCCCCGACACGAGGAGTGCCGGTCTTTGCTCCACAGAGAATTACAAGCGATCGGATGCGGAGGCCAAACTTGAAGACGAAGTGAAGGAGGGTCTTTTCGCCCTGGCAAAAGATGCGCGCGAGCGCGGCGTGGGGCTTATGCTCGATCTCGCGGTAAAGCCGCGCGATGTAAGAACAGAGGTCTCGACCCCTCTCGACCCCCGGCGATCGCCGGGCTCTCCATCTCAGTCCCGCGCGCCATATTCGAGCGAGGTGACCGGCGAATGGGAAACGCACCTCGCAGACTTCGCGGCCTGCGGGATCATAGGGTATCGGGTCATTGGTCTTGACAGCCTGCCTGCTGATGGTTGGCGACGATTGATCGCCAGCGCAAAGATCGCCGATCCGAAAACGAGATTTTTTGCCTATACCCCGGGAACTGATTTCGCTTTTCGTTCAGAATTGCAAGACTGCGGGTTCGATGGGGCCTTTTCGTCGCTTGCCTGGTGGGATCTGCGCGAAAGCTGGTTCCTCGAGGAATATCGCCTGCAGCTCCCTTTCGGGCCACAGATCGCCTTTCCGGAAGCGCCGTTTGGAAGGCGACTGGCGCATGGCACCGAAAGCAGGGAAATCCGCGAGCGAAAATCACGCCGCGCTCTCCATCTTGCAGCCGAACTCGGCGACGGATTGCTTGTGCCGATGGGATTCGAATTCGGCGCCACCCTGCCGCTTGATCCGACATATGGTCATGGGAAGGGTTTGCGTGTCCTCAAAGCCGAGGGAGCCTACGATATCTCGACCGATATACGCGACCTGAATTCCGTTCCACGTGCGTCCACTCGATGGGTGCTCCTTCAATGTGAAACAACGAGCCAAGTCACGGTGATCGCGCAGGCCGACCGGTCTACATTGCGGGAGGCAGCGCATGCGCGGCTTCTCGCTGTCAACAGAAATCTGCGTCGTGTCGGGGAACTGCCTGACGACATCATGCATCGCTTGGCCTCGCCTTTCCTGCCTATCGAGGTGTCCGGCAGCCGAAGGATCGCTCCCGGCGCCGTATGTGCCGTTACAACGCAGGCCCACTCTATTGTTACGGCTGACGAAGGGGAGCTGTCTCTCGCTGAAGCGACAGCCTCTCCGCGCATCGCCATCGAAAATATTATGCCGCAAGTGGATGACGGACGTTTTGCGGTCAAGCGCATCGTTGGCGACACCGTGATCGTCGAGGCGGACATCTTTGCCGATGGCCATGATCTGCTGTCGGCCGCCCTTCTTTACCGCGCTCGCGATGAGCTTGAGTGGCGTCGAGCGAGAATGGTCCTTTCCGAAAACGATCGATGGCAGGGGTCCTTCCTGCTCGATCGCCTCGGGCGTTTCGATTTCAAGGTCGAAGCCTGGAAAAATCCCTTCGCTATCTTCCGCTACGAGCTTCTCAAGAAGAGCGAAGCGCGGCTCGATCTGCGGCTGGAGCTAATCGAAGGCGAAGAATTGATCCGGGATGCTGCAGCCGATGACGGCATACCGATGACAGACGAAACCAGGACAGAACTCGCGGCGCTGCTTGCCGAGCTTGAAAGGCGTGATGGGGAGGGCAAGCTTGAATTGCTGCTTGCCACACGAACAAACGAACTCATGGCGCTCGCCGACCGCCGTCCCTTTGCTTCGCACTCGCGGACCTATGGCATCGAAGCCGAACGCCGCGAGGCGGCCTTTGCAAGCTGGTATCAGATATTTCCACGCTCCCAGAGCGGGGACCCCAATCGCCACGGCACTTTCGAAGACGTCATCGCACGTTTGCCGGCCATCCGGGATATGGGTTTCGACGTGCTTTATTTCCCGCCGATCCACCCGATCGGCCACACCAACCGCAAGGGCCGCAACAATTCTCTTATCGCCGCTCCAACTGACCCGGGCAGTCCTTACGCGATTGGTTCGGAGGATGGCGGGCATGAGGCAATCCACCCCCTGCTTGGAGGATTCCATGACTTCGAGCATCTGATTACGGAAGCCAAGCGGTTCGGATTGGAGATTGCGCTCGATTTAGCGATTCAAGCCTCCCCTGACCATCCGTGGCTAAAGGAGCATCCGGGCTGGTTCGACTGGCGCCCCGACGGCACGATCCGCTATGCTGAAAATCCACCGAAGAAATACGAAGACATCGTCAATGTCGATTTTTACGCGCCGGAGGCGGTGCCGGCACTTTGGGCCGAACTTCGCGACATCGTCGAAATGTGGATCGAGGAAGGTGTCGACATCTTTCGCGTCGATAACCCCCATACCAAGCCTTTTCCCTTCTGGGAGTGGATGATCGGCGACATCCGCGCGCGTCATCCGAAGGTCGTGTTCCTTTCGGAAGCCTTCACAAGACCGAAGGTGATGTACCGGCTGGCAAAGGTCGGCTTCTCCCAGTCCTACACCTACTTCACCTGGCGCAACACAAGGGCGGAGCTGGAGGAATATCTGACCGAGCTTACTCGAAGTGAGGTCAGAGAATTCTTTCGCCCGCATTTCTTCGTCAACACGCACGACATCAACCCGGACTTCCTGCAGAACGCGCCGCGCTCTGCCTATCTCATCCGGGCCGCGCTGGCCGCCACACTGTCCGGGCTTTGGGGCGTCTATAACGGTTTCGAGCTTTGCGAAGGACGTCCGGATGCCAAGCGCAAGGAATATGCCGATAGTGAAAAATACGAAATCCGCGCCTGGGATTACGACCGACCGGGCAACATCAAGGCGGAGATCTCGATGCTCAACCGCATTCGCAGGGATAATTCAGCGCTGCATTCGCATCTCGGCCTGACCTTTCTGCCCTCGTCGAACCCCAACGTCATGTTTTTCGAGAAGGCAAGCGCCGGACGCCACAACGTTCTGTTTGTCGCCGTGACGCTCAATCCGCATGCGATAGAGGAAAGCAATGTCGAATTTCCGCTCTGGCGGTTCGGCCTGGCAGACGATGGCACAATCGTTTTCGAGGATCTCGTCAGTGGCCAAAGATTCAGCCGTACCGGGAAGTGGCAGATGATCAGGCTCGATCCAGCTCATTTGCCCTTTGCCATCTGGCGCGTCAGGGCAGGGGAGGTCTGAGATGGACACTGTTCACATGGCCGAGAGCGATAAACTTGCCGACGACCCACTATGGTATAAGGATGCGATCATCTACCAGCTGCACATCAAGTCATTTTACGATGCCAATGGCGATGGCATTGGCGACTTCGAAGGCCTGTACCAGAAGCTCGACTATATAGCTGCACTCGGCGTGAATGCCATTTGGCTCCTGCCGTTCTTTCCCTCGCCTCGGCGCGACGACGGTTATGATATCGCCGATTATCGCAACGTCAGCCCGGACTACGGGACACTCGAGGATTTCCGGAAGTTCGTGGCAGCGGCGCATGAACACAATATCCGCGTGATTATCGAGCTTGTCATCAATCACACCTCGGACCAACATCCCTGGTTCCAGCGCGCGCGGCAATCGCCTGCCGGAAGCCCCGAGCGAGACTTCTACGTCTGGTCGGACACCGACCTGAAATTTCCCGAGACCCGTATCATTTTTCTCGATACGGAAAAGTCGAACTGGACATTCGATCCGACGGCGGGCGCCTATTACTGGCACCGCTTCTATTCGCACCAGCCAGATCTCAATTTCGACAATCCGCTGGTCATGAAGGAAATTATCGATGTCATGCGCTTCTGGCTTGAGACCGGCATCGACGGCTTCCGCCTCGATGCGATCCCCTATCTTGTCGAGCGCGAGGGCACCAACAACGAAAACCTGCCGGAAACCCATCTGATCCTCAAACAGATCCGTGCGGCGCTCGATGCGACACATTCCGGCGTGCTGCTCCTTGCCGAGGCAAACCAGTGGCCGGAGGACACCCGAGAATATTTCGGCGACGGCGACGAATGCCACATGGCGTTCCATTTTCCTCTCATGCCACGCATGTACATGGCGATTGCCAAGGAGGACCGCTTCCCGATCACCGACATCATACGTCAAACGCCGGAAATCCCCGAAATCTGCCAATGGGCGATCTTCCTCAGAAATCACGACGAGTTGACGCTCGAAATGGTCACCGACGCTGAACGCGATTATCTGTGGGAGACCTACGCCTCCGACAAGCGCGCCCGCATCAACCTTGGCATCCGCCGGCGGCTGGCGCCATTGATGGAACGCGACCGCCGCCGTATCGAGCTCATGAATGCGCTGCTGCTGTCCATGCCGGGAACGCCCATCGTCTATTACGGCGACGAGATCGGCATGGGAGACAATATTTATCTCGGCGACCGGGACGGGGTACGCACCCCGATGCAATGGTCACCCGATCGCAATGGTGGCTTCTCGCGCGCAGATCCGGCACGGCTCGTATTGCCGCCGGTTGCCGATCCGCTCTATGGCTTCGAGGCATTGAATGTCGAGGCACAGGTGGCGGACGCGCATTCCCTGTTGAACTGGACGCGGCGAATGCTGGCGCTGCGCGGCCGCCACAGCGCCTTCGGCCGAGGCTCATTGCGCTTTCTGACACCGGCCAACCGGCGGATTCTGGCCTATTTGCGTGAATATGGTGACGAGGTCATTCTTTGCGTCGCAAACCTGTCGCGCGTTCCCCAGGCGGTCGAGCTTGATCTGCAGCAGTTCGAAGGGCGGGTTCCGGTGGAGTTGACGGGCATGTCGCCGTTCCCGCCGATTGGGCAACTCACCTACCTGCTCACATTGCCCCCTTATGGTTTCTTCTGGTTCCAGCTGAATGCCGACGCCGACGGACCAGGCTGGCGCACGGCACCGCCCGAGCAACTTGTCGATCTGGTGACGATCGTTATCCGGCGCAGCCTGACGGAGCTTGCCGAGCTGCCGCATCACACTGCGGTGCTGAGCAGGGATATCCTGCCGGCCTATCTTGCGAAGCGCCGTTGGTTCGGCGCCAAGGACCAGGCCCTGCAGGAGGCGAGGCTCGTTTCCGCGACGCCGATACCCTTTGCCGACGGCGTCGTGCTCGGAGAGATCGAGGTCGTGCTGCCGGATCATGTGGAAAGCTATCAATTGCCGCTCGCAGCTGAATGGGACGATACGGCGACCAACGTGCTCGCCCAGCAGCTTTCCCTTGCCCGTATCCGGCAGGGCAGGCGGGTTGGATTCCTGACCGATGGATTTGCCGTCGAGATGATGGCGCGCGGCATCCTTCAGGGCCTGTGCGACCGCTCGACGGTCAGCGGACGCACAGGCATGATCGAATTCATTGGTACCGATCGGCTCGATTGCCTGGCCTTGACCGAGGATATGCCGATCCGCTGGCTTTCGGCCGAACAATCCAACAGCTCGTTGCTCGTGGGCGACTTGGCAATGATCAAGCTGATCCGCCATGTCTTCGTCGGCGTCCATCCGGAAGTCGAGATGACGCGCTATTTGACGGAACATGGCTATGAGCATACTGCGCCTCTTCTGGGCGAGGTCGCTCGGACCGACGGCGAAGGTCGCCGATCGACGCTTATCATCGTGCAAGGCGCGATCCGTAACCAGGGTGATGCCTGGAATTGGATGCTGTCCAATCTGCGCCGCACCGCTGACGAGATCGTGATCACCGAGGCTGCAGTCGAGTCAGCCGATGAGCAGCTGCAGCCTCTTCTGCATTTCATTTCCATGGTCGGCGAACGCCTCGGAGAATTGCATGTCTTGCTGGCGCAGCCGACCGACGACGAAGCTTTTGCGCCACGTCGTGCGGATACACGCGATATCGCCGGCATTCGCAAAACCGTAACGGGCGAGATCACCTATGCTTTTTCCAAGCTGACCGGCCTTGAAGATAATGTCGAGCCGGAGATCGCAGAGCAAATATCCTTGCTGCTTGCCGAACGCGACAGGATCATCGAGCTTGCCAGTGCGCTGGCGGACCAGGCGAAAGGCACTTTGCTGACGCGCGCGCATGGCGATTTCCATCTTGGCCAGATCCTGGTGACCGAAGGCGATGCCGTTATCATCGATTTCGAAGGCGAGCCGGCGCGCAATCTCGCCGAGCGTCGCGCCAAGACGAGCCCGCTGCGCGACGCTGCCGGCCTGCTGCGGTCGCTCGACTATCTCTCGGCAACCGCCATGCTCGAAAACGACGCTATTTCGGATCATCATGATGCCCGCCGCAGACAGGTGATCCAGCGCTTCGCGGAAAATGCGGAGCTCGTTTTTCTGACGTCCTATATCGAGGCATTGGCGGCTTCGCCCGATTTGCCGAAAACGCCCGCCGAGGTGCGGCGGATCATCGATATCTTTCTTCTGGAAAAGGCCGCCTATGAGATCGCCTACGAGGCACGAAACCGTCCGAAGTGGCTACCGATCCCGCTGAACGGACTTGCCGCCATCATAGCCCGACTTTCGGAGAGCCGCTCATGAGCGACGTTGCCGACATTCTCAGCGGAGTGGATGCGGGTTCGATACATGCCCTGGTGGAGGGGAGGCACGGAGATCCCTTTTCGATCCTCGGCATGCACCAAGGTGTGGACGGCCGCTACAGCGTCAAGGCCTATCTTCCGGGGGCTTTGCGCGTTGAAATCCTCGATCGAGACAGCGATCGCGTTCTGGCATTGGCCGATCTCATCCATCCGGCAGGCTTGTTCGGCGCGATGCTTGCCGACCGCAACGCCTATTATCTGAGAATTCAATGGCCCGATGCGGTCCAGGTGATGGCCGACCCCTACAGCTTCGCGCCGTTGCTCGGCGATCTGGATCTCCACCTGATCTCGCAGGGCACGCATTACAGTCTCAGCGAAGCTCTCGGCGCCAATCCGATGACGATCGACGATGTCGCGGGCGTGCGCTTTGCGGTTTGGGCGCCGAATGCAAGCCGGGTGTCCGTAGTCGGTGACTTCAACGCCTGGGACGGACGCCGCCATCCGATGAGGCTCCGGCCGCAGGCAGGTGTCTGGGAGATATTCATTCCGCATATCACGGACGGCGAACGCTACAAGTTCGAGATTCTCGATCGCTTCGGCACCCTGCTTCCGCAAAAGGCCGATCCGGTCGCGCGGGCCGCGGAGCCGGCGCCATCGACGGCGTCCGTGGTGGCTTCGGCCGAGCCTTTCCGCTGGAACGATCATGGCTGGATGGACAATGGCCGAAGCACCGATCATTTCGCCAAGGCGCTTTCGATTTATGAGGTCCATGCCGGCTCCTGGCTGCGCAACATGGAAGATGGCGGCCGCGCGCTGGATTGGATCGAACTCTCGCAGCGGCTCATTCCCTACGTCCGCGAAATGGGTTTCACCCATATCGAGCTGTTGCCGATCATGGAGCATCCTTTTGGCGGATCGTGGGGCTATCAGCCACTCGGCCTGTTTGCGCCGACCGGGCGCCACGGCACGCCCGAAGATTTCGCATATTTCGTCGATCGCTGCCACCAGGAAGGGCTCGGTGTCATCCTGGATTGGGTGCCGGCGCATTTTCCGACGGATGTCTGGGGATTGGCGCGTTTTGACGGCACCGCGCTTTATGAGCACGAAGATCCGCGAGAGGGCTTCCATCGCGACTGGAACACGCTGATCTATAATCTCGGCCGCAACGAGGTCAAAGGCTTCCTGATCGCGAGCGCGCTCGAATGGCTTGAGCGCTATCATGTGGACGGATTGCGCGTCGATGCCGTCGCCTCCATGCTCTATCGCGACTATAGCCGCCCGGAAGGCGAATGGATCCCGAACCGCTACGGCGGGCGCGAAAACCTGGAAGCCATCGAGTTCTTCAAGCATCTGAACAGCATCGTTCACGAACGCTGTCTGCATGCACTGATGATCGCCGAGGAATCGACCGCTTTTCCGAACATCACAAAACCCGTAGCGGAAGGTGGGCTCGGCTTCGACATGAAGTGGAATATGGGATGGATGCACGACACGCTCCATTACATGTCCGACGACCCAGTCTATCGAAAGTATCATCATGGTTCGATGACCTTCGGCATGATCTATGCCTATAGCGAGCGCTTCATCCTGCCGTTTTCGCATGACGAAGTCGTACATGGAAAGGGCTCGATGCTCGCTAAGATGCCCGGCGATCAGTGGCAGAAGATGGCCAATCTCCGCTCTCTTTTCGGCTTCATGTGGGGGTACCCCGGTAAGAAGCTTCTCTTCATGGGCGGCGAGATCGGTCAATGGTCGGAATGGAGCCACGACAGTTCCGTGGAATGGGATCTCCTCGATGAACCGTCTCACGCCGGCCTGCAACGGCTGGTGCGCGATCTGAACCGGATCTACGGGTATTTTCCCTGTTTGCAGCATGGCGATACCGTGCCGGACGGCTTTGAGTGGGCGGTTGCAGATGATGCCGAACAGTCGGTTTTCGGAATGCTGCGTTTTGATGCCGGGCGGCGGTCGGCCATTCTGATCGTCTCGAATTTCACTCCGGTTTTCCGGGGCGGATACAGGGTAGGCGTGCCTTTTTCCGGCCTCTGGCGGCGGATACTCGATACCGATGACCCTGTTTATGGCGGAGCAGGTATCGGCTCTGGCGATCGTGTTGCCGGCGATTTTCCTGCGCATGGGCGCCGCCAGTCTCTTCTCCTCGATCTCGCGCCCCTTTCAACGGCGATGTTTGTCTTTGATCCCGAAGAGGCGACGAGGGGAGGTGAACAATCCTGAAAGTCTGCTGTCTTTGGAGGTTGGACAATAGTGTCGCGGAGGCGCATTCGACGGAACTGTCGGGTAGCGGACACCATCTTTCTTCCAATTTGATCTGTCTCTTGTTGCACGAGGAGGTTGCTAATGAAGATCATGATCGTCGAAGACGAGCCCTTGGTGGCACTCGAATTGGAGCGTATTGCTATCGAAGCCGGCCACGAAGTCGTAGGTCCCTTCATGACGGCGGAGCAGGCCCTGGCCTACGCGTCAAAGGCACGGGTGGCTTTCGTGGATCTCGGCTTGGCCGATGGCCATAGCGGAGCGGGACTCGCCCGCCGATTGACGGATCGGTTCGGGATAAAAGTCATCTTTGTGACCGGCAGCCCCGAACGGGTTGGATACGGCCTCGAAGGAGCAGTCGGAATAGTTGGCAAGCCATTTACCGACAAAGTGATCCTCGACGCCTTGGAGAAGGCGGAGCGCCTACAAGTCTAAACTCGCGGACCTCTAAGGTTTTCGAAGAGCGGCGCAAGCTTGTCGTTCAACTTGAACGTGGCTCAGGACAGGCTCCAAACAACGGCCCACGGTCCCAGCCGGTTGTCGGCTGTGCTGCCCGACGAGAAAAATGCTTGTCCCTCGGTCGGTCTTTTCAAAACGACTGGCGCGTTCGACAAGTTGGCTGCCAAATGAAGGTGTGTGGACCCCGTTTGCCAGCGCACTCGGACGGGAGAGGCGTCCGGATCATAGGTGGCCGGGCAACTATGCGCTTCAGCAAGGAGCGGCACGATTATTTCATGTCTGAGCCTTAGCAGCTGCCGGTAATAGTGGCCAATTCCCGGGTTCTCATTCATTTTATCCCAGCGCAATTTCGCGCTTCGGAAGGTAGCTTCGGCCGTCGGGTCGCACACATCCTCCGCTTCGAAGCCGGGCAGGCGCTTCAGTTCCTCCTTGCGGCCAAGCCTGATCTTGGCGTTGAGCTCCTCATCGAAGTCGCAAAAGAAGGGAAAGGGATCGGCAGCGCCCCATTCCTCACCCATGAACAGCATGGGGATCTGCGGCGAGAGAAGATAGATGGCTGCAATGGCCTTTATCGCCTCGATCGGATGGGAGGAAATCATGCGATCGCCGCGTGCCCGATTGCCGATCTGGTCATGGTTCTGGATGAAAGAAATAAAAGCCGATGGTGACAAGCCAGCGCTCGGCGATCCTCTTGGCCGGCCTCGATACTGCATATGCTCCCCCTGAAACGCGAAGCCTTCGGCAAGCGCGCGGCTCAGGCGTGGTCCCCAATCGGCATAGTCTTGATAGTAGCCGAAGATCTCGCCTGTGGCCGCTACATGAAGAGCGTGGTGGATGTCATCATTCCACTGTGCCGTAAAGTGGCGCGGCTTACCGTCTTCGCCGCGAGAGAGGAGAGCCGCGTCATTATCCTCGTTCTCGACGATCAGATGGACATAGCGTTCAGGGAAGGCGCTTCTGACGCGACCGGCAAGTTCGAGAAGGATATGCGGATCGCTGTCGTCCTTCATCGCGTGAACGGCGTCGAGCCGCAAACCATCCATCCGAAACTCGCTCAGCCAGTAGATTGCATTTTCGATGACGAAATCGCGGATGAAACGACTGCCTTCGCCATCGTAGTTCAGGCCCTTGCCCCAGACGCTTTCGTGCCGGTCGCCAAATATCGGCGCGTAGCGGGGCAGATAGTTCCCGTCCGGCCCGAAATGATTGTAGACCACATCGAGAAAGACGCAGATGCCACGCTCATGGGCTGCATCGACGAGCATTTTTAGATGCTCGGGACGGCCGTAGCTGCTATCCGGCGCATAGGGTAAAACACCGTCGTAGCCCCACCCATATCGGCCGCGAAAATCCGAAAGCGGCATGAGTTGAATGGCTGTTATACCGAGGCGTTGCAAATGGTCGAGCTTTTCGACGGCCGCCAGAAATGTGCCAGCTTCCGTGAAGGCGCCGACATGCAGTTCGTAGATGACGATTTCCTCCCAGCGGCGTCCCTTCCATCCCTGCGTTTGCCAGGCGAACGTTGGATCGATCAGCTCGCTCGGGCCGTGAACGTCTTCGGGCTGAAAGCGCGAGGCGGGATCCGGCACGGCAAACCCATCGGCCAGCACGAACTTATAGCGATCGCCGATCTGCGCATCCTTGACTTCGACGGCATGCCACCCGTCCTGGCTCCGCCGCATGGCCCATTCCCCGCGCTGCTCGATGCGGACGAGCGCGCGCTCCGCCAAGGGCGCCCACAGGCGGAACAAGACCGCATTTTCGTTGATTTGTGGTCCAAATGCGAAGCCTTGCTGCATGACACCCTGTCCGTCGATGACGCTGAAATTTTCCTGCATTCCAACACATCTTGACGGGAACGGTTCCTGAGGTGGGAACAGATCTCTTTCAGTTCCGTTCTTCAGAGCCCCCCGACGCAGCGAGGAAGCCATGACCGTCTTAACGTCCACCTATCGCCTGCAGTTTCGCGGAGATGTCACCTTTGACAAGGCAACGGAGCTGGTTCCCTATCTGAAAGATCTCGGTATCAGCCATGTCTATGCCTCGCCGATCCTTGCAGCGAAAAAGGGATCGACGCACGGATATGATGTCACGGATGCGAACGAGATCGACCCGGTGCTTGGCGGTCGCGAGCGGTTCGATGCTTTCTGCATGGCCTTGCAGCAGGCGAGCATGGGCTTGATCCTCGATATCGTTCCCAACCATATGGCCGCTTCCGTGGAAAACGCGTGGTGGCGGGACGTGTTGCAGCGAGGATCGGGCAGTGCCTATGCCGGCCATTTCGATATCGACTGGCGACGCAAGCTTACCTTGCCGCTTCTGGGACACCCATTCGAGGAAAGCCTGGCCGGGGCGGACTTTGATCTTCGCTACGAGCCTGCGGATGGGCGCATCTATTTGGCCTATTTCGACAATCTGCTTCCGCTCTCGGCTGAAAGTGCCGAGCGGCTGGCAGCGGACATAGGAATGGATGCGGAGCGGTTGCGCGCATTTTCGAGGGATGCGGCCGCGATGAGAAAACTGCTCGCGGAACAGCATTGGCAATTGCTCTATTGGAAAGATGCCGCCGAAAACCTCAGCTATCGGCGCTTCTTCGAGGTGGCGGGTCTGGTCGGAATGCGCGTGGAGGACGCGCGGGTCTTCGACGACACGCATCGGCTGATCATCGAATTGGTTCGCGCCGGACAGGTCCAAGGATTACGCGTCGACCATATCGACGGACTGGCCGATCCGAAGGGTTATCTCGAGCATTTGCGGCAAGCTGTCGGCCCGGACACGTTCATCGTAGTCGAGAAAATCCTTGCCCCTGGCGAGACGCTGCCGGCGGATTGGCCGGTGTCGGGAACGACCGGCTACGAATTCATCGCCGCCATGGCCGATCTCTTCGTGAACGAGGAGGGATTGCGCAAGCTGGATGAAGCCTACAGGTCCGTCAGCGAGGAGGATGCCGACTTTGCCGCAGGTTTGCGCAGGGCGAAGCTGTTGATGGTCGAGCGCAATTTCGCCGACGAGACGAGGCGTCTGGCGAGCCTGGCATGTTCGATTTTTCCCGATTTCGACACGGAGGAAATAGCGGCGGCGCTTCGCGAGCTGCTGGTCGCCTTCCCGGTTTACCGTACCTACGGCTATCGGGGAGCTGCATCGTCCGATGACGTGGCGGTCATCGAGAGTGCCTGCGAGAAGGTCCGAAGCCGATTGCCGACCATTGATGCCGTTAATGCGCTTGGCCGCCTTCTGAAAGGGGATGTTGCTGCAGCCGAAGCTCTGGAGTTTCGAGCCAGATTCCAGCAGCTCAGCGGTCCGATCATGGCAAAGGCAGTCGAGGACACGCTGTTTTATCGGTATAACCGCCTGATCGCATTGAACGAGGTCGGAGGCGAGCCGCATACGCCGCCGGGCTCGGTGGCGGCCTTTCATCAATTCATGACCGATCGATTTCGGCGACAACGCCGCGGCCTTTCCGCGACCTCGACGCATGATACCAAGCGGGGAGAAGACGCCCGCGCCCGCCTCTACGGACTGACGCAGGATACTGATGCCTGGATTGCCGGTGTCGAGCGGTGGCGCAACATGAATTCTCCTTTTCGTTCCAGCCTTGCCGATGGACCTGCGCCTGAGCCCAATATCGAATGGATGCTTTACCAGGCGCTTGCCGGCATCTGGCCGCAGGACATCGAGAGGGCCGATCGGAGCGCACTGAAGGAACGGTTTTGCGCCTATGCCTTGAAGGCCATCCGAGAAGCCAAGCTCCGGACGGATTGGATGGATGAAAATCCTTCCTATGAGCATGCGGTCCAGGCCTATGCCGCCGCCTCGTTTTCGGAGGATAGTCGGGAGTTCATCCGTGATTTCGACCGGACGCTGCGCCCTTTCATGGAGTTTGGTTTCCGCAATAGCCTGGCTCAGTTGCTGATCAAGCTCACGGCTCCCGGTATTCCCGATATCTATCAGGGTACCGAGGGTCTTGATTTCAGCTTAGTCGATCCGGACAATCGAAGACCGGTCGGCTATCTATGGACTGACACGGAAGCGGCCGGTCCCCTCGCGTCGGATGCGGCTTCCTTGAAACGGCACGTCATCCGTAAGGTGCTACGCTATCGTAATCAACATCCCTTGCTTTTTCTCGAGGGCGAATATGTGCCCTTGGAAACCAGCGGGCCACGAGCGTCCAATCTCGTGGCTTTCGCGCGCGTTCATGAGCGTGGGATAGCGATTACGATCGTGCCGCGCCTGGTCGATATGCCTTCATCGGATTTCTGGAAAGACACCGCTGTGACGATGCCGCGAGAGCTCAAGGGGCCGCTATACGATCTCCTGACGGATAAGCCTTCTGCAGCCGGCAATCTTCTGGCAGCGCAGCTGTTTGCCGATCATTCCCTATCGCTTCTCGTGGGAGATCGGTGACGATCCCGGCGTCTATACATGTGTAGTCCAGCTTCAAGGCCGGAACAAAGCGCTGCACGGGGTGTTTCTGCTGCGCAGCAACATCACGAGGATTCCATGACGGAAGGCGGCAAGAGGCATGCGATCGAGCCTGGAGATTACACACGCCTGGGAGCGAATTATGATGGACGAGGTGTCAATTTCGCACTTTTCAGCGCCTATGCGGAAAAGGTGGAGCTTTGCCTTTTCGACGAAAGCGGAAAGCAGGAGATCGAGCGGATCGCTCTGCCGGAATATACCCATGAAATCTGGCATGGCTATGTGCCTGGATTGAAGCCGGGTGCCTTGTACGGCTACCGCGTGCATGGCCCGTTCGATCCGTTAAATGGTCATCGCTTCAATGCGAGCAAATTGCTCGTCGATCCCTATGCCCGCGAGCTTGTCGGCAACATCGAATGGTCGCAAGCCCAGTTCGCCTATGGTCTGGATGATGAGCAAAAGGATCTTTCCTTCGACGAGACCGACAGCGCCGGACAAATGCCCAAATGCCGTGTGGTCGACCTCAAGAATGAAGCGCCGGATAAAAGGCCGTCGATCGCGTGGCCTGAGACCATTTTCTATGAGGCGCACGTCAAGGGAATGACGATGCTGCATCCGGCAATTCCGGAGCCGTTGCGTGGCACCTTTGACGGCCTGGGGCACGGGGCGGTCGTCGATTACATCAAGAGCCTCGGCGTCACCTCGATCGAGCTCCTTCCCATCCATTTCTTTCCCGATGACAGTCACTTGCTCGACAAGGGCTTGCGCAACTATTGGGGCTACAACACCCTTGCCTTCTTCGCGCCGGCAACTCGGTATTACGGGCCGAAAGGCCTTGAAGGCTTTCGCGACATGGTGCGTGCCTTCCACGATGCCGGTATCGAGGTCATCCTCGATGTCGTCTACAATCATACCGCGGAGGGCAATGAACTCGGTCCGACCCTTTCATTCAAAGGCATCGACAATTTCTCCTATTACCGCACCCTGCCGGACCAAGCCCGCTACTACATCAACGACACCGGCACCGGTAACACGATCAACACGTCGCATCCGCGCGTGCTGCAAATGGTGACGGACTCGCTGCGCTATTGGGTCGAAGAAATGCATGTCGATGGCTTTCGTTTCGATCTCGGCACCATTCTTGGCCGCGAACCTCAGGGTTTCGATCAGCGCAGCGGTTTCTTCGACGCGGTCGGCCAGGATCCGGTGCTTGCGAAAGTCAAACTTGTCGGCGAGCCGTGGGACATTGGTCCCGGCGGTTACCAGGTTGGGGGATTTCCGCCGGGTTGGGCGGAATGGAATGACAAATATCGCGATACGGTGCGGGATTACTGGAAGGGCACACCCGGCATGACAAGGGATTTTGCCGCCCGCATCTTAGGGTCGGGCGATGTTTATGATCTTCGCGGCCGCCGCCCCTGGGCGAGCGTCAATTTCATCGCCGCCCATGACGGCTTCACGCTCAATGATCTCGTCTCCTATAACGAGAAGCATAATGAGGCCAATGGCGAAGACAACAATGACGGCCATAATGACAACCGCAGCTACAATTACGGCGCTGAAGGTCCGACGAATGATGAAGCCATCAATACCGTTCGAGAGCGCCAGAAGCGCAATTTTCTCGCGACCCTCTTTCTATCGCATGGTACGCCGATGCTGCTCGCGGGTGATGAATCCGGCCGCAGCCAGATGGGCAACAACAATGGCTACTGTCAGGATAACGAACTCAGCTGGCTGCATTGGGACGATCGATATGGCAGCGCTGAAGCGCTTTATACCTTCGTCAAACGGCTGATCGCCTTGCGTCAGGCACATTCCATCCTCAGACGAGAAAATTGGCGCGACGGTCTGGTCGTCACCTGGCTCAATCCGAGCGGCGGCGAGCAGACGGATGAGCAATGGGACGATGAAGCAAATACGGCGATCGGCCTGCGCCTGTCGCGTAAGCAGCCCTTCGAAGAGGGCTGGGATGATGTTCTACTCCTTTTCAACCCCCATGACGGAGATGGCGATTTTACCTTGCCGGATGACAAACGCTGGGCCCTGGAGCTGTCGACATCCTGCCTCGATGAGCAGGGTCGAAGCGCAGTTGAGAAGAAAACTCTAAAACTTGAAGCCCGCAGTCTCTCACTTTTGCGGCCAGCCTGAAACAAGCGTGGGTGAAATGACAATGCACGTCGCAGTGAAGGAGAGATGTGCCGGGCATGTTTCAATGCGCGGCGATCCTCGCTGCCAAGATAGGAATACGACGACAATCGTTAGGAACGTTTCACTCGGCGGCAGCATGACTGGCCGTTGACGGGCGAAAGAAAGCGCCCAGTTCGCCCACTGCTTCCTCGATGCGTTTGGTCAGTTGTCCTGACGAGACGGTGTAGTCAGTGAAATCCCTTTCCGACGCATAGATGGCGGTCGGCAATGTATGTGCCATGAAGCACCCGAAAAGTGGGCGAACGCGGGCAAATCAAAGCGCCACCCCACCGGCAACGACGGAGCAGATCTCGGCGATATCCCTCGTGCCCGGTTGACGACCTTCGAGCGCAAGCCTTGCCGCCGCCTGCTGGAAGGCTGCATTGAGAGGAGCCGCTATGCCATGGATGCGCGCGAGCCTGACGATTTCGCCGTTCAGGTAATCGACCTCGCTTGAGGCGCCACGGGTGAAACTCTGCCAGGTCGATTGCTGGCCGGGCTTTATGCCGCTCTCGGGTGCGACGCGCCAGGACGAAATATCGATCGTCCATTCCGACGGTGCGGCCGGATCATAGCCGGCAGCCACCAGAACGGTGCGTGCCTCTTTCGCCAGGCTTGCTGCCGCCTTTGAATGAAGCTCGGGAGAACCGGCGAACAGCTCGACCGCATTGGTGACGTTATGCTCCAGCTTGGCAGCCTTCCATCGCCGGATGTCCGGACGCGCTTCGGCAAGATAGCCAGCCTTCGCAAGATCGGCGACGATCGACAGGGCCGTATCGTCGAGCCCCGCAGGGTAGCATCCAAGGGCGACGATGCCGACATTCGGCTCGCCCCCAACGACGACCTCGCCCGTGACCGTGTAGCGCGCCGGAATGCGAATACTGGCCGCATAAACGCGATCAAAGCGCCGCAGAGCAGTATCTTCCGCCGCCAGTCCATTCTGCAGCGTCACGAGCGGCAGTTCCGATGCGAAACCTGACCCCTCGACATCCCTCCAGGCCCAAAACTCGGTCGTGGCCTCGACATCCTGCGCCTTGACTGCGAGGACGAGGATATCGCCTTGCCGGAGCGCCGGCGGTGCGGCGGTATCGGCGGTGTTGAGCCGCACGATCCTGTTTTCCGCCGCGCGGCGATAGGAAAGGCCGTGCCTGGCAATATGTGCGATCTGGGCGCCGCGCCCGACCAGGACATAGGGGATGGCGTGCGTTTCGAACTCGGCCGCAAGGCTCGCGCCAACCGCACCGGCGCCGATGATGATGTAGCGTGTCATGATCAGGCCGTTTTCAATACGGTGAAATTGAGCGGAGGAGCCGAAGGCGTGTCCTTTTCGCTCTTCCAGCGTTCGAAAGCTGCGCGCCCGAGGATGGAGATGGATGTGTCCTCCTGCGGGGCATGGACGAGCACCGACTGAATGTCACGGAAGTGGCGCTCCAGTCCCAACTCGTTTCCGAGACCGGGATTGCCGATTCCGCGAACGGCAACCTGAACCGCGTCGCGCAGCTGCCGGCCCGCGATCAACCGGGCCCTTATATGCTTCTCGGCATCGGCATGCTTGTCCTTCAGCGCATCGAAAATAATCTGCCGGGCACCGGACACCAGCAGATCGATCTCGCCGGAGAGCGTCACGAAGCGTTCCGTGCGGGCGATCGGATGGCCAAGGTTGGTTGGAACCCGCTCGTGGGCAAAGCGGATGAATGCTTCCTGAGCGGCCTCGGCCACCCCGAGATAAAGCGCAGTCAGTGCCAGCGTGATTGCTGCATGCGCGCGATTGTCCTGCTGTGCAATGGATGGATCGACGAGGTCGATGACGTTCTCGAGCGGGATCTCGACGTCGGTATAGTCGACGTCGTGGGAGCCGGAGGCGCGCATGCCAAGGCTGTTCCAGTTCTCGATGACGCGGATGCCTGGAAGCTTGTTCGGCACGACAAATGTTCCGACGCGGGCCGGCGTTTCATCGGTGTGCGCCCAGACCAGAAAATGCGTCAGCCCGTGGGCACCGGTGACGAACCGTTTGCGGCCGGTGATCGACCAGCCGGAGGCGGTGCGGCGGGCGAGTGTCGCCGGCAGGCCGCCGCGGGCGGGCGAGCCGAGCTCGGGCTCGACGCGTGCGGCGTTGATCAGCAGCGGATGCTCTTTGGCCTGCGCAAGCAGGCGCTTGTAGAGATCCTCCGGCCAATGGCTTTTCGTTGCCTGGCCGAGATGGTTGAAGATCGTCATCGCGCTGATGAGCGCGACCGACGGATCACCCCGGCCGAGCGCCGCGAGAATCGTCGCGACCTCGTATAGGGTTGCGCCGGCGCCACCATATCTCGCTGCGACGGTGCTTTCGAGCAGGCCGCTTTGATGAACCGCGCGGATGCCGACCCATGGGAAGTCCCCGGTCCGGTCCGCCTCCGGGGCAGCGTCCGCAAGAGCACGCGTCGTCGCCTTCAGCTGGCTTGGATCGAAAAGCGTGTCATCGGCGATCATCAGGCCGCGGCCTTCTTCTTTGCCTCTTCCCGTTCGCGTATGCCCTCGCGCACCAGCGGCAGGATGTAGCGGCCGTAGTCGACGGCGTCGTTGAAGTTGTCGTAGCCGCGGATAGAGATCAGGTCGGCGCCGAGATCGATATAGTCGAGGATCGAATCGGCAATCGTGCGCGGCGATCCGACAAGCGCGGTGGTTGCCCCGGAGGCATTGGTCGCCGTAACCGTCGGATACCACAGGGCGCGATCATGGACGTCGCCGCGTGCGGCAATGTCGAGAAGCCGCTGCGATCCGACATTGGCGGGGCGAGGGGCGGTGGGCGGCGCGCGATGAAGGCCCCTTTCCCGGTTTTCCTTAAGGCGATCGAGGACCCGGTGAGCTTTTTCCCAGGCCAGTTCGTCGGTCTCTGCAACGATCGGGCGGAAGGTCACCCAGATTCGAGGCCGATCGGTCCTACCGGCCTTTGCTGCCTCGGCATAGATCCGCTCGATCTGCTGCTTGGTTTCCGCCAGAGGCTCGCCCCACAGTCCGAAGATGTCGCAGAGAGAGCCGCCAATGCGGTAGGCGGCGTCCGATGATCCGCCGAGCGAGATCGGGATCAGTCCGTGCGTCGGGCGAACGGCACTGCGAAACTGCTTGAACTGGTAGTATTTGCCGTCGAAATCAAAGGGCTCCGTTGAGCTCCATGCAAGCCGCAGGATACGGATATATTCCTCCTGCCGCTCGTAGCGCTGCTCCTTGTTGAGGAAGTCGCCCTCGCGCGCCTGCTCGTCATCGCTGCCGCCGGCAATGAAGTGGACGACCACGCGCCCGCCGCTCAACTGGTCAAGTGTGGCAAGCGATTTGGCCGCAACTGTCGGATAGACGGTATTGGGCCTGAGCGCGACGATGATCTTGATGTTCTTCGTATGCGCAAGGACGGTGGCGCCAATGGTGAATGGGTCGAAGGAGGAGGACGAGTAGGGGATCAGCGTATAGTTGAAGCCGTAGTCATCGAGCGCGCGTGCATAGCGCTCGAGATAGCTGGGATCGACCGGAGCGTCCGGGATGGGATTGAGATCGTTCGAGGCGTTGGGAAAGCTAACGCTGATGAATTCCGCGGACATGGGAGCTCCTCTGATTGTCGAATGTTGGACAAAGTTAGGCGGCAGCTAAGGAGTAAGGAAGACAGGTCTTTCTATTTCCATTGAAACTATAGAAAATATTCCCTAATCGCTCCCGCGGAAGATCTGGCCGGGCGGCGGCCTTACCAGTCGGGCGACCAACCGAGGCTTGGAGCGACGGTTTCAGCAAGATCGGTGAGCAGCCGGATGTTCTCGGCAAGGTCAAAGGCAGGCGGCAGAAAGAGGACGACTTCGTCGGCCGCGGCAAGGCCGGGATCACTGAGCACCGCTTCGATGACCTGGTCCGGCGTGCCGTGAAAGACCGGTGAGATCTGGCTTCCTGGCGGCTGGTTGGTCCGCGAGCTCGGCTCAAGCGCGCCCTTCGGCCGCGATGCCGCAATGCCTTGGGTGCGACGCTCGAGATCATAGGCGGCGTATTTTTCGCGAAGGTCCGGCGTGGTGCCGACCAGGATCGACGCTGCCACAGCAACAGGCGGCGGCTCGCTTGTCCGTTCCCTCCGCCAGGTGGCTCGGAAAGCCTCGATGCAGCGCGCCTGATAATCTCCGAAGCTCTCACCTTCGGCGTGGTCATGCTGTACGGTTCCGGCGATCAGCCCGATGCCGAGTTCGGCGGCTTGTATCGCCGATCCGAAGCTGGCGGAGCCCTGTCTGATGCGTGAACGAAGGGTCGGACTATGCGGCGTCACTCTGAGTTGGCTGCCCTCCGCGGCACCCTGGCCGGGTCCTGCGATGGTGTGCAGAACTTCGCCTGCGATCGCGGAAAGAAAACGGGCCTGACGGCGCTTGGCTTCCGTCCGGGCATCGGTATCGACCGTGCCGAAGACCGCATCGAAGGCGGCGTTGGAGCCGGTCGAGATCGCCAGTTCCAGCCGGCCGCCGATCAGGAGATCTGTCGTGCCTGCGGCTTCCGCCAGCAGGATGGGATCCTGATAGCGCATCGGAATGACGGCCGAACCGAGAACGATATGGCTTGTGTGCTGGCCGGCTGCGGCAAAGAAGGGGAGCGGCGAGGACAGATAATGGTCGAAATGGCGCTGATAGGCCCAGCCCGACTGGTAGCCCAGGCGTTCGGCCGCCTTGAAAAGTTCGATGCCCTCCCGCAAGCCGTGAGCAGGCCCGGTCTCGTCGTTGAACGAGACGCGCGTGTTGAAGCCAAGCCGCTTCTTCGGACGGAATGACGCGGACGGCGCCGCGGCGGGGGCGATGACGGTCATGCAATCTTTTCCTTGTTGAATATCTGCCGGTGCTGCGGGGGGTGGGTGCGTGTGAAACGTGCAGCACCCGAAGGGATCGATTCCAGCAGCGAGCGCGTATAGGCCTGGCGGGGGGTGTCGAAGATCTCACCCACGGTGCCATGCTCGACGATGCGTCCGCGCTGCATGACCGAGACCGTGTGGGCAAGCTGGCGCACGAGCGCCAGATCATGCGACACGAAAATATAGGTAAGGCCAAGCTTGACCTGCAGCGACAGCAGCACCTCGACAATATCGGCCTGAACGCTGACGTCGAGCGCAGAGGTAGGCTCGTCAAGCACGATCACGTCAGGTTTCAGGACAAGCGAGCGGGCAATGGCGACGCGCTGGCGCTGGCCGCCAGACAAGGCGGCGGGCTTGCGGGACAGGAGATGCTCTCCCAGCCCGACGTCCGCAAACGCCTTGCGCACCGCAAGCGCCCGCTCCTGATGGGTCCCGATCTTGAAGCGGTCCAGCGGCTCGCGCACGAGCCTCTCGATGTTCCAGGTCGGATCGAGCGATGTGAAGGGGTTCTGGTAGACGAGCTGCAGGTGCCGCCAGACAGAGCGCAGCTGTTCGGGTGAGCGACCGTTGACCTGTTCGCCGCCGACCGCGATCTTCCCGGCGTCGGGCTGCTCAAGCCCGAGCAGAAGCCGGATCGCCGTTGTCTTTCCGGATCCCGATTCACCGACCAGCGCATGCGTCGTTCCCGCCTGAACGTCGAACGAGACGTCGTTGACGGCGGTCAGCACCTTGCCGTCGACGGTGAAGGTCTTCGTTACGCCGCTGACCTCGATCTTCGGTGTCTTGTCACGCAGCGCGCCAAGATGCCGGAAACCGGGCTCCCGCAACGGCCGGTACCGGTCCGGGTTGAGTGCCGGCACGTCGCCGTGAAGTTTTCTGGCGTAGGAGGAGGACGGCGCGGAAAATATCGTAGCGGTACTGCCAGCCTCCTGGACGATGCCGTCCTTGAGGACCACGATGGAATCCGCGCGCTCGGCTGCGATCGCCAGGTCATGGGTGATGAGGAGAAGGCTGATCTGCAGTTCCTCCTGCAGCTTCGACAACAGGTCGAGAATACGCTTCTGGATCGTGACATCGAGCGCGGAGGTCGGCTCGTCTGCGATCAGCAGCGACGGCCGCGGCAGAACGGCGAGCCCGATCAGCACGCGCTGGAGCATGCCGCCGGAAAGCTGATGCGGATAGGAGTCGTAGACGCGCTGCGGATTGTCGAGCCCGACCTGTGCGAATGTCTCAAGAACGAGTGCCCTGCGAAGTGCCTTGTCCGCTTCGTCCAGCAGTGCGGCCGCTTCCATTGCCTGCGCGCCGATCGTGCGGACCGGGTTTAGGGAGTTGCCGGGGTCCTGCGGCACGAAGCCGATCCTGCGTCCTCTGAATGGACGGAAGCGGCGCTCCGGAAGCCCCAGGAGCTCCTGGCCCTCGAATTCGACGCGGCCCGTGGCGTGTCCCGCTGCGGGAAGCAGTCGCAGGGCGGCGCGGGCGATGGTCGACTTTCCCGATCCGGATTCGCCGATCAGCGCGAGACCTTTGCCGCGTCCAAGCTCGAAGCCGACATTGCTGACGACCATATGGGTGCCGTAGGCGACCGACAATCCTTCGGCCCGCAGCAGCGGGGTCGATGGGCGGTTTGAAAGCATGGTCAGTCTGTCTTGCGGAGCCATCGGCTGATCCTGTTTACAGAGAGGACGGTTGCGATCGTGACGAGGGCCGGGGCATAAACCAGCCAGGGCCATTTGAGGTAATCCTTGCCGATCGAGATCAGCAGACCCCAGTCGGAAGCCGGCGGCGGATCGCCGTAGCCAAGGAAGGCAAGGCTGGCGATCACCAGAATGGAATCGCCAAACTGCAGGACGGCAAGCGGCAGCACCGATCGCGATGCGTTCGGAAGCACGTGGCGCCATAGAATGTGCCAGCGCGAGCCACCGAGGAGGAAGGACGATTCGACGAATGTGGCCTGTCGGGTCTTGATGACTTCGGAGCGCATCACCCGGGCAAACAGCGCAACGGCTGAGACGCCCGTCGCGATTGCCGCATTGGTCGTGTCGAAACCGATTGCGGTGACGACGATGACCGCCAGCAGGAATTTGGGGATGGCCAGCAACACATCGACGAGACGGGCAAAGACCGTATCCACCCAGCCGCCGAAGAAACCGGCCAGCAGTCCGATAATTCCGCCGGCGACGACGCCGATGACGACTGCAATCAGTGCGCTCGCCACCGAAGAAGCCGTGCCATAGACGACGCGTGTATAGAGGTCGCGGCCGAGATGGTCAGTACCGAACCAGTGTGCCGCACTTGGGCCGAGCAGCTTTTGGGCGGGAGTGCCGTTCACCGGATCGTAATGGGTAAACAGGCTGGGCGCCAAAGACCAGCAGATCGCGAGAGCAACGACCAGGAACGAAAGGATGACGACGGGCGGCACGCGCAGGCCCGTCAGACGGCTGAGCGCGGTCGTGCGCGGGGCGGAGGAAACAGAGGCAAGCGTCATGGAGTCACCCCCTTGGAGATGGGGAGAGAGCTGTCGTCGGCGGTCGTCGGACGGCGGTCCTGCCCGCCGAGAAGTTTGACGCGCGGATCGAGCAGCGGATAGGTAAGGTCGGCGATCAGGTTGACGACTACAAAGACCACTGCGGCAAGCGAGACGACGGCTTGCAGGACCGGCAGGTCCTGCGTGCTGACCGACCGCTGCACCAGGCTGCCGAACCCGTTTCGGCCAAACACCGTCTCGGTGATCAGCGAGCCCCCGAGCAATTCGCCGATCGTCAAAGCGACGACCGTGATGACCGGAAGCGATGAGGGCTTGAGCAGGTGCATGACGAAGAGACGCATCTGGCTGAGCCCGCGTCCACGTGCGACGGCGGCATAATCCTGACTGGATTCATGGTCGAGATTGGCAATCAGGACTTCGGCGATCTGTGCCGAGATCGGAATGCCGAGGGCGATCGCCGCGAAAAGCGTTGCCCAGAAACTGTCGGGCTGGATGACGCGAAAGACGCCGAGCTGAAAACCGAAGAGATGAATCAGCACCAGGCCCATCACGAAGTTCGGAACCGACAGAAACAGCGATGGGAAGCCGCGGAGCAGTCCCTGGCCAAACCGCCGGGGCAGAAATTGCGTGCCGTAGGCGATGATTGCCGCCAGGAACAGCGCAACCGCGAGCCCCGCCGAGGCAAGCACGAGTGTCGACGGCAGAACCTCCGCAATCAGCGTCGCCACCGGCCGGTTGGTTCGCATCGACAGACCGAGATCGCCGGTCACGAAGCCGGAGAAGGCGTTCCAGAGCTGCACGGGGACCGGCTTGTCCAATCCCTGCGCGGCGATGATTTCCTTGATCTCATCCGGGGTGAAGCCGTTCTGCGGGTTGTTCAGGACGTTGGTAATCGGATCGCCGGGCAGGATACTGACGACGACAAAGGTGAAGACATAGGACAACAGGATCACGACGATCGCCTGCAGGAGCCGCTTTCCGGCATACTCGAAATAGGCTTTTCTCATGCCCATCACCTCTGTGTCTGTTGAACGGCCGGACTATTCGCTTTTCGTGGCGGTGTAGTAGCTGGCATAGGCGACGCCGTTGTAGACCGCTCCCTTGAGCTTGGGCGACTGCACATAGATGCGCTGGACGATCTGTGTCCGCGGAATGAAATAGCCCTGGTCGAGGACGTATTTCTGCAGTTCGTCGAGCAGCGGTTTGCGCGCTTCGATGGAGGCGGCGCCGGCGATCTTGTCGCGCAGGTCGTTGAGGGTCTTGTCGCTCTCGTCGAGCGCAAACCAGTTTTCGCCATTGTTCGCATTCGTCAGGATGCTGGCGACGGTGCCGGCGTCGATGAAGGAGCGCGTCACCTCATATGCCGGTACGCCCGCGCCGCCATACTTTATCTTCTGCCCGAAGGTGACGACGTCATAGGCACGGATATCGACCTTCCAGCCGATCTTGCCGAGCTGCTGGGCAATCAGTTCGTCGATCGATTTCGATGTCGCGAGGTAGGGGTTGGAATTCAGCGTCAGCGACAGCGGCTTGCCATCCTTGACGCGAATGCCGCCCGTTCCCTTCTTCCAGCCTGCCTCGTCGAGAAGCTTCTCTGCCTTCTCAGGATTATAGGCAAGCAGCGCACTCTGGTCGGTCGCACCCGGAACGTTGCTCTGGATGAACGACGTCGCAAGCTTCCAGTCGGGCGTATAGACCGTGTCGATGATCTCCTGGCGATTGATGCCGGCCTGAAGCGCTTGGCGAACCTTTACATCGTCATAGGGCGCAAGCTTGGTGTTGATCGCCCAGCCGTTGACGAAGCCGAGATAGCGAGGCGTCGCTACCGTGAGGCCTTCCGACTTGAGAGACTCGAGCTCCTGCGGCGATGCGTTGTAGGCAACGTCGGCCTGGCCGGACTGCACGGCTGCGACGCGCAGCGACGGTTCCGAGACGAGCTTGTAGGTGATCGTATCGAGATGGGCGGGACCGGTCTGGCCGACCGCGGCAGGACCCCAGTTGTAATCCTTGCGCTTGGCAAGCTTGACGTAGTCGCCTTCCTTCCAGGACTCGACGACATAGGGGCCGCTGCCGGAGGTCTTGCTGAGATCGGCCTGGCTGCTCGCCGGCGATGCGATGGTCTTCGGGGAGATAAGGATCGAGCCGTGATAGCCGAGCGTCGGAATGAAGCCCAGCGTCGGCTTCTTGAAGAAGACCTTCACGGTTGTCGCGTCGACGGCTTCGGCATGATCATAGGTCTTGGGGAACAGGCCGATCGGGTTGATGCCCTCGCTCTTGCGTCCGGCATACCAGATGTCGAGATTGGCAACGACGGCTGCTGCATCGAGCGGGCTCCCGTCGGAGAAGGTCACGCCGCTCTTGAGATGCAGGGTGAATTCCGTCGCATTGTCGTTCTGCTCCCAGCGCTCGGCGATCCACGGGCTGACCTTGCCGTCGGCATCGACATAAAGAAGCTTGTCGGTGACATGGCCCCAGATATGGCCCTGAAAGCTGGAGATCGCGCTGTTGTTGGGAATCCAGGTGTCGCCCAGCGAATCGATCAGGAAGACGACATCTCCGCCATCATGCGCGCCGTCCTCAGCCAATGCCGGGGTTACATTCGCTGTTGCGACCAGAGCGGCAAATGCCAGCGCAGAGGTGGCGGTCAGCAGACGACGCCGGGAAAGAAGAAGGCGAGGAGAACGGTCGTTCATGAAGCAGTCCTGTTTGGTTGCCGGGCTAATGACGAACAGGAGCCTATGTGAGCGGATCGGTTTCGAGAAAGACTGGTTGTTCTTTTTCTATCAAATTTGTAGATTATTTTGTCAGCGCAATCTGAAGCACGAGGATCAGGATTTCCGCCGGCCGAGTGCCCATCGAGCGAGATTGCGTGACGACGGTCTATCCGACGATAAACGTCATTCCATCGAGAATGCGTACGGGCGGCAGTTCACCGGTAAAGCGCTCGACTTCGACCTTCGTCAGCTGGCCCGTCGAGCCTTGGGAAAGCTGCGATGTGCCGGCGTCACGGGTGAGGATGTTCGGATTTCCATGAACGCACATGGCCATCGCAGCTTCAGCGTTATCGGGCTCGAACCATGCGCCGGTGGCAAGCTGCATGACACCCGGGCTTACATCCCTGCTGATGACAGCGGCGGCGAGGCAACTGCCGCGGGCGTTGAACAGCCTGACGATATCCCGGTCCGAAATGCCACGCTCTGCCGCATCGGCCGGGTGCATGCGCACCGGCTCCCGGCCACCGATCTTGGTGGAACGACTGAAGTCACCATAGTCCAGCTGGCTGTGAAGGCGCGAGTGGGGCTGGTTGCAGACAAGATAAAGAGGATAGGGGCCCTCCGCCGCCTCCGTCTTCGGGTCCGGTCCATACCAACGTGGATGGCCGCGACAATCGTCATAACCAAAGCTCTCTATCGTGTCGGAGAAGATTTCGATCCTGCCCGATGGCGTCGGCAACCGATTGACGTCCGGATCGGTTCGGAATGCGCGCGCAGGCCCGCCATCGTCAGGCCTTACCGGCAGCAGCAGCTCTCCCTTTTCCCAGAACGTTTCGAAATCCGGCGCGGGATGACCGGCGGCGGCGAGTGCTGTTCGCGTGGTCTCGAAGAGCAAAGCGAGCCACTCACGGCTTGACCGGTTTTCGGTGAATTCAGCGCGCTTGCCGAGGCGCTCTGCAATATCAGCGAATATCTCGTAGTCGGAGCGTGCTTCGCCGACCGGCTCGATCAGCTTCTTCATCGCGATCATCATCGGATCGCGGTCGGCCGCACCGATATCGTCGCGCTCGAGCGTCGTGGTTGCGGGCAGGACGATATCGGCGTGGCGTGCAGACGACGTCCAAGCCGTCTCGTGCACGATAATCGTCTCCGGCTTCTTGAACGCCTGGCGAAGCCTGTTGAGATCCTGATGGTGATGGAACGGATTGCCGCCGGCCCAATAGACCAGGCGGATGTCAGGATAATGCAGGGCCTGACCATTGTAGTGGAACGGTTCGCCCGGGTTCAGCAGCATGTCGGCAATCCGTGCGACGGGAATGAAATCCGGCACTGGATTGTGGAACTGCTTGAGCGTCGGCAGGGGCACTGCAAGCTGGCGCTTGCCGATATTGCCGAGGGCGCCGAGCGAATAGGAAAAGCCGCCGCCATCCAGGCCGATCTGGCCGAGCATGGCCGCCAGCACGATCCCCATCCAGACCGGCTGCTCGCCGTAATCGGCGCGCTGCAGGGAATGGCTGACGGTGATCAGCGTTCG
The DNA here is from genome assembly GCF_014193575.1 of Rhizobium sp. BK289. Taxonomy (NCBI): domain Bacteria; kingdom Pseudomonadati; phylum Pseudomonadota; class Alphaproteobacteria; order Hyphomicrobiales; family Rhizobiaceae; genus Rhizobium; species Rhizobium sp. BK289. The sequence continues at coordinate 28,266 of NZ_JACHZO010000004.1, forward strand.
GGCATTCGCCATGCTCCGCGCCAGACCCACGATCGTCTCGGCGGCGATACCGCAGATGCCGGCTGCCCATTGCGGGCTCTTCTCGACGCCATCCTCGCGTCCCAGCAGATAAGCCTCGAGGCGTGGATAGCCTGTCGTATAGCGGTCGAGAAATTCCCGGTCATGCCGCCCCTCGGCGACGAGAACGAAGGCGATTGCGAGCATGAGCGCGACATCGGTTCTGGGGATGACTGGCAGCCATTCCTCATCGAGATCGGTGGCAATATCATCCTTGAGCGGGCTTATGAGAACGAAGCGCGCACCACGCGCGTGGGCACCGTTCAGCGCAGGGCGCACAACATGCCGGCTGATGCCGCCGCCATGGACATCGGTGTTCTTGACCGCCATGCCGCCGAAGGCGACGATCAGCTCGGTGCTGCGCTCGATCGCCTCCCAGGTAACGCTCTTTCGGTCGAAATGATCATAGGGGCCGAGCACATGCGGAATGATGACCATCGCCGCGCCCGAGCTGTAGGTATTGACCGATCTTACATATCCGCCGAGCACGTTGAGGAAGCGGTGAACCTGGCTTTGGGCGTGATGAAATCGTCCGGCACTGGACCAGCCGTACGACCCGCCGAAGACGGCCTGCGGTCCGGCCTCGCCGTAAACACGGCGAAGCTCGTTGGCGACCAGATCGAGCGCCTCTGGCCACGTTACCTCGACATAGACGTCGCTTCCGCGCTTTTCCGCATGATCGGGCCTGCCTTCAAGCCAGCCTCGTCTGACGGCAGGGCGCCGGATGCGGGCAGGGCTGCGGGCAATTGCTGGAAGATTGCCGAGCAGCGGAGATGGATGCGGGTCGTCGGGATGGGGACGGATTTCGAGCTCGTTTCCCTCGTGCCGTCCATAGAATGCGCCCCAATGAGAGCTGTGAGGTTTGAAGCCGTCCATCGCACCGTCTCCCGTGGTAAGGGTGGAAAATCGGCAGCACTTACGCCGGCAGGATCGTGCCGGGGTTCATGATGCCTTTGAAATCGATGGCGTGAAGATGTGCAGCCAGCCACTCGGTAGAGATGGGCAAGCCCGGCAGGGAAGGAGACATGGAGAACTCCGGAATACAGCCTGGAGAGATCAAGTGCGCGTTCCGGCGCAGACATGGCTGCGCCGGTCCGACAAGACGGCGATCAGGCAACCAGCTTTTCGCCGTTCAGATGGCGCTCAAGGAACGGCAGGCTGTCCTGTCCCCAATAGAGTTCATCCTCGAAACGGAAGGTCGGAAAGCCGAAGACGCCCGCGGCCTTGGCAATCCCGATGTTCGATGTCCAGATCGATTGAGCCGCAGGGCTCTCAGCAAAAGCTTCGAGCGCTGTGGCGTCCAATCCTGCTGCATCGGCAATCGCCCGGCGAACATCGGCCTTGCCGATGTCCTCGCCGCGCGTCCAGAAAGCCTCCTGAAGGGCGCCGGTGAGTTTCAGCCAGTCGGCGCCTTTTTCGATGGCGGCGATGACCATCATGCCGGCCGGCGTCGGATCGGAAAGGCCTGAGCGATTTTCAAGGTTTAGCACCTTGCCGCGCAGGGCCGCCCAACGTTTCAGATCCTTGGTCCAGTAGGCGCGCCGTGCCTCCGGCCGGTTGCGAGAATAGATCGCTCCATTGTCCTCGATCAGCGAGATCACATAAGGGCGGATCGTTGCATCGTGTCGGGCAGCGAGGGCCGCAAAGGGCTCGAGGCCGATATAAGCCCAGGGAGAGCCGATGCCGAAGAAGTAGTCAATTGTCTTTGCCATGGCCTAAGCTTTCAAGGCTGGGGTCGAGGAAACTGCCGCATCGAATGCGAGGAGGGCGCAGTCACGGGCGGTGAGAACAGCCTGCGGATCGCGCGCCACGGCGACGGTCGCAAGCGCGCCTTCATAGAGAAGGGAAAGATGCGCAGCGATCTGATCGGTCTTGACGTCCGCCTTCGACACGATAGTGCGAAAAATGTCGCCGACCGCTTTCTTATGGGTTTGTGCCACTGCGACGACACGATCGGAATCGCCGTGTTCTGCAACCGCAAGGGCAAATGCGCAGCCTCGAAATTCCGGGCTATCGGCTTTCTCGTGCAACCGCTCGAAGATTAGCTTGATCTGGTTCCGTGGACGCTCCATCGTATCCAGAACCTCGTGCAGCGAGCGGACGACTCGTTCGTGTCTCTCGCGCAGGTAAGCTGCGACAAGATGGTCCTTCGAGGGAAAATGTCTATAGAGGGTTGCCTTGGCAACGTTCGCCTCTTCGATGATCCGATCGATACCGACGGCACGGATGCCTTCACGGTAAAAAAGCGTTCCAGCGGATCTGATAATATGGTCGGATATGGGCTCTTTCATTGAACTGCTTTAGGTTGGAGATCTCGCGGGTCAGCAAGCCTTTTTCAAGGACGGGCGCTGGCAGGCTCGGCTTTTGAAGGGTGGACAGGCTACTCGGCGCTTGAGAAGTCAAGCAGAGGAGGGATATCTGCGCGTGCGCCTCCAGCGAATTGTTTCAATTTTTGTACCTTCTCGCAGCGCGTTTAACTGGCGTCGCCAGTTGTTCCGAAGTCGTTCCGAAACTGCCTTCGACGCTTGAAAGGCTAGATCATCGAGCGCATGAGAGAAAGACAGGTCGTTCCTTTTCTACAATATTTGTGGAAAATGTTTCGCCGAATATGTTCGGGAAGGATCAACTTTTTTGGGATCGAATAGGGGAGGCGCGAAAATTCAACCATTTGAAAAAGAAATGCGGATTGGCCGCCATCGCACCGCTCTCATCGTGGGCTCGCCCTGGCGCCATCGTCTCGATCCCTTGACGCGGCTCAAGTGAAATCCGATCTCGATCCGAACGGTCGGTGCTGCTTGTCAAGAGCTCCGCCTGGCAGGACAATTACGACGGCGAGCGACCGCTTGAACAGGCGATCAAACGCCTCGGAAAAACACGGCGCGCAGCGTGATCCCGCAAGGATATTTTCAGGCGATGCCATATGGACGAAGCAACGAAGAATACGGCCGAACCACCCGCGCGCGAGGGCGCAACCACGGACCTGCCGCATGATCGGGTGACGGTGGAGCGGTTTCGGCAGGCGTTCCCGCGTGCCCGGTGGAACGACAGGCTCAATGCCTGGTTTGTGCCCGGCAGCACTGCCCAAAAACGCATCGGCCGCTGGTTCGCCGAGATGGAGGCCGAGGCAGACAGGTTCGCGGACGAGAAGGGCAGGGATGCCTTTGCCTTCGAGCCGATCGAAAGCCGGTACCTGGAGGCGGCACCCGCGGCCCTCCAGATCCGGACACCTTACTCACGGGCCGTTCTTGACGAAATCCGCGAGATTCCGCATGCCCGCTGGGACGCCGACCGCCGCCTCTGGACCGTGCCTTACCGTTCGTTTGCGGAACTGCGGCAGCGCTGGGCGGTCATAGAGGCAGCAGCCAAGCGCAGCGAGCCGGAAGCGCGGCGCGCAAGGCGCGAGGCGACCAAAGGGACGGAGGAAGAGGAGGCGTCCAAGGGGAGGATGAGGGAGCGCCGGCAGAAGCGATATCCCGTCCCTGCTGATGATCCGCCACCCTTCGACCGCGCGATCGGCACGCATATCGGGATCGTCTTCTTTACCAGGACTGAGGGTGAACTCGCAGATCCGGCGTCAGTCACCGCTTTCTACTTTGCCGCGGCGGATGGCGAGGATTATGTCTGGGCATCATGGCGGCGCGGCACGCTGGAAGAATTGGTGACGACGTGGCCGGCGCGGACGCCACCCGATCAAGGCGAGAGCAATCGCGGCTGGTGGATGCCAACTCTTGACGAGTTGCGCATCGCCCGGCGCGACGCCAGATCCAGGCGGCGGGCCAAAGAGCGTAAGGAAAAGGACAAGCCATCCAGTGAACGACCAGCAGACAGTGCTTGAGAAATTCCGGCACTTGCCGCCGATCGCGCCGCGCGAACTCGTCGGCCTGTGGAAGGGGCACGGCATACCGGCGAACCATCCATTTGACGGCGTGCTCGAAAATCTCGGCTGGTACGGCAAGCGCTTCATGCCCAATATGCGCGCCGACGCCTTGCTGTTTCGCTCAGGCGAACACCGTCTCACGGCAATTGATCCGAAATATATACCGCTTCATTGGGCTCTGCGTCTCGATCAGCTCGGCCGGACTCGCATGGCGAGGAACCTGTTTTCCTATCTGCAGCGCCGGCTTCGGGCGAACGGGCCGGTCGCAGCCCTGAAAACCCTGCCGTTTGACGGTATCGAAAGTGCTGCCATGGTCTATGACGCTCAACCGATCGTCGATTATTTTCGCCGGCTCGATGAGCTGAGGCTCATGGGTGCGATGACGATCAGGGGTGACGAGCGGATCTATTTCTTCGAGCTTCAGCGTGTCGATGAGCCTTGAAAACCGCTCAGCCACACATCAGTCAGCGTTCACCACCCGTATTGATGATCGCCTTTGCGGCGCAGCCTGTCTTCCGCGCGGTCGCGGCCGATCCTCATGCCGAAAGTCCGGAAACCGCCTTCGTCGGCTTCACCCGACTTCCAGCAGTTGGGATCGAAAGATGAGCTGCTTAAGGTCCCCTCGTGGCCTCGCGCCCCAGCAGGTCCTTGTACGCTTCAAAGTTCTGATCCTGAAACGCTTCAATCTCCGTCCAGATGCGTTCGCGGTCCGTCACGGCTATTTCCGCCGCAGAGAGAACGCGGGACAAAATCGTGCAAAGCCGATTGATCCGAACTATCTGATTTCCCAACTCGTCAGCGGTGACCGCTCGCAACCGCTTGTCGGAGTCCAGGACAATGCTTTCAGGGCCGAAGTCATTTGCTTCCCATTTCGCCATTCAACTCACCTTTCCGTTAGGAATCCATCGCGCGCGAGCGGCGATTTCGTTGCGTTTTCCTTGGCCTGCAACCGACCTTGTTATCCAGGGGCTGACCAGAACCACGGTTTACCGCTTTCGCTGGATTTACGCACATTAAGAGAGATGATGGTATAGGCGAGCATGGAGCGCTGGTGCCCCTCTATCGCAGATGTAAGTTCGCAGGCATTGCGTTCGCTACGGCTGGATGCGGCTGGCTAAAAGTCGGCGATTTGGTCAAGCAAAGGGAGTGAATGGATGGTTTCATTCATCGGAGTTGGGGCGCCCATCACCCGCTTCGCGGTAAAATTTCGCTAGGAAGGGAGCCGGATGACCATCGACGATCAGCATCGCGTACGTGTTCAGAAGGGCGGCCGTATCGTGCTGGCAATCGGCTTACTCCTGCTGGTGCCTGGCATCCTGTCCTTCGTGCACAGCCTGGGTTTCGTGATGCAGGCGCAACGGACTGAGGCCACCTTCGAGGGTGCTATCGAGCGCAATACCAGCTACGGGGTCATGTACTATCCGAGGTTCACCTTTCGCACGACGGATGGCCGGGAGGTGTCGTTCACATCCGGCGTCGGTTCAAGCTCTCAGCAATATGCGCCCGGATCCCGGCTGGCGATCCTCTACGATCCCGCTCAGCCAAACCATGCGCAAGCGGACTCGCTCTTCGGCGTCTGGCTACAGTGTGTCGTCCTTCTGCCGCCGGCATTCCTTGTCATCCTGATTGGGACTGCCATCTTGCTCCGCTGGCACTCTTATTTCCTGAAATAGGGCCTCGCAATTTCTCTTATGCGGTGCGCAGTAGAGGCCGTTTCGGCTGGTCGTAGAGACTAAGCGAACTTCCGAATGTCTTCTGATGTTGTCTTCAAGAAGCTTAAGCAGAGGGTCATGGGTTGGAGCCCTGACTGGCCGCACCTATGCGACCGCGAGCGGCAGTTTCTCCAACCGTGTGCCTGCGTGATCCGCCAGCGGCACAAACGTCACACCACTTTCGTTTGGTTTAAATGGCAAGCGTCATACCAACGACTGCGCATACCGCGTCCGTTGCCGCGGCAGCATGCAATACGGACCGTTATCCCGTTCATGCGTTCCTTAGCGGATAGTTTGAGGGCGTATAGGGCGATCGCGCTCTATCCTCAGGGCTTTAAGAAGTTCGGCCTTTTCGAGCCGTCTGGCGACGTCCCCGGTGGTAATCGGCCGGAAGACTGTTTCAGTCTTCTCGCGAATTGGGCAGGTGAAATGCTTTGGATGTTTGAGCATGATCATATCCAAAGGTGAACTGATGGGAGACTGATGCTCAAAATGGCAGCGGTTCCAGCGACCAAAACGGAAGTTTCAATCAGCATGCGTGTCAACCGGTGGAGTGTGTTGGATAAAATACTATTTTTCATGTTCGCTCCTTGTTATAATTATTTTCTATGGAGTGGGCACGATATCACGGTTCTTTGGAAAAGTTTCATAATTTTTATAAATTATTAATTTATGTATTTCGAAAACTTCGGGTCGCAGCAATATGGGTCTCGTCAGCGATGTCTGCATTGCTTTTGTGGAACAGCGGTAAAAGCCTTAGGTCGAGGTGCCGTGACGGCATGCCATGCTGTTAGAATGGTGCCCGCAGTTGATCGCAGAGCTTTCTGCATGTTCCTTGTTACCGGCGTCATTGCCTGGTCCCAGCGATTGGTTGCGACAAGGAGAGAACTCCTACGCAATTCTCACTTAAAAAGTTTCTCATTGTAAAATCAAAAATTGAGCTTATATGTTGCCTATCGACCATTGCTTGTGATGTCGGCTGGGAGCTTATCGCTCCTCCTCGGATTCCCTCTCAAAAAATCGATCTAATCTCGCAAGGTAACGCGGGAACAACAACGATTGCTTTGAAAGGAAATCGTTATGAACACTGGTACCGTCAAGTGGTTCAATACCGCCAAGGGCTTCGGCTTCATTCAACCCGACAACGGCAGCACGGATGTCTTCGTGCATGCTTCAGCCGTCGAGCGAGCCGGAATGCGTTCGCTCAGCGATGGGCAGAAGATCCGCTACGACATTGTGCAGGACGGCAGGTCCGGCAAGAGCTCCGCCGATAATCTCCAGGCGGCTTGAATTTGTCATTCGCACGCGCTGACCACGGATGTACTGGCAGTGCGAACGGATGATGCTGAGAGGTCGGGGTAACGCCCGGCCTTTTATTTTGCCTAAAAAGGAGAACGGCATGCAGAACCCGCGATACCGGATTGGTGACACGATCATCTTGAAACGTGGTATTCTTGGGAACTCCGGCCCTCTCGGGAGGTGTCAAATCATATCGTACTCACCGGAAGCAGACGGTGCCGCGCAATATCGAGTGCGGTTTGAAGGCGAGAAGTTCGAACGACGCGTTCTCCACACTGACATCGATGTCGAAGCATCGCCGGCGCTACCACCGAACATCGGTTTCCCATCGGGCGCGAAGCCTTCCGGCTGGGTTCATTCGATAGCAATCAGCGCCAGAAAACGATAACAGAAAGAGCAATCTTGCAAGTAGACGTCAGAGATAACAACGTCGATCAGGCGCTGCGCGTCCTGAAGAAGAAGATGCAGCGGGACGGGCTTTTCCGCGAAATGAAGGCTCGTCGAGCTTACGAGAAGCCTTCGGAAAAGCGCGCTCGAAAAAAGGCCGATGCCATCAGGCGCAGTCTCAAGTTTGCCCGCAAACGCGCGCAGCGAGAAGGGCTTCTTCCCGCCCCAAAGAAGAGGGTCGCACAGTCGCGCTGATATCCCTGCCATCGATCACCAGGAAACATTATGACCGTCACAAAAGAGAAATTTTTCAAACAGGGTAGGCAAACTCTTCAGGATAAGGCATCGGCGACTGACACAGCGGCCAAGCAGATCACGGCCACCGAAAATGCCGATCGAGAGAAAAAGACCGAGAAACTCCGCGCGCTTCGATTGGCGCAGCCTGAGGCAGAGCCGATCAAGCCAGCGACGAAACGCCGGCATAAGACGAAATAAGGGAAGCGCTATCGCCAAAACATGGTGCAGTCGGTGAGTGATCCGGTTTTCCGGAGGACATGAATGGCATTGGGTAACCCGATTGACGGAAAGCATGTGCTCGTTGCGGAGGATGATTTCATTCTCGCGATGACGTAGTGGATGACCTTCAAGAGCATGGTGCCTCGGTCGTTGGGCCCATTGCGAGCCGCGCAGCCACCCTCCAGGCATTCGAGATGGAAATCCCATTTGATTTAGCGATCTGGATATAAATCTGCTGGACGCTACGGTTTACGAAGCAGCGGAGTTCCCATGGAAATGCACGTCGGAGCGAGGGAACCACTATTGCACGCGGTGGAATAGTGAACTGCCAAACATGATTATTCAGCTTGCTGATCGTTCGTTGCATCTTGCGATTACGGATCGGGAATGGACCCGGCCCAAGATCCAGGAGCGATCACATGAAACTCTATCACCATCCGCTATCGGGACATTCCCACCGCGCCCGGCTGTTCCTTTCCCTGATTGGGCTCCCCCACGAACTCGTCGAAGTCGATCTCAAATCGGGCGCTCATAAGAAGCCCGACTTCCTGGAAATGAACCCGTTCGGTCAGGTTCCCGTCCTGGCGGATGGCGATGTCTTCATCTCGGACTCCAACGCGATCCTGGTCTATCTCGCCAAGAAGAGCGGTCAGACTGCATGGCTTCCCGAAGACGCGAAGGGTGCGGCCGACGTTCAGCGGTGGCTTTCAGTCGCTGCGGGGGAAATCGCTTACGGTCCGGCCGCGGCGAGACTGGTCACGGTGTTCGGCGCCAAATTCAATCCGGAAGAAGTGATTGGCCGCGCGCATACCATCCTCGGCCGGATCGACAATCACCTCCAAGGCCGTGAGTGGCTGGTCGGCTCGGGTCCCACCATCGCGGACATCGCGATCTACAGCTACGTGGCACGCGCTCCCGAAGGAAATGTCGATCTAGCCGGGTATCCGGCGGTGAAGGCTCTCCTGCACCGGGTCGAAACCCTTCCCGGCTTTGTCGATTTCGCCCGGACGCCGGTCGGCCTTGCCGCATGATCCCAACAATATCGGGTGTGCCGGCCGGCGCGCCCGAATTTTCCCGTTTCCGGAGAACGCAGATGTCCATGAACCTCACGAAGTTGCCGACATGGCATGAAGGCGAGATCTTTATCCAGGAGAAACTTGGGATGAAGGAGCGGATGGCCTCTGTGGGGCAGCGCGTCGTGCGCGATTTCATGCCGGACCAGCACCGCGATTTCTATGCCCAGCTTCCCTTCATCGTCCTTGGAAGTGTCGATAGTCGCGGCGACGCCTGGGCGACGTTCATTGAAGGTCAACCAGGGTTCATGTCGTCACCGTCGCCTGTGGTGCTCGAGATCGCAGCGACAAGAGATCCAAGTGATCCTGCGAGCGAAGGGATGGCGGATGGTCTGCCGATCGGCCTCCTCGGCATAGAGATGCACACGCGTCGCCGAAACCGCATGAATGGATTTGTTTCAACGATCGACGGCGGCTTCCGCGTCGATGTCGACCAAAGTTTCGGAAATTGTCCGCGCTACATTCAGTTGCGGGATTTCTCGTTCGAGCGCCAGCCGGGAGAGCCGTTTGCAGGCACGTCGGAGGATCTGATCGAACTGGACGAGGCGGCCCGTGCGACGATCCGCGGAGCTGACGCGTTCTTCGTTGCCTCCTATGCCGACCGCAAGGAGAGACGACAGGTGGACGTGTCCCATCGCGGCGGGAATACGGGCTTTGTTCGTGTCGGTGACGACGGTGTCCTGACGATCCCGGATTTCGACGGCAATCTCTTCTTCGCAACGCTCGGCAATATCCTTCTCAATGGAAGGGCAGGACTTCTCTTCGTCGATTTCAAAACGGGCGACATGCTGCAGATGACGGGGAATGCCGAAGTCATTTTCGATTCACCCGAGATCGCCGCCTTCCAGGGCGCGGAACGGCTTTGGGCATTCAAGCCGACACGTATCGTTCGTCGCCGTAATGCACTGGCGTTGAGATGGGCTTTTCAGAAGGACGGCTGGTCGCCGAGCTCTCTGATGACAGGGAACTGGCAGCAAGCGGCCGATCGTCTCCACGCCACAGAGATTTCCGCAACCTGGCGGCCAATGAGGATCACCGCGATCGTCGATGAAAGCGCGACGATCAAATCTTTCCATTTGCAGCCAGATGACGGGGTGGGATTGCTGCCGCACAAAGCCGGTCAACACCTCCCGATCCGGCTGAAGCTGCCGGACCAAGAAAAGTCGACCATTCGGACTTACACGCTCTCGGTCGCGCCGTCCGACGGTATCTATCGCATCAGCGTCAAGCGAGACGGTAGGGTGTCGCAGTTCTTGCACGACACTGTTGCCGTCGGCGATGTCATCGAGGCGCGTGCGCCGGCCGGCGAGTTCACCATCGACGCCCGCTCGATCCGCCCAGCGGTTCTTCTTGCAGGAGGCGTCGGCATTACGCCGCTGCTCGCGATGCTTCGGCACGTCGTATACGAAGGGCTTCGCAAGCAGCGTATCCGTCCGGTCACGCTGTTCTACGCGGCTCGCTCGAAGGCTGATCGACCGTTCGACAACGAGATCGCCGACTTAATCGATGCGGCGAAGGGCGTCGTGCGATTAATCAGGATCCTCAGTGACACGACGGATGCTGAAGAGGGCAGGGACTTCGACGCCGCAGGGCGGATCGATATGGCGATGCTGACGCGATTCCTTCCCTTCAACGACTATGACTTCTATCTCTGTGGTCCTGCCCAGTTCACGCAGGCCCTTTACGACGGGCTGCGAAGCTACAGCATCGCTGACGATCGCATCCAGGCTGAAGCCTTCGGTCCGTCGTCGCTGATCCGCACGGGGGATTCCAAGGTCGCTGCTGTATCTCCCGGCGCGCAGCCATCGGAAAAACCGGTGTCGGTCGTGTTCGCGAATTCCTTGAAAGAAGCTCGGTGGACGCCTGGTTCCGGCACTCTCCTGGAATTTGCCGAGGCGCGTGGCCTCGAGCCCGAGTTCAGTTGCCGGGAAGGCAATTGCGGGACGTGCCGGATCAAGCTCGTCAAGGGTGCCGTCGCCTACGTCAAGAAGCCCACGGCGAAGATCGGCGCCGATGAAGTCCTGCTCTGCTGCGCCGTTCCCGCCGAACAGGAAGGCGGCCTGCAGCTCGCCGTTTAAAACCTGGATTGCTGCGGCCAGCGTACCGCCCGCTGCATGACACGACAGTAAGGGCGGCATCAGCTGTGCCATCCCTTATTCCGCGCCTTTCTCACACCAGCTCCAGAGGAGTCATTCAATGTCCCGTCCGCCACTCCCACCATTTACCGAACAAAGTGCCATCGAAAAGGTCCGCCTTGCCGAAGACGGCTGGAACAGTCGTGATCCCGCCAAGGTGGCGCTTGCCTATACGCTCGATACGCGTTGGCGTAACCGCGTCGAATTTGCAAAATGCCGCGCTGAGGCCGAGGCCTTCCTGACCCGCAAGTGGAACAGGGAACTCGATTATCGCCTCATCAAGGAGCTGTGGGCCTTCACCGGCAACCGCATCGCAGTCCGATATGCCTATGAATATCGCGACGACAGCGGCCAGTGGTTCCGCGCCTATGGCAATGAAAATTGGGAATTTGCCGAGGATGGCCTGATGCGCGAACGCCACGCGAGCATCAACGAGCACCCAATCGCCGAAGCGGATCGCAAGTTTCGTTGGCCGCTGGGCCGCCGACCGGACGACCATCCAGGGCTGAGCGATTTTGGTTTTTAGGCGGCCGACCGAGAGGATGGAAAAATGGCCGGCTCGTCAATCGATCCACGGGTAAGGCTCTCGATAGAGCTTGCTCTTACCGCGACAAGCGCCAGCCCGTCCTTACTCGCCAAACAGGAGGAAGCCGGTCGCGCCTTGGGTATGACCGGCGCCGAGATGGATGTTGCTAGGCAAGGCTCCAGCTTCGATTTCAAGACCTCGATCGCGGTCTCGCTTGCGCTGGATGCCCGCCAGGAAAGCCGCCAGCGCGCATTATACGCTGGCCTTTCCGTGGAAGCCTGTGCGGAAATAGAACGCATTGCTCAAGCCATCCGCGCCAACCCAATGAACCCTAATGTTTGGCGCGATGCCACTTGAGGCTTCGGTTTCGAGCCCTTAAAGTCCTGGAAACACAAGTGCTTTGGGGGAACGGATGGACCGTTGGCAGGCGATGCGGATTTTTGTGAAGGTTGCTGAAACCGAGAGTTTCGCAGATACCGCTCGCCAGATGTTCATGAGCGCTCCAGCTGTCACTCGTGCCGTCGCTTCTCTGGAAAATCTCATCGGGGCTCGTCTTTTCGTCCGAACAACCCGTTCAGTGAAGATGACTGAAGCGGGAGCGCGTTATTTTGACGATTGTCGGCGGATACTGGCCGATATAGCAGAGGCAGAGGCGGCGGCCGGCGGTTCGTACGCCACGCCGACAGGGACTCTCTACCTCACAGCATCGGTTTTATTTGGTCAGATGTACGTCCTCCCGATCGTGACGCACTATCTCGACACATACTCCACGATGAAGGCAAAAACGCTTTTCGTCGATCGGCCTGTCAATATCGTGGATGAAGGGATCGACGTGGCCATTCGCATTGGTCATCTCCCGGATTCAGGCCTTACCGCTATCAAGGTGGGAACTGTTCGCCGCGTGATGTGTGGCTCGCCCAAGTATTTCGAGCGCTACGGTGTCCCGCAATCGCCAGCCGATCTCAAAGACCATCGCATTGCTGCATCGACAGCCGCTTGGGCATCGCCTGAGTGGCGGTTTGCCGATGATCAGCGTGTGACGGTTGATCCGGTTCTGCAATGCAATACCAACGAAGCTGCTATACATTCAGCACGAGAGGGATGGGGCCTCACAAGAGTTCTTCACTACCAGATTGGACCCGCACTCATGGCAGGAGAGTTACAGATCATACTCAGCGAGTATGAAGAACCGCCCATGCCCATTCACATACTGCATCCCGAGGGCCGGCATGCTCCTGCGAAGGTCCGGACATTTGTTGATATGGCTTCGGCTAGCCTCCGCGAGAACAGGCTTCTTAATTGACCCCTATATGGCAACGGGGTTGGAAAGCGATCCGCCAATCGAAGGTGCCCGGGCGAAAATCCCGCGCGTCAAGTTGGGATGCTCATCGACCTGCTGGTCGAGGAATTTTCGACAGTCAGCCTGCGTAATCGTCGGCGGTGGAAATGCTTCTACCTCGACTGGAATTCATATCGGTCACTGTAACAATCTCTTTCCAATTACATGCATTCTCGTCTCCCGGTGAAAGAGCGATGTTGGCTGCAGGCAATAAGCCTGTCACCCCCACTGAGGAGAAACATCATGGCCCGCGCTCTTGTCACCCTGCTTCTCGCTTCCGCCAGCATCTTCGCCCCCGCTTCCGCCACGATCGCCTTTGCCGAAAAACCCGCAATCGTTCAGCAGGTACCTGCGACGGTCCACTATCGCTCCGTAAAGATCGATGGCGTGAACGTGTTCTATCGGGAAGCAGGCCCCGCAGACGGCCCCGTCGTCGTCCTGCTTCACGGCTTTCCGACATCGTCTCACATGTTCCGCAACCTGATCCCGCTGCTTGCTGACCGCTACCGGGTCATCGCCCCTGATTATCCGGGCTTCGGCCAGAGCGACGCACCCGATCATACGAAGTTCGAATATTCGTTCGGACACTATGCCGATATCGTCGATACGTTGCTGACCAAGCTCGGTGCCGCCAAGTATTCGATGTATGTCATGGATTACGGCGCACCGGTCGGCTACCGGCTGGCGCTCAAGCATCCGGATCGCGTCACCGGACTGATTGTCCAGAACGGCAACGCATATGACGAAGGCATTCGCGATTTCTGGAACCCGATCCGCACCTACTGGAAGTCGGGGGCCAAGAAGGACCGGGACGCGCTTTCTGTTCTCGTTGCACCGGAAACGACCAAATTCCAGTATACCGATGGTGTCAAAGATCTGACGCGGATCAGCCCCGACAATTGGGTTCACGACCAGGCGCTGCTCGACCGGCCGGGCAACAAGGATATCCAGCTCGACCTGTTTTACGACTATCGCACCAATCTGCCCCTCTATCCCCAATTCCAGGCATTCTTCCGCGAACGCAAGCCGCCGACCCTCATCGTCTGGGGCAAGAACGACCAGATCTTTCCGGAAAAAGGTGCGCATCCTTATCTTCGCGACCTTCCCGAGGCCGAAATTCACATGCTCGACACCGGACATTTCGCGCTGGAAGACAAGCTGGATGAGATGGCGCCGTTGATCCGCAGCTTCCTCGACCAGAAGATCGCGAAGTAATGAACGATAAGCTCCCTGCGGCAGCCTGAAGGTCGGCGCAGGGAGCTTTCAACTTGGAAGGAACCTGACGAGCCTCGAAATCCGAGCGTCGATGGTCGAAGACGGCATCTACCCCGCGGTGGGAATAACGGTCAACTGCGTCGGCTTGGAAGTCAATTCCACTTGCCGAAGCGTTCGATGTGAAAGTCCTGCAGCGGAATATCTGTTTTCCCTGTCGCCATGATTTCCGCCATGACGTCGCCAACACCGGGTCCGAGTTGGAAGCCGTGGCCGGAAAAACCGAATGCGTGGAAGAGCCCCGGTGTCGTCGATGACCGTCCCATCACCGGAAGACCGTCCTCGACATAGCCCTCGCAACCCGACCAGGTGCGTATCACGGCAACTTGTTTCAGCGCCGGCAAGATCGGCAGCAGAGAACGAAGCTGGCCCGGCAAGCGCGCCGGGTCCGCCCTGGCGTGGCCGGTATCGAGTGAAACGTCGGTGCGCTCGGCGCCGCCACCGAAGACGATGTTGCCTCGTTCCACCTGCCGCAGGTAGCCACCGCCGTGATCATGGGCCCATACACCGACGACCGGGAGAATGCGATGGGGGAGAGGTTCGGTCACTCCCATTTGCGGGCCTTTGGCAACGATCGGAACCCTCTCTCCGAACAGGCTCGCGACCCGCGCACCCCAGGCACCCGTCGTGTTCAGCAACATCGAGGCTTCATGCGAGCCCTTCGACGTTTCGACCTGAAATCCATAGGCACGTTTTCTGATGGCCCCGATGCCGACATTTTCGACGATATTGGCGCCTAGCTTTCGGGCAGCACTCGCAAAGGCGGGTGCGATCAGACGCGGGTTGCCGCTTCCATCGTTCGGCGAAAAGGATGCGGCGATCGCCTCAGGACCAAGACCAGGAAAGCGCGACCGTACTTCCTTTGCGGTCAGCTCCTCCAGCTCCAGTCCCCATGGCCGGGCATCCTCGATGAAGGATCGCATCGCCACTAGTCCTTCCTGGCTAAATACCAGCCGCAGGTGGCCCGTCGCGCGGAATTCGACGTCGCGGCCGAGCATGGCCTCGGCCTGTCGCCACAGAGCGAGCGAGCGGTGGGCAAGCGGCAATTGCGGAATATATCGGCCGCTTCGCCTGATGTTGCCGAATGACGCCACCGTGGCGCCGCTCCCGACCCGGTTGCGTTCGATCAGCGTCACGCGGACGCCGCGCCGGGCGAGAAAAAAGGCAGAGGCGGCTCCCATGAGCCCGCCGCCCAGCACGATAGCGTCCATCGAGGATCTCCAGAGGCTGAAAACAACCTCCACCTTGTCCGAGCCAGCTTGCCGCTGTCAAAGTCGGGATTACGCTACGCCTATAAGTCCGGCCTATGGGTTTTGCCGATCGTCAGAGCATAAGTCCGGCTTATGACCTCTAGCATTTTCGCTCTTGGACCTTGCCGATCCGTCCATGCCAGTTTCGTCACAGGCAAAGGAAAGGAACGGACATGACGGATGCGGCAAGGCAAGCAGCAGAGGCTTCGCAGCAGGACTGGAAGATCGGTGTCGATATCGGTGGCACCTTCATCGATTTCTGCGCCCTGGAAAGCCGCTCCGGCCGCATTGCTTCGCTGAAAGTGCTGACCACACCCGATGATCCGGGTGCGGAATTGATGACCGGGCTTTCGTTGCTTGCCGAGCGCGAGGGATTGGCGCCGGAGGCGATCAGTCGCTTCGTTCACGGCACCACGGTCGGTATCAACACCGTCATTCAGAGACGCGGCGTATCGCTTGCGCTCCTGACGAATGCCGGTTTTGAAGATGTCATCGAGCTCGCTCGGCTGAGAATGCCTGACGTCTATTCTCTCTTCTGCTCGCGGCCGGAACAGCTGATCGCACGGGACATGATCTTCGGCATCCCCGCTCGCTTGCGGGCCGATGGCAGCGAAGTACAAGCGCCGGATATGAAGGTGGTTGCCACCGCGGTCGCAGCGGCAAAGGCCAAGGGCGCAGCGGGCATCGTCATATCCTTTCTGCATGCCTGGCGCGACGATGCCCAGGAAACCGCGGTCAAGAACGAAATCGAAAAGCTCGCACCCGATCTCTTCGTCTTCACATCCTCGGAGGTGTGGCCCGTCATTCGCGAATACGAGCGGACGACGACCGCGATCCTCAATGGCTACGTCCATCCGAGGGTTTCGGGCTACCTGACGGCTCTCGAAGACAAGCTCGCATCGCGCGGAGTGAAGGCGCCGGCCCTGTTGACGAAATCGAATGGCGGCGTGATGAACGCGGCCGAAGGAAAGCGCTCCTGCGTTCAGATGCTGCTTTCCGGCACGGCCTCGGGCGTGATCGGCGCCGCCTGGCTGGCGCGCCTTGCCGGTGAGAAACATGTTCTTACCCTCGATATCGGCGGCACCTCGGCAGACTTCGCGTTGATCATCGATGGCGAGCCGCAATTCGGGACGGGCGAGCTGATCGGCGAGTTTCCGCTTCACATCCCTTCGGTCTCCGTCAGTTCCATCGGCATCGGCGGTGGTTCCATTGCCAGCGTGGACGCCCATGGCATCTTGCGGGTTGGGCCGGAATCAGCCGGTTCGACGCCTGGTCCCGCCTGTTATGGCCGGGGCGGCACGCAAGCGACCGTGACCGATGCCATGGCGGTCTGCGGCTGGCTGGGGCACAGCGAGATGGCCTACGGTCAGTTGCGGATCGATGTCGGGCTGGCGCGCGCGGCCGTCGCAACGCTTGCCGAGCGTATCGGGCGCTCGGTTGAAGAGGTGTCCCAGGCCATTCTCGACATCGCGATCTCGGAGATGTTCGTCGAGGTGGAAAAGCTGGCGTCGCGTGCTGGAGTCGACTTGCGGGAGTTTACCCTCATGCCGTTCGGTGGCGGTGGCCCCATGCTGGGCGCGTTCCTGGCTCGCGAATTCCGCATGGCAAAAGTCATCGGGCCGCCGCGTCCGGGCGTGGTTTCGGCACTCGGCGGTCTGGTCGCGGATCTGCGCGGCGACTTCATCAAGACGGTCTTCACGCATCTGTCGCCGGAAGCCCTGCCGTTGCTGCGCGGTTCTTCGGAGGCGCTGTCGGATGAAGGGCGAAGCTGGCTCATCAAGCAAGGCCATAAGGGGCCTGCCGAGCTGCGGATTTCCGCCGACATGCGCTATGTCGGCCAAAGCTTTGAAATCGAGGTTCCGCTGCGGGCGGCCTGGGTGGCGGAAGGCGATCTCGCCGCAATGGAAGAGGCGTTCCATGCCATGCACGCTCGCCTCTATGATTTTGCCGACCGGGACGGCAGGATCGAGATCGTCAATCTCCGTCTGTCCGCGATCGGCGCCGGACCGGCGCTGCAAACGACCGTCGGTCTCGAAGAGATTGCCGGGATGGCCGAACCGGAGCGCGAAATACCGGTCTATACCGGCAAGGCGTTCGAATGGATCGGACTATACCGGCGGGACCAGCTGCGTCCAGGCGGCCGGTTCAGCGGCCCTGCCGTCGTGGCCCAGGACGATACGACCTTCGCCATTCCCGCCGGCACGCAGGTGACGATCGATCGCCACCAGAACCTTCATCTCACCTTTTCGGAGTAGTGGCCCATGTTCGACCGTTCGAACCTTCAAGTGTTTGCCAACCATACCAGGGCTGCCGCCGAAAACATGGCCTATACGCTGCAGCGGACGGCCCATTCGGCCTTCGTCAAGGAGACGGAGGATTTCACCGTTATGCTCATCAATCGCAAGGGCGAAACCTTCGGCGTTCCGATGGGCCTCGGCGCGACATGGTATCCCGGGCTTACCTATACCCGAGCCATCGAAATGATCGGGGACTACAAGCCGGGCGACGTTGCCTTTACCAACGATCCCTATTCCTGCTTCGTGGCCACGCATGCGCCGGACACGCATCTCTGGAAACCGGTTTTCTATGACGGCGAGATCATTGCCTGGACCGGCGGGCATATCCACAACACCGACATGGGCGGTGCCGTGCCGGCTTCCCTGTCGCGCGCGCTGACCGAGATCCATCAGGAAGGCATTCGATTTCCGCCGATGAAGCTGGTCAATGAAGGTATCTTCGACGAAGACATCCTGAAAATCATGACCACGAATGTCCGCAAACCAGACCTCAATATCGGCGATATCAAGGCGCTCGTCGGGGCGCTCAACACCGGTGAGCGCAAGATCCTGGCCATGGTCGAGAAATTCGGCAAGCAGGCATTTCTCGAAGGCGCAGACGTGCTTCTCGATCACGCCGAAGCGCAGGCGCGCGATCTCCTGCGGGCAATGCCGGATGGCACTTGGGAATTCGTCGATTATGCCGACGAGGATTCCGTCGAGGCCAATCCTTGCCGCCTGAAGCTGACGTTGACGATCAGGGGCGACGAGGCGATCCTCGATTTCACCGGATCCGATCCGCAGCTCGGCTCGTCGCTCAACGTTCCCTCTGGCGGCGATCCGCGCCACACCATGCTGCTGGTCGGCGTCTATTATATTCTCTACACGCTGAACCCCAAGATCCTGCTCAACACGGGCCTGACCCGTCCCTTTACCTGCATCGCGCCGCAGGGGAGCGTTCTCAATCCGGTATCGCCGGCTGCTGTCGGCATGCGTTCGCTCACCTGCGCGCGCCTGCGGTCCGTGATCTTCGGCGCCTTCTGCCAGGCGGTTCCCGAATTGCTGCCTGCCGCGCCGGCCGGCAACAATTGCATCGTCAACGTCATGACCACTGACGAACGGACGGGCCGCAGCGTGATCGCCGCCGTCAATCCGGTGGTTGGCGGCGGCGGCGGGATGCCGCATCGCGATGGGACCAACGGTTCGGGCGCCGATGCTGCCTATCTGAAGAATACGCC
Source organism: Rhizobium sp. BK289 (assembly GCF_014193575.1). Taxonomy (NCBI): domain Bacteria; kingdom Pseudomonadati; phylum Pseudomonadota; class Alphaproteobacteria; order Hyphomicrobiales; family Rhizobiaceae; genus Rhizobium; species Rhizobium sp. BK289. Next base: position 47,223 of record NZ_JACHZO010000004.1, read on the forward strand.
GATCGAAATCACGGAAACCGAAGTACCGATCGAGTTCGTCAAATACGGGCTTGCCAGAGACAGCGGCGGTGCCGGCCGCTGGCGTGGGGGGCTCGCGACCGAAATGGCGTTCCGCGTGTTCGCGCCCGGGAGCCGTATCACGGCCCGCAACCGCGACCGCAGCTTCTTCCGCCCCTGGGGGCTGCTCGGCGGCAAGGCGGCAGGGCTCTCCGATATGGTATTGAACCCCGGGCGCGAGGACTTTCGTCGCCTCGGCAACATCGATACCGCTGTCCTGCAGCCGGGAGATGTGCTCGAGATCCGTTCGGCCGGGGGCGGCGGCCGCGGAAATCCACTTGAGCGCGAGGACTGGCGCGTGCTGCGGGATGTGGAGCGCGGCTATGTTTCCTTGGAAGCGGCCGAGCGGGATTATGGCGTGGTCATTCGCGACGGCAAGGTGGACGAAGCCGAAACGTCCCGTCTCAGGGTATCGCGCACAAGTCCAACCGCCCATTTCCATTATGGCGCGGAGCGAGACGGCTACGAGGCGCAGTGGACACCCGCAGCCTACAACCTGCTCACCGATATTCTTGCCTGTCTTCCCATCCATTGGCGCTTCTTCACCAAGACGGAGATTTTCCGCCGAATGAAGGGACGTGCGGGACGTGAAGGCGTTGCCGCGGCTTTTGCCGATGTTCGCGCCCGGTTCCCGGAAATGCCGGAAGTTCGTCTTCAAATCAAAGAGGCGGCCGAATGAGCAAGGGTGCGCGTCCGCCTGGAGAAACGGGGCGCATCGTCCGCCTCGCCGAACAGGGCCGTGCGCCTGTCCGCTTCCTGCTCGACGGCATCGAACGGGAAGCACTGGCCGGCGACACGGTACTGACGGCCATGCTGATATTTTCTCCCACTCTTCGGCAATCCGAATTCGGGCCGGAAGGGCGGGCGGGCTTCTGCCTGATGGGTGCCTGCCAGGACTGCTGGGTCTGGCAACAGGATGGAACCCGCCTGCGCGCCTGTTCGACCTTCGTCGGCAATGGCATGTCCCTGATGACACAAGCGCCCGGAGGCTGGCCATGACGATGGCGGGTGAACGGAAAGTAACGGTAATTGTCGGCGCCGGTCCGGCGGGCATACGCGCAGCCGAGCTTCTTATGGCAGCCGGTATCCGGCCCGTCGTCATCGATGAGGGAATGAGGGCCGGCGGCCAGATATATCGCCGTCCCCCGGAGAGCTTTACGCGGTCAGCCCAGCAGCTCTATGGATCGGAAGCCGGCAAAGCCCTTGCCCTTCACTCTGTCTTCGATCGCATGGTGGCTCGCGGCGAGGTCGAATATTATGCTCGAAGTTCAGCGATGGCGCTCGCCGACAATATGCTGCAGGTGCTGACGCCCGCCGGCCGCCGGGAATTCGCCTATAACAGGCTGATACTCGCAACCGGCGCGACCGACCGGCTGGTGCCGCTGCCGGGCTGGCAAGCTCCCGGCGTCTATAGTCTCGGTGCAATGCAGATCGCGCTGAAGGCACAAGGGGTCGCCATGGGGCGAAGGATTGTTCTAGCGGGCTCCGGGCCTCTGCTGACCCTCGTTGCGTTCCAGCTTTTGAAGGCCGGGGCAAATGTTGCGGCCGTTCTCGATACCTCTTCTGTTCGAAACCAGATCCTTGCGCTTCCGGGCATGATGGCAAGGCCGGTCCTGGTCTTGCGGGGTCTGGCGATGCGGGCGAAACTCGGCCGCCTATATCGCGCAGGGGTGTCGCTGACGGAAATCGTCAGCGACAAAGGCGGCCCGGTGGCCGTTCGTTGGCGGGATGCCGGCGGGTGCGACCATCATATCGAATGCGATGCGGTCGGCATTGGCTGGCACCTGAGAGCCGAAACGCAGCTTGCAGGCCTAGCCCAATGCAGTTTCGATTACGATCCGGGCTGGGCCCAATGGCTGCCGCAGGCGGATCGGATGGGCCGATCTGCCGATGGCGTCTATCTTGCCGGTGACGGCTTGCGGATTCTTGGCGCCGATGGCGCGGAAGTTGCAGGGCGGCTTGCCGCGAGCGCCTGCCTTGCCGATATGGGATTGCCCTATCCAAATCCGGCACGGGATCTCCGGCGGCTTGCCCGCTACGAACGCTTTGCTCGCGCCATCGCCCGCGCCTTTCCCTGGCCCGCCGGCATGGTCCGATCCATTCCCGATGAAACGATAGTCTGCCGCTGCGAAGGCATCAGCGCCGGCGATCTGCGTGAGAGCGTCGACTATGCCGGAGGTGAGGCAAACCGGGTGAAGTCAATGGTGCGCGTGGGTATGGGACGATGCCAGGGACGGTTTTGTCAGCTCACCGGCGCCGAATTGATTGCGGAGCGTGCGGGAATCCCGGTTTGCGAGGTCGGTCGCCTGCGCGAGCAGGCGCCTGTTCGTCCGCTGCCGATCGGATCCTGGATGGACGACGACACGTGACCAAGCTCGGTTCGGCTATGCCGACGCGATTTTACTCCGGCACGGCTTCGCCATCCTTCAGCGCCCCGGCGCAGGCCTGGCGCAGATAGTCGCGCATCGTCAGGTGGCTGCCCGTCAGGGGACGGTCCCGGCTGGTCAGCAGCGCGATCGGGACGGTCTTTCGCGGCAGAAGCGGCCGGCGCACAAGGCCCGGAAACTGTTCCCACGGCAGCAGACCATCCACGATCGCGACACCAAAGCCGTTGCGGACAAAAGGCAAGGCGGTGATGGAGATATCGATCTCGATTGCGGGATTGAACGCCTGGTTTTCCGAGGCTGCGGCATTGGCAAGCAGTTGGCCGGGGAAGGTATCAGCGCGGTAGGAGATCAGCGTCTCGTTCTGAAGATCGGCGAATGTGATGCTGTCGCGCGGGGCAAGATGGTGTCCCTCCGGTACGATGCAGATGAGTTCGGCATATCCGAGCGTTTCGACATCGATGCCGGGCCGCGCAATGTTGTTCATGACGATGCCGAGCGGAGCATCGCCATTGCGGATCATATCCACGACATTGATCAGCGGTGCGATCAGCGATCGGACGACGATATCCGGATAGGTCGTTCTGAAGGCGAGAAGCGCCTTGGGAACGATCGACATGGCTGGCGGCGTTGTTGCGGCGATCCGGATCAGCCCCGTCCGCCCGAAGCGCATGTCGGTCGTTCGGCGCCGAAGCGCCCCGAGCTCGGAAAAGATGCGCTCTGCTTCCGGATACAGTTCTTCGGCCTCGCGGGTGGGGACCAGCTTGCCGCGCACGCGATTGAAGAGTTTGAACCCCAGCTGGTCTTCCGCATGCAGCAGGATCTGGCTCAGCGCCGGCTGCGTGATGTTGAGCATGGCGGCGGCGCCGGTCACCGTTCCCGATCGCATGAGCATGCAGAAGACTTCGAGCTGACGGGCCTGCATCAGGAAAATCCGTAGTGTCTGGTTCGGTTGCCGGCGAAGTCTAGCACGGGCGGTCCTTTTCAGAAGTCGGCCACCTTGCCCCATGCGGACTGCAGGAAGCGGTCGGGGTGATAGGGTTTCGGGTCGACTATCGGCGTGGCACCGGTGACGATATCGGCGATCAGGTGGCCGGCTCCAGGACCGATGCCGAAGCCATGGCCGCTGAAACCGGCGGCCAGCACGAAGCCTGGAATGGCAGCGATCTCGCCTATGCCGGGCACGCCGTCCGGGGTCGAATCGATGTAGCCGGCCCAGCTTGCGGTAATGCGTCGGTTTGCGATGGCAGGCAGCAATTCGACCGCGCGGTCATAGGTGAGCCGGATCGTGTTTCTGTCGACCGCCGGATCGAGGATGCGCATCCGCTCCATCGGCGTTGGCCGATCCAGGCGCCAGCGCGACAGGTTTTCGTGGCCGCTGCGAAAGCCCTCGAACCCGCCCAGGGAAAGCGCGCGCCATCGGCGAATGAACATCGGCAGAAACTGTGCCCCGAAGCGCATGGTCTGCGGCGTGGGATCGACGCGGCCACGCCCGCTGATCGCGAGCGTATGGCCGCCGTCGCCTCTGCGGGTGACGGAAACATGTGCGGTATGCAGAGCGTCCGGGAGGTCGCCGGCGCCGGCGCTGACCGAAAGGATCGACGAGCGGATCGACGCCTGCGGGAAACGGACGCCAAGCTGTCGGCAGAAGGATGATGCCCAGGCGCCGCCGGACAGGATGGCAATCCTCGTCCTGATCGTGCCTTCTTCGGTCACGACGGCGGAGAGCTTTCCGCCTTCGGTCTCTATGCCGCGAGCCGCGCAATTCTGGCGCAGACAGCCCCCCCGCTTCATCAGGGCGCGAGCGACCGCCGGTGCAGCGTTGGCCGGATCGGCAATACCATCCGTGGGAGAAAAGACGCCGCCTTTCCAGATGCGGCCGGTCGCCTTGCCGCGCTCGCTGGCTTCAGCGCTATCGAGCATATGAGTGGTCACACCGACGCTGCGCGCAAAGTCACGCCAGCGTGCCCATCCGGCGAGTTCTTCCTCGCTATTGCTCAGATAGAAGAGGCCGCAGCGACGAAAGCCGGTGTCCTCTTCCGTTTCTGCGGCGAATTGGTCCCAGAGCTCGAGGCTTTTCGTCGCCATCGGCAGCTCGCGAGCGTCGCGGTTCTGCTGCCTGCACCAACCCCAGTTGCGGCTGGACTGCTCGGCGCCGACGCGGCCTTTTTCGAGGAGAACGACTTTGAGGCCCCGCTTTGCCAGATAATAGGCGGTAAAAACGCCGACAATCCCAGCCCCGATGACGACGACATCGGCGGACGTCGGCAATTCGGGAGTGTTTTCGACAAGGGTAAGCGGTGCGGGCATGGATGCGGGTCTCCTATCGAGCCGACAGCATAGCGAAATGATCGGACATGAAGCTGCCGCACAACTACGCCATTCGGCATAAGATTCTGCTCATGACGAACCAAGCGGCTGATTGTGCCGGCTGTAGTCGTACAGAATGAAATAGACAAGACGAACCATGGTGTTATGCTCGATCTTGGAGAATTCGCGGCATAAAATGCTGCCTCATATGGGAAAGATTTGCCGATGAAGCTCGACCGTATCGACATCAAGATCCTGTACGAACTTCAGAAGAACGGACGCATCACCAATGTCGAATTGGCGGAACTGGTCAACCTGTCGCCAAGCCCCTGTCTGATGCGGGTCAAGAAACTGCAGCAGGAAGGCTATATCGAGGGATATTCTGCCCAGATCAATATCGGTAAGCTGGGTCAGACGCTGACAGTCTTTACGGAAGTCACGCTCAAGAACCACCGGCAGATCGACTTCGCGCGTTTTCTTTCGGCAGTGGAGAAGGTCGATCAGGTCATCGAATGCCACCTCGTCTCAGGTGGCTATGATTATATGCTGAAGTTCGTGACGGCAGGTATCGGGGAATATCAGACGATCATGGAGCGCCTGACCGACCTGGATATCGGCATCGACAAGTATTTCAGCTTCGTGGTGCTCAAGTCGCCGATCGTCAAGGCGCATATGCCCCTGACCAGCCTGTTTCCCATGTAGCGGTGTCCAACGGTATTTCCAGGCTGTATCGGCTAGCCATGGCCATATTCGCGCTTGAGTTCCGGGTCCTGAACGAGATTGTCGAGCCAGGTCGGATCAAGCTTGGGAACAGATCCGAACAGCAGCTGGGAATAGGGATGGCGGGGCGCATCTGCCGCCTCGCGCGTGATCTGCTCAACTTTCTTGCCGCCATACATCACGACGATCTCGTCGCAGATTGCTTCGACCACCGATAGATCGTGGCTGATGAAGATGTAGGACAAATGCAGTTCACGCTGCAGTTCCTTGAGCAGGTCGATGATTGCCGCCGCGACCACCGTATCGAGCGCCGATGTGATTTCATCGCAAATGATCAGGCGCGGCTCGGCTGCGAGCGCGCGAGCGAAATTCACGCGCTGCTTCTGTCCGCCCGACAATTCCGACGGATAGCGATAGCGAAGCGCTCGGGGCAATCGCACCATATCGAGCAACTCATCGACCTTGGCCGCTCGAGTCCTGCGGTCCATACCATGGTAGAAGGCCAGGGGCCGCTCGAGAATATCGGCGATCGACTTTGCCGGGTTGAGTGCGGTGTCGGCATATTGAAAGACGATCTGCATTTCCCGCAATTGATCGCGCGAGCGCAACTTTGCGGCACGGTTCATCTCGCTGCCATTAAAGCCGATAGTGCCTGATACCGCCGGCAATATGCCGGCGATTGCACGCGCCAGTGTCGACTTTCCGCATCCGGATTCACCGATGATGCCCAGATTTCTGCCTTTCTCCACTTCGAGGCTTACGGATTGAACCGCACAAACCGCCGGCAGGCCGTTGGGCTGCATATCGCCATAGCCTGCCACCAGATTGTCGATCCTGAGCACGGATGCAGTCGCCCCGCTTGTTTTGCTGTCGCGAGCAGTCTGTTTCGGCTCGAAGGCGGCCAGCAACTCACGCGTATAGGGATGGCTCGGCTGCGTCAGGACCGCTTCGGTTTTCGCCAGCTCCTGGATTTCGCCGCCCTTGAGCACAGCAATGCGATCGGCGATCTGGGCGACGACCGCCAGATCGTGTGACACATAGACGCCGGCAATATCGCCGGTGCGGATGACCGACTTGAATGCCTTCAGCACATCGATCTGCGTCGTCACGTCGAGCGCGGTCGTCGGCTCATCGAAAATGACAAGCTTCGGTTCGCCGATCAGAGCCATGGCTGCGGCCAACCGCTGCAACTGGCCTCCCGAGACCTGATGCGGATATCGCTCGCCGATGGTTTCCGGGTTCGGCAGCGATAACGCACGGAAGAGCTCGATCGCGCGCCGGCGCGCCTGTTCGGGCGGCATCAGCCGGTGGATGCGAGTGACCTCGATCACCTGCTCCATGATCTTCGTCGCCGGGTTGAAAGCGGCTGCGGCACTTTGCGGAATATAGGCGACTGTTGTGCCGCGGACCTTCGAGCGTTCGTTTTCGGAAAGGGCGGCCATGTCCTGTCCATCGACCTGGATCGTACCGCCGGAGATGCGACAGCCCTCGCGCGCATGCCCCATGAGCGTCAGCGCGATCGTCGTCTTGCCCGAGCCGCTTTCGCCGATGAGCGCGACAATCTCGCCCTTGGCGATATTGAAACTGACGCCCTTGATGATCTCGACGATGCGACCGGAGTCGGTCTTGGCTTCGACTCTCAGATTTCTGATTTCAACCAGATTGTCCATCGTCATGCGCTCCTGTCCCTGATCTTGCGCGGCAGGTTGTCGATCAGCAGGTTGACGCTGATGGTGAGGCTGGCAATGGCAAAGGAGGGCACGATCACGGCAGGTGCTGCGAAGGGCAGGCCGCCGATATTTTCGCGAACCAGGGCTCCCCAGTCGGCATAGGGCGGCTGCAGGCCGAGGCCGAGGAAGGAAAGACCGGACAACAGGAGAACGACGAAGACGAAGCGTAAACCGAAATCCGCCAGAACGGGACGGATAATGTTCGGCAGAATTTCCGAACCGATGATGTAGCCGACCCGCTCGCCGCGGGTGCGGGCAACCGTGATGAAATCCATCGTGTTGATATTGACCGCGAGCGCGCGGGCAAAGCGATAGGCGCCGGGCGTATAGATGACGGCGAGCGTGATGATCAGCACCGGAATGGACGAGCCGACGGCGGCGACGACGACCAGGCCGAAAAGCTTGCTTGGAATCGAGTTCAAGGCGTCAAGAAACCGGCTCAGGATCGTGTCGAACCATCCACCGACAACCGCGGCGATCATGCCCAGCGTCACGCCGCAAAAACAGCAGAGCGCCACCGCGGCCAATGAAATGCCGACCGTATAGCGCGCACCCATCAAAACGCGCGAGAACATGTCACGGCCGAGATAGTCCGAGCCGAGCCACAGTTGTCCGCTTATAGGGCCGAAATAGTCGGTATCGACGATATCGCCGACCGAATAGGGGATGATATAGGGCGCGAACAGGGCGACAATCGTCCAGCCAAGGATGATGGCAAAAGCTACGATGCCAACAAGGCTGACATTGTAGCCGAGAAGGGATGGGGTATGGGAAGCCAAGCTGTTCGTGGTCATCGCAGCCTCGGATTTGAGAGGATTGCGACGATATCGGCCATGGTGATCAGCATGAGATAACCAAGGCAGAAGATCATCGCGCAGCTCTGGATGAGCGGGAGATCGCGGGTCGCGACGGCGTCTACCATCAATTTGGCGATGCCCGGATAGTTGAAGATAGTTTCGACGATGATCACGCCGCCGACGAGATAGGAGAGCGACAGCGCGACTGCGTTGACGATCGGCCCCAGCGCATTCGGCAATGCGTGCCTGAACACCATGCGGCCGCGCGAGGCGCCCTTCAGCAGGGCCATTTCCACATAAGGCGTCTTCAGCGTCTCGATCAGAGCCGCCCTGGTCATGCGGATCATTTGGGCTGAGATGACGAAGGTGAGCGTGATGACGGGCATGGCGTAGATCTTCACAAGATCGAAGACCGTATGCGCCTCGCTGATGGAGGAGAGCGCCGGCAGCCAGCGCAGATAGACGGCGAATAACAGCACCGCAAGCGTTGCGACCATGAATTCGGGCACCGATATGACGCCGATGGAAATGATCGTGACGATCCGATCGTAATAGGAGCCGCGAAGCATGGCCGAAGTAATGCCAAGCAGAAGTGCAAGCGGCACCGAGACGAGCGTCGTGATGGCGGCAAGCTCCAGTGTTGCCAGCAGGCGGCGGCCAATCAGCTCCGCAACGGGCATATTGTTTGCGTAGGACGTGCCGAGATCGCCCTTTACCAGGCCCAGCAGCCATTCCAGGAACCGCAGGATCGCCGGCTCGTCGAGATGCATTGCCTTGCGCAGGCCGGCGACCGCTTCAGGCGTCGCCGCCTGGCCGAGCAGGATGGAGGCCGTGTCTCCCGGCAGCATGCTCGTTGCGAAGAAGACGGCGAATGACACGATCAGCAAGGTGATGAGCGCGATGAAGAGCCGGTTTAGGATAAGAATGGAGACCTCGGATCTCAAAGGCAATGCTCCTGCGGCGATCTACGAAACGAACGGCGTTTGCGAGACGGAGGTCCCTGGACGACTTTGCGCCGTCCAGGGAGGTTCAGCGGCCGCTAGGCATCGAGCCACAGATACTCCGCCATTGCGTAACCCATCATGCCACCGAGCGGGTTGGCTTCCAATCCGTGCACCTTGCTCGAAAACGCATCCACATTCGAGATATAGGCCGGGATGATGGTACCGGCTTCTTCCGCGATCATCACCTGCATTTCGGCGTAGATCTGTTTGCGCTTGGCCTGATCGAGCAAGCCGCGCGCTTCGATGAGCATCTTGTCGAATTTTTCCGACTTGTACTGGCTCTCATTCCAGGGCGCGTTCGAGGCATAGAGGAGCGAAAACAGGATGTCGGGCGTCGGGCGCGGATTGATGTTGCCGAAGTGGATCGGCGCCTTCAGCCAGTAATTATCCCAATAGCCGTCGGAGGGAACGCGCTGAACGTCGAGCTTCATGCCGATATTGGCGCCGGCCGCCTGGATGATCATCGCCATGTCGATCGACGAGGTTGCAGCGTCGGAGGCTATCACCGGAATGGATTGTCCGAGCACGCCGGCCTTCTGGAAATGGAACTTCGCCTTGTCCGGATCAAAGGCCTTCGGCTTCAGATCGTTGTTGTGATAGATATTGGCGGGGGAAACGGGCTGGTCATTGGCAACCTCGCCGAGGCCGCGCAGGGCCGACTTGACGATCTGCTCGCGATTGACGAGCGACTTCATGCCATCGACGAAGTCCTTCTTGTTGCCCGGCGTCATGTCGAGGCGCATGTTGAGATTGGTATAATTGCCGCTCGTGGTCTTCGACAGCGTAAAGCCCGACTGGCCGTCGATCAGCTTCATGGCGCGTGGATTGATCGAAGCGGCGTAGTGGATGTCGCCCGAAAGCAGCGCATTGACGCGGGCATTATCATCGCTGATCGCAAAGAATTCGAACGAGTCGAGATAAGGCTGTCCGGACTTCCAGTAGTTCTTGTTCTTCACCACGACCGAGCGATTGCCCGGGTCGAAGGTTTGGAGAACGAAGGCTCCGGTACCATTGCCCTTGGAGAAATCGGTCGTGCCGTTGGCGACGATCATGAAGTGATGCAGGGCGAGAATGGTCGGCAGGTCGGCATTCGGGTCGGCGAGCGTGATTTCGACCGTCGACTTGTCGACAGCCTTGAAGCCGGTCATCTGCGCGGCGATCTTGGCGACTTTCGAGCCGACACCGGGATCGAGATGGCGCTTGAGCGAGAAGACGACATCATCGGCCGTCAGCTCCTTGCCGTCGTGGAATGTCACGCCCTTGCGCAGCTTGACTGTCCAGGTCTTGGCGTCCTTGCTTTCGATGCTTTCGGCGAGCTCCATCTGCGTCACGCCGGCTTTATCGATGAAGGTCAGGCGATTGTAGAGCGAGCAACAGCGCACATAGTCCGTCGACAGCGATGCCTTGGCGGGATCGAGCGTATCGGCGGTCGAGGACGACCAGCCGGCTGCTTTCAGATTGCCTCCGGATTTGGGTGTTGCCGCGACGGCATTCGATGCCCGGCCGAGCACCAGACCGCCCGCCGACATGGCGACGCCGCCTGCCAGAAGCATGGTGAGAAGTTCGCGGCGGGTGGCGCCTCGACGAATGGCGTTCTCGACCATTGCGTCATCCGAGGCAGTCCAGTTCATGATCTTGTCGTTCATGTCATTCCCCTTTTTCTGGTTGGCAGTCTGTTTTTCTTATTGGATGCGACGAGGATGACGGCTGATCATGCCGCCTCCAGCGCTTTCACCGCTTGGGCAAGCTCGGCCATGGATTTGAAGTGGAAATCCGGCGTGGTGAATTCGGCCGGTTCGATCGTGCCGCCATATCCGGCCTGCGCGTGACGGCGCTGGATCCAGCAATTCGTTATCCCCAATTGCCGGGATACGCCGATATCGTGGTACTGGCTCTGCGCCACGTGAAGAATATCGTGCTTGCTGGCATTCTCGCCGCCCACGAAGTCGAAGACCTTGTGAAAGAAGGCCGGATCGGGCTTTTCGGTGCCTGTGTCGTCGGCGGTGAAGGCAGCGTGGAACGGATGCCCCAGTTCTGCCGAAAAATGTTCGAAGGCCCAGCGGCGGGCGTTCGTCATGGCGATCAGCCGATATTTGCTGGCCAGCTGCGCCAAGGCTTCCGCGCTGTCGGGAAAGGCTTTCCACTGCCTGGCGGAATCGCGCAGGCGCCGACCATAGGCCTCTTCGGCCGGCAAACCGAGTTTTGGGGCGATGGCGAGATAGACACGCACGAGATCGTCGGGAAACAAATCGGCATCGTCGGCGTAGCGCGCGGCGCGATAGAGCGCCAGCGCCTCCTCGCCGTCGATCGTCACCTTCGCTTCAGCTGCAATTTCGCTGAGGCAGGTTTTCAGTCCGCCTTCGAAGTCGATCAGCGTTCCGACAACATCGAAGCTCATATATTTGAATTCTGCCAATGACTTGGTCATGTCTTACCCCAGTCTGCTTGTCGGAGGCGCCGGGCGCCTGCCTTGCGGAAGATTATGCTGTTCCGAGGTCCACTTGTTTTCTGACGCGCCCGAATTTGCCGGGATGGACCTTCATTAAGAATAAGTTTGGCACTTCGACCGCGCCGATTGCGCCGAATCGGACCAGTGATGCGGCACAAAATTCTGAAAAACGCCTGCGCGCGGTATATCGATCCTTGCCTTGGCGGGCTCAATCCTTGAGCGCCCGACGGACGTCGGGATCTTCGAGCGTCTGATCAAGCGTCCTTTCCGTTCGTTCGATGATCGCGTCGATGTCGGCGTCCGTGCAGCAAAGCGGCGGAGCATACCCCAGCACTCCATTGGCGAAGGCGCGGACCACCAGGCCGTTTTCCCAAGCCCGGTCGAAAATCCGGCGTGAAGGCTGTGCCTCCGCCGGCAGCGGCGTTTTTGCCGCCTTGTCCACCACCAGCTCGATCGCAGCCAGCATGCCGCGCCCGCGGACATCGCCCACCAGGGGATGATCTCTCAGGCTCTCGAGGCCCGCCATCAGCCTCGCGCCGGCCTTTATGCCGTTTTCGAGCAGCCCGCCTTCATAGAGTTTCAAGACTTCCAGCCCGACGGCCGCGCTGACGGGATGGGCGGAATAGGTGTAACCGTGCCCCACGGCGGAAGCTCCCGCCCCATCGGCAATGACCTGATAGACGTGATCCGCCATGAAGACTGCGCCCATCGGAACATAGCCGGAGGTGAGCCCCTTCGCCGTTGTTATGAAATCTGGAACGATCTCGTCTTCGGAACAGGCAAAAAGCGGTCCCGTCCGGCCGAAGCCGGTGATCACTTCGTCTGCGACGAAAAGAATGTCGAGTTCCTTGCAGAGGTCTCGCATGGCCTTCATCCATCCTTTCGGCGGGACGATCACCCCGCCCGAACCCTGGATCGGTTCGGCATAGAAGGCGGCGATACGGTTTGCTCCAATCGCGTCGACCTTCGCCCTGAGTGCCGCGAGAGACGCTTGGATGATGGCGTTCGCATCCTGCCCGACGGGATTGCGATAAGGATAGGGCGACGGAATTTTGTGCTGCCAGTCGAGCGGAACGCCGAAGCCGGCATGGAAGTTGGGAAGGGCGGTCAGCCCGGCGCCGACCGTCGAAGAGCCGTGATAGCCCTGCTCGATCGAGATGAACTGATCGCGTTGCGGTTGGCCGCGCGCAAACCAGTAGTACCGGATGAAGCGGACGGTACTGTCGATGGCGTCAGAACCGCCCAGCGTGAAATAGATATGGTTGAGGTCGCCGGGGGCTCGTTCGGCTAGCTCGGCGGCAAGGCGGATGGCCGATTCGCTGCCAAGGCCGAAATAGGCTGTCGCATAGGGAAGCTCGCGCATCTGGCGAGCCGCAGCCTCCACGATCGTTTCATGACCGTAGCCGGCGTTGACGCACCAAAGACCCGCGAAGCCATCTATCAGCTGACGGCCTTGAGCATCGGTGATCGTCGCTCCCTTGGCGGATGAAAGCACCCGCACGCCTTGCTGCTCATGGCCGCGATAGGAGGCGACCGGATGCACCAGATGGGCGCGATCGAGCTCGATGAGGGAATTGCTGTACATGGTCTTCTCCGGATCAGCCGAACGCCTGGTTGGCGAGGGCGAAAATGGTGACTGTCGAGGGATTGCTGCGGTTGATAATGGGGCTCGCCATGGCGATGCCGCCTCCGACATGGACAAGCGAATGGCTGGCGAGCCACGGTCCGAGACCAGTTTCCGCGCCGGTGTCGACGCGCAGGAATGCGCCGGTTTTCCGGCTCATGAAGTGGGACAGGAGCGATTTCGCGTCTTCGATATCCGGTGCGACGACAGGTCCCACGACCTCGCCCCGGCCGAAGGAACGAAGACAGGCGTAGGCTGCGACTTTGCCGTCACGGCGGATAATCGCGAATTCGCCCAGATCCGCTAATCGCGCAATCAGCGCGGAGCGATCGGCGCCGAAAGCCTCGCGGTCGAGCGCTGTGATTGCCGGGATATCGGCCTTGGTCGCCACTTCGGTGTTTGCCGGTTTCGCGACCGCCGCGACGAGGCCTTGGTGCTGAACGACGGCGCCGGTCTGGCGAAACCCCAGCTTTTCATAGAGGGGTAGGCCATCGGAGGTCGCGGTGAGGCGTAAGGGGCGGCCATCCGCCAGAGCCAAAGCGGCCTCCATGAGACGGCGTCCCAGACCGCGTCCGCGCATGCTTGCAGAGACAATCACCATGTTGATCGTCGCGCAGTCCGTTTCGTAAGGTGTCAGGAGCGTGGTGCCGACGACCTCGTCATCAGCGGCGATCGCAACGACACCTTTGCTCAGGTCGAGGGCGACTTTCCAGTCCTCCAGGCGATGAGGCCAGCCGGCCTCCTGCGACAGGCGGACAGCTGCATCCAAATGTTCGGAACGGAAAGGTCTGATTTCTATCTGTCGCTCCCGCATGGCGCTCCTCGAATTTCTTTTGTCCAAGTGTCGGAGCGTCGGGGCCGGAAGATTATCTGAAGGCGATGTCCTTGACGGTATCTTTCGCCGTTGCGGCTCGCCCTTGCCGCATCTTATGCCGTCACCTCGCTAACGGCGGTCGCGAAAGTGTAGGCGGAAGGCGTTCTCATTGGCGGTTCTTGCAAGCAAATGCCAAACGGGCGCCCCTATACGAAACTTTCTGCTCCGAACCTCGCAAAATCAGTAGGCTCCAGTGCCGAAAGCAATCCTATTATCGTGTTCTCCACCAATCGCCTCGAGGGGCAGCACGTAAGGACGAAGCGCATGACCACCTTCCGGCCGAAATATATCACCTTCGATTGCTATGGCACGCTGACCAATTTCCAGATGGCGGAAGCTGCCCGGGACCTCTATGGCGATCGTCTCGATGAGCCGGCCATGTTGCAGTTCATCAAGAATTTCGCTGCCTACCGGCTCGACGAGATCATGGGTGACTGGAAGCCTTATGCGGATGTCGTGCACAATTCGCTCGAGCGGACGTGCAAGCGCAACGGCGTTGCCTTCAGGGAGGAAGACGCCAGGATGGTTTATGAGCGCGTTCCCACCTGGGGACCGCATGCGGACGTTCCGGCAGGCCTTGCCAAAGTGGCGAAGGAAATTCCGCTCGTCATCCTGTCGAATGCGATGAACAGTCAGATCATGTCGAATGTCGCAAAGCTCGGCGCGCCCTTCCACGCCGTCTATACGGCCGAGCAGGCCAATGCCTATAAGCCGCGCTTCCAGGCCTTCGAATACATGTTCGACATGCTGAGCTGCAGCCCGGAAGACATTCTGCACTGCTCGTCCTCCTTCCGCTACGACCTCATGTCGGCTCATGATCTCGGCATCAAGAACAAGGTCTGGGTCAACCGCGGTCACGAGCCGGCCAATCCCTATTACGGCTATGTCGAAATCGCCGACATTTCCGGTCTGCCGGGCGTCGTGGGGCTCTGAGAAAGGGCAGCCAGATGAAATATTCCTCTTATTGGCACGACACGGCGCCCCGCTTTGCGGGTGCGGCGGTCGGCCCTGTCGAAGGGCACTACGACGTCGTCGTGGTGGGCGGCGGCTTCACCGGGCTTGGCGCCGCCCGGCAGCTTGCCATGGCGGGTGCGAAGGTCCTTGTTCTGGAGGCTGAGATCGTCGGCTTCGGCGCTTCCGGTCGCAATGGCGGTCATCTGAACAATGGCCTGGCGCATAGTTACATCGCGGCAAAGGCGGAGTTGGGCAAGGAGCGGGCGATCGCCCTCTATCGCGCACTGGATGCTTCGATCGACACGCTCGAAGCGATTATCGCGGAAGAAGGGATCGACTGCAATTTCCGCCGCGCGGGCAAGCTGAAGCTTGCCTCCAAGCCACAGCATTTCGAAGGGCTCGCCAGGAATTTCGAAGCGGTGCATGCCGAGGTCGATCCCGATACCGCGCTGCTGTCCGCCGCCGATCTCAAGAATGAGATCGGTTCGCCGTTTCATGGCGCGATGCTGTCGAAGAAGAGCGCCATGATGCATATGGGTCGCTATGTTGTCGGATTGGCAGAGGCTGCCAAGCGACGCGGAGCGGTCATCGTGGAAGGCGCTGCCGTGACGGAGCGTAGCCATTCTGGTGGCAGGCACGTGCTGAAGACCGGCAAAGGCACCGTGACGGCAGACCAGGTCATGATTGCGACCGGCGCCTATACGACAGCCAATTTCGGTTACTTCCGCCGTCGCATCATGGCGGTCGGCAGTTTCATCGTCGCGACCCGGCCCTTGACGGACGCGGAAGTTACCTCGGCAATGCCCGGCAATCGCACTTGCGTGAACACGATGAATATCGGCAACTACTGGCGCCTGTCACCGGATAACCGGCTGATCTTCGGAGGGCGGGCTCGCTTCTCCGCAACATCGGACCAGCGTTCCGACGCCAGGAGCGGCGCGATCCTTCGTGAAAGCCTCGCCCGCATATTTCCCCAACTCGCCGAGGTCGAGATCGACTATTGCTGGGGCGGTCTCGTCGATATCACCAAGGATCGCTATCCGCGTGCCGGCTATCATGACGGTATCTGGTACGCCATGGGCTATTCAGGCCACGGCGCGCAGCTTTCCACGCATCTTGGGATGACCATTGCGGATGCGATTCTCGGAAGACCCGACCGCAATCCGCTCAAGGGACTCGATTGGCCGGCCGTTCCCGGCCATTTCGGCAAGCCCTGGTTTCTGCCCTTGGTCGGTCTGTATTACAAAACGCTCGACAGATTTCAGTGATATAAGCAGGCGGCGGGCCTCAACGAAATCGGCAGCATAAAAAGAGGGGCCGCGCTTGCGACCCCTTTTCCGATCTGAGACGCCACACCTCAGTTAAGGCCACCGATGTGGAAGGCCTTTGTTTCCAGATATTCCTCAATGCCGAGCTGCGAGCCTTCGCGCCCGAGGCCCGATTGCTTGACGCCGCCGAACGGTGCGACCTCCGTGGAGATTAGACCGGTATTGAGGCCGACCATGCCGAATTCGAGCGCTTCGCCCACCCGCCATGCGCGCTTCAGGCTTTCGGTGTAGAAATAGGCCGCAAGCCCGTAGGGCGTGCCGTTGGCAACAGTGATCGCCTCTTCCTCCGTCTCGAAGCGGAAGAGCGGCGCAACCGGTCCGAAGGTCTCCTCGGCGGCGAGCTGCATGGCGGTGGTAGCCCCGGTCAGGACGATCGGCGCGGTATATTGCGGGCCGGCCGGCAGATCCCGCTTGGTCGTCACGATCGTTGCGCCCTTCGAAAGCGCGTCTTCGACATGGCGGTTGATCTTGGCGATAGCCGCCTCGTTGATCATCGGACCGATCGCAACGCCGGCTTCGGTGCCCGGCCCGACCTTCATGGCATCGACGCGGGCGGCGAGCTTCTTGGCGAAAGCATCGTAGACGCCTGCCTGGACCAGGATGCGGTTGGCGCAGACGCAGGTCTGGCCGCCATTGCGGAACTTGGAGACGATCGCACCCTCGACGGCAAGGTCGAGATCGGCGTCGTCGAAGACGATGAAGGGAGCGTTGCCGCCGAGCTCGAGGGAAAGCCGCTTGATACTGGGCGCGGCGCCGCGCATCAGCAGCGAACCGACGGGGGTGGAGCCGGTGAAGGAAATCTTGCGTACCGTCGCATTGGCAAGAATCTCGGCCCCGATCTCGGAGGGCATGCCGGTAACGATATTGATGACTCCAGCCGGAATCCCAGCCATTTCTGCAAGCACGCCGAGCGCCAGCGCCGAGTAGGGGGTGAATTCGGAAGGCTTCACCACGACCGTGCAGCCGGCCGCAAGCGCCGGCGCGAGCTTACGCGTAATCATCGCATTCGGGAAATTCCAGGGGGTAATGATGCCGCAAACGCCGACGGGCTCTTTCAACACGAGAATGCGGCGGTCAGGGGTCGGCGAGGGGATGGTTTGGCCGCCGATGCGGCGGGCTTCCTCGGCAAACCATTTGACGAAGGACGCGCCGTAACGGATTTCGCCACGGGCTTCGTCGAGCGGTTTGCCCTGTTCGGTCGTCAGGATCAGCGCGAGATCATCGATATGCTCGAGCATCAGATCATGCCAGGCCTCCAGCCGCGCCGCGCGCTCGGCGTGCGTGCGCTTCTTCCAGGGACCATAGGCCGCCTCGGCCGCCTCGATTGCCGCCCGGGTTTCATCGCTGCCGATATCCGGCACCGTTCCGATGGTGGCCTGTGTCGCCGGATCGATCACGGCAACGGTCTTGCCCGAAGGGGCGGAAAGCCAATCGCCACCGATCAGCGCCTGCTGGCGGAACAGGGATGGCATTTTCAAATTTTGCATGTTCATATCCTCGGTGGGACTTCAGATTGCGGCGAGCAGCGCGGTCGTGATGGCATCGGTCCGATCTTTGCCCGGAACCGTGCCGATGCCGCTTGCAGTTGTCGCTTCGATCGCCGCCATGACGGCATTTGCCGCATCCTGCTCGCCCAGATGTTCGAGCATCATGGCACCGGACCATACCGTTGCGATCGGGTTGGCGATGCCGAGATGGGCGATGTCAGGCGCGGACCCATGCACGGGTTCGAACATCGACGGAGCGTTCCGCTCCGGGTTGATATTGGCCGACGCCGCGAAACCGAGGCCGCCCTGGATTGCTGCGCCGAGATCCGTGAGGATATCGCCGAAGAGATTGGATGCGACGACGACGTCGAGGGTTTCCGGCGCCATCACCATGCGGGCGGCCATGGCGTCGATGTGATAGCTCGTGACCTCGACGTCCGGATAATCTTGCGCGAGCTGCCGCGTGACTTCGTCCCAGAAGACCATCGAATGCTTCTGGGCATTGGATTTCGTCACCGAAGCGAGCTTACCGCGCCTGGCTCTCGCCTGTTCGAAGGCGAAGCGCAGAATGCGCTCGACGCCCTTGCGGGTGAAGATCGAAGTCTCGACCGCGACTTCGTCTGATGTACCTTGATGGATGCGGCCGCCCGCGCCGGAATATTCGCCCTCGGTGTTTTCGCGGATGCAGAGAATGTCGAAAGCCGATGCCTTGAGCGGTCCCTGGACACCCGGCAGCAGCCTGTGCGGGCGGATATTAGCATATTGCACGAAGTTCTTGCGGATCGGCAGCAGCAGCCCGTGCAGGGATACCGCATCCGGCACTTCGGCCGGCCAGCCGACGGCTCCAAGCAGGATGGCATCGAAACCGCGCAGCGTTGCGATGCCATCTGCGGGCATCATCACGCCGGTTTCCTTGTAGAAGGCACAGGACCAAGGAAATTCAGTGTCGTCGAGCAGAAAGCCGCTGTTGCCGGCTGCCTTTTGCAGAACCGACCAGGCAGCGGCGGTCATGTCGCGACCGATGCCATCACCCGGGATCAATGCGATCTTGTAGGTTTTCATGTTCCTCGTCCCTCAAAGACTGATCAAAACGCTCTTGCTCTTGCGATTGGCCTGGAATGCCTCGCGGCCGAGATCCTTGCCGATACCCGACTGCTTGTAACCGCCGGTCGGCAGGATGTGGTCACGTGAGCGACTATAGCGGTTGACCCAAATGGTTCCGGCTTGCAGGCGGCGGGTCAACCGGATGGCCCGTGAGAGGTCGCGGGTAAAGAGGCCTGCGGCGAGCCCGTAGCTCGGATGGTCGGCAAGCTGCAGGGCTTCCTCTTCGTGCTCGAATGTCTGGAGCGTCAGCACCGGACCGAAGATCTCCTCGACGATTGCTGGAGAATTCTGATCGACTCCGGCCATCAGCGTCGGGCTGTAGAAATAGCCCGGTGCGTCCATGCGCGTGCCACCGGCAAGGCATTCTGCGCCGGCTTCGATGGTGGCGGAGACGATCGCATCGATACGCTGTCTCTGCTTCTCCGAGATGATGGGGGAGTAGCGGCTCGCTGCATCCCAGGTGGGACCGGGAGCAACGCCCTTCATCCGCTTCCGGATGGCGTCGATCAGTGCGGCCGCTATATTTTTCTCGACGATGAGACGCGATCCGGCGACGCAGGCCTGGCCGGCATTGCCGACAATACTGGCCGTGATGGCCGCGGCCGCCTTGTCGAGGTCCGCATCGGCAAAGACGATCTGCGGGCTCTTGCCGCCGAGCTCCAGCGTCATCGGCTTTATGCCCGTCCGGGCAATGTTCTCCATGATGGCCGATCCGGCCCGGGTCGAACCGGTAAAGCTGATCTTGGCGATTTCGGGATGGCCGGTGATCGCGTTGCCGGTCGTCACGCCGTCACCCAGCACCACATTGATCAGCCCGGCGGGAAGGCCGGCGCGCACGGCGAGCTCTGCCAGATAGATCGATGAAAACGGCGTCATTTCCGACGGCTTCAGGACGACGGCATTTCCGGCAGCCAGCGCCGGGCCAAGTTTCCATGCAGCCATGTTGATCGGAAAATTCCAGGGCGTGATGGCACCCACCACCCCATAGGGCTCCGTCATGATCATGCCGATATTGCCGTCGTCGGTCGGCACGAGGTCGCCGCCTTCCTTGTCGGCGAATTCGGCGAAGAAGCGGATCTGCTCCGCCGAAATCGCGATATCGCCCTCGACAAGCTGGCCGACGGGTCGCGTCGACGCGACAGCCTCCAGCCTCGCCAGCGTTTCGGCTTCCTCTTCGATGAGATCGGCCCACCGGTGCAGGACGTTCAGGCGCTCGCGCGGGCGGACGCCGCCCCAATTGCTTTGCTTCAGCGCGGTCTTGGCCGCCTGAACTGCCTGGTCGACAACGGAAGCGTCCGCGATTGGGCACTCCGCAAAGGCCTTCCCATCGGAGGGGCGATGCATCGGAATGACACCACTCGCAGCCCTGAAGTTCCCGCCGATGAAATGGCCGACAGGAAGCGAAAGACTGTCGGGATCGAAGCTCAGGTCCATAATGATACCTCCGGTCAATTTACCGAGATGCTATAGGATCGGCGAAGTACCTTGATCCGATCGCGTCGGCTGCCACGGCGGAAAACGCCGTTTTGAGATGATCGGGCAGCGTATTCTTTGGCAAGGCTGCACAGCGCGCTCGGAAACCGCGCCGTGCTGGGGATATCAAGGGGTGACGGTCACGTAGATCTTCCGGACCGTTTCGATCGTCTTCCAGATTCCGACGAAGCCCGGTTTCATGACGAAGCTGTCGCCGGCTCTATAGACGACGGGCGCGCCGCCTTCCGGCGTCAATTCGACGACGCCGGAGAGAATATGGCAGAATTCGAAGGTTTCACCCTTGATCGAACGGCTGACACCGGGTGTGGCCTCCCATACGCCGGTGTGCACCGTCTCGTTGCGGGCAACGTCCTGCGCCCAGGTCTTGAGTTTCGGATCGCCCGAAATCAGCCGCTCGGCAGCGACAGTGTTTTCACGCGGCGCAAAGGAGGGGTTGGGATCAATTGTCTTGAGGAGGGACATTGGGTTCCTTTCGGGTTGGCGATCAGTAGCCGCGGCGTCGGTCGACGAGGCCAAACGGGTCCAAGCCCGCGCGGATTCGTTTGATATTGTCGATGACGGCGCGTGCTGCGCTATGGGGCTGAGTGACGCTTGCAACATGCGGCGTCAGAAGTATGCGGTCGTGGCTCCAGAATGGATGTCCGGCCGGCAGCGGTTCGGGATCGGTGACATCGATCACGGCGCCGGCAAGCCGACCGCTGTTGAGCGCATCCAGAAGGTCTTCCGAAATGAGCTGCGGTCCACGGCCGACATGCACGAGACCTGCGCCCCGCGGCAGTTTCTCGAAGAGATCGGCATTGAGAAAGCCACGGGTTTCGTCGGTCAGCGGCAGAAGGCAGATCAGGATATCGGTCGTGGAGAGCATGGCCTGGAGTCCTGCTTCGCCGGCAAAGCAGGCAACGCCTTCCAGTTCGTGTTGGCTGCGGCTCCAGCCGGAAAGCACAAAGCCGAACGGCTTCAATCTTTGGAGCACGGCCTGGCCAAGGCTCCCGAGCCCCAGCACACCGATGCGGCGTTCGGCCGCCTGAACCTGTGGCAAGGCATTCCAGACCTGACGGCGCTGCTGGCTGAGATAGGAGGGCAGATTGCGGTGGAGCGCGAGGACGCCAAGCGTCACATATTCCTGCATCATGCGGGTAATGCCGTCTTCGACCATCCGCACGACTTTTACGTGATCGGGGACATGGGCCGTATCGAACTGGTCGATACCGGCGCCGATTGAAAACAGAACTTCGAGATTGCGGTAGCGCGGCAAGTCGTCCGGAACCGTCCAGGTGATCAAATAGCGCACGGCGTCAGGGTCGACGGACGTCGGATCCATGGAGAAGGCGAGATCCGGCAGCTCGCGGGCGAAAGCTTCCTGGAAGATATGACCTCGACGGGCATCCGAATTGAAGAGGAACGTCATGGGCTTCTATCCTTCGGCTTTGTCCCATCACACCATGCAACGACGGCCGAGAGCCTCGATCATGGCCTGGCAGGCGGTGAGTTCGTGCGTGAGGATGAATTCGTTCGGTTTGTGCGCGCGAGCGATGTCGCCAGGACCGCAAATGATCGCCTCAAGGCCGGCGCGCTGGTAAAGTCCGGCTTCGGTGCCATAACTAACAGCTGCCAGCGGCTCTGTGCCTATCAGCTCCGTCAGCAGACCGGCAAGGGGAGCTGTCTGCGGAAGGGAAAGGGCAGGATAGGAACTCAACTCCTCCCATTGGATCTGAAAACCTCGACGCTCAAGTGCGGCAGCGGCCTCGTGCACCGGCAGGAGCAGTGCTGCCGGGTCTGCACCGGAAATTGCCCGCGCTTCGACTTCGAGCGTGCAGAGATCCGGAATGATATTGAGGGCTTGCCCGCCGTGAATGGTGCCGACCGAGATCGATGAATAAGGCGGCTCGAACTCCGCTTCGAATGGCCCCCGGGCAAGAGAATGCGCGGCCGAAACGGCGGCCTGCAAAACGTCTGCGGCGGCATGGATTGCGTTGAGACCGAGGTCGGGCCGCGAGGAGTGACCGGAGCGTCCTTTCAGGATGATGCGGGCGGCTGATTTCCCCTTGTGTGCGAGGATGGCCCGCATGTTGCTGGGTTCTCCGACGATGACGCCGAGCGGCGTCTCGCAAAGCTCCGGCAGGCGCGCAATGAGATGCGGTACGCCGCGGCAACCTGCTTCTTCGTCATAGGAAAAGGCTAGATGTATCGGCCGGAGGAGAGTGCTTGCCGCGAGCATCGGCACAGCCGCCAGAGATGCGGCCAGAAAGCCTTTCATGTCGCTGGTGCCGCGGCCATACAGTCTCTCTCCATCGGGCCGCAGCACGAAGGGGTTGCTCTCCCATCCCGCCTCGTTGGCCGGCACCACATCCATGTGACCGGAGAGGACATAACCCGGTTCGCCGCGGGGACCGATGGTGGCAAAAAGGTTCGACCGGTCACCCTCGGGGCCAGCGAGAATATCAACCGTGGCGCCGAAGGACTTCAGGTAGGTGCTGATCCACTGCACGATTTCAGCATTCGGCGTCCCGACGATGGAATCGAAGCCTACCAGTCTTGCCAGAATGTCCGCTGCCTGCATTGCTGTTGCCAATCTCCGATTGCCGTCCTCGCCCGTGCAAGGGAGGTTTCGATCAAAGGAAGGGTAAGCCTCCGCCAGAGGAATACCTGCCGAAAGCGCGGCGCATACGGTCAATTCTTGCGCCGGTGTTTGCATACGCAGTGAAATGTTTCGCGCGGTCTCGGCTAAGCTCGCCAAACATGATGCCGGCTTGCGCGAATAAGCAGCAGGAAGATCGAATGGCGGCTGGATTACGAATGGATACAAAAGTACCCGAAAAACTGCATGTCGATGCATTCGAACTGCGCTTTGCCGACATCTCAGAAGTCTCTCTGTCTCAACTTCAAGCTCTCTCGATGTCGGTCGGATGGCCGCATCGATCGCAGGACTGGCAGCATCTACGGGATGTCGGCCGCGGCTTCGTGGCGCTTGACGAAATCGGCAGGGTTTCGGGCTCGACCATGTGGTTTCCACACGGAGAGAATTTCGCCACGTTCGGCATGCTGATCACCGCGCCGCGTCTGCAGACGAATGGCACGGCCGAGTGGCTTGTCACCCGGATGCTGGCCGAATGTCATCAGGAACGATTAAGGCTCAACGCGACAAGAGCGGCACGCCGGATGTGCGCAACACTCGGGTTCATGCCGCAACAGACGGTCTTCCAGTGTCAGGGTGAGGTTCTATCCGTGCCCAAGATCGACAGTATCAAGGCGGGGCTTCAGCTGCGGCGGCTCGAGCGCGGCGATCTGGATGTGGTTGCGGCCCTGGACGAGCCCGCTTTCGGCGCTCCGCGCCACCAGCACCTTCAACGATTGTTTGAAAGCTCCATCTGCTATGGCCTTTATGACGGCGAAAAATTGATGGCTTATTCCATGCGCCGCCGCTTCGGCCGCGGTCATGTGGTTGGTCCCGTCGTTGCTTATTGCGAGGAAGATGCGATTTCCGTCGTTCATCCGCATGTCGTCGCGCATGTCGGCAGTTTTCTCCGGCTCGATACCCATTTCGGTACCGGCCCATTCGCCGGTTTCGTTCAGCAAAGCGGCATGTCCGTCTTCGATACGGTGACAACAATGGTTTCGTCTGAGAGGGCCGCTTATGGGAGCCCGAACACAGGTTCTCCGATCGTATTTGCCCTTGCGTCGCAGTCTTTCGGCTAACCGCAAAGGATCCCCTTAGTTATCAATAGCCCTGCCGGTGGACGATGCTCGCCGACCTCAGGCATATAACGCCGGGATCGAACTTATGAAGTCCATCGACCTCATGTATTTATGCGTTCGTTCCGGGTAGGCTGTAGGCCTGTTGGAAATAACGGCGGAAGGCAAGCATTGGCGGGCTGAATTCGACGTTGGCCCGCCAGGCCAGACCGACATCCATCGGCGGAACCGGATCCTGGATGTTCACGGTCTCGATGCGGCGCCCCTCGAGCGACCAGGGACGATGCACCATATCCGAGAGGATGGCGACGCCGAGCCCATTTGCCACCATCGACCTGACAGCCTCGATCGAACTGGTGCGCAGAAGCACCTTGGGCTGATAGGAGCTTTGGCTCCAGTATCGTAGGGAGGAATGGGCCGCTTCATCGACCGTCAGCATGATGTAGGGCTCTTCGGCGATCTCGCGCAGGCCGATGCCGGCGCGGCGCTGCAGGTCGTGACCCGCCGGAAGCCAGAGGCGTCTCACCGAGCTTAGAAGCGTTTCGGTCGCCAGCATCGGATTGAGGATGTTCGACGTCAGCAGCACCGAAATGTCGTAACGATTGCTGAGCAGACCCTCCTCGATCGATTCGCGATTGACCTCGTAGAGCTGGATTTTCAGTTTCGGATAGAGACGGCGGATGCGCTCGATGTGAAGCGGCAGGAAATAGCCGATGACGGTATAGGTGGCGGCAACGACAAGCTCTCCCTCGATATCGCTGCTGACGAGATTGAGATGGGTCGCCTCATCGACCTTGGCCAGAATTTCATAGGCGTGGGACAGGAATTGTCGTCCGGCCGTCGTCAGTTCCATGCCTTGCGGCGTGCGGTTGAACAGCGACACGCCCACCGTCAATTCGAGATCCTTGATCGCAGCGGTGACGGCAGATTGTGAGATCGACAGGTTGACGGCCGCATGCGAGATCTGCCCATATTCGGCCGTTGCGACGAAGTAGCGAAGCTGCCGTAGGCTCAGGCCCATGATGTCTCCCCCATCGATTTATCTGCAAATTGCTGTACTGAATCAGATTTACGAGACTTAAAACGTGCGGCTTTTCGATTTAAATTTGCGCACGATCTATATCATATTGATAAATTTATATAATTTCTGGCGCCATTTTAAGCTCTGATATCAATTTATCAGATAATGATGCTTTGAAAATTGTATTTTTCAAGAGGCGCCTTTCTCTCTAGCGTCCTCATACCGCTCCTGATCGGACCGCATATATCTGAGGAAATGCATGAAGGAAGCTGTCGATATTAATTGCGACATGGGGGAGGCCTTTGGCCGCTGGCGGATCGGCGACGCGCATGACGAGGAGCTTATCTCGCTCATCAGTTCGGCCAATATCGCGACCGGCTTTCATGCCGGCGATCCCAATCTGATGGATGAGACCGTGCGGATCGCCGCCGCCCACGGTGTCGGCGTCGGGGCTCATCCAGGCTACAACGATCTCCAGGGCTTCGGACGACGCAAGATCAACGGCACCAGCCGCGAGATCGTCAACGATCTGATCTATCAGGTCGGTGCGCTGCGGGAGTTCGCCAGACGCCATGGCGTGCCCGTCCAGCACGTGAAGCCGCATGGCGCCCTTTATATGGAACTGGCGGCGAACACGGATCTCTCGCAGATATTCATACAATATATGCGCACGGCAGCGCCAAACATGTTCGTCTTCTGCATGGACGGTTCGGCGACCTGCCTCGCCGCTGAAGAGGCCGGCCAGCCTGTTGTCCGCGAGTTCTACGCCGATCGCGACTACGGCGACGCGGGCTGGATCGTCTTTACCAGGGATGCGGGTCGCCCCGATCCCAAGGCAATTGCCCGCAAGGTCGTGAGAGCTTGCACCGAAGGCGTCGTGCGCACCGTCAACGGTGTTGATATTCCGATCGCCTTCGATTCCATCTGTTTCCATTCCGATACTTTGGGTGCGCTCGATATCGTGCGCCACATGCGCGAAGCGCTCATTGCCGAGGGTATCAGGATTGCACCCGTTTCGCAGATTTTGAACAGCGACGCAGCGCGGAGGTCCCATGAACAAGCTTGAGATCAGATCACCCCTTCCGGGAACTTTCTACAGAGCCTCTTCTCCGGATACACCGCCCTTCAAAGCCGAGGGCGATGCCGTTGCTGCGAGCGATACGATCGGGCTTATCGAAGTCATGAAAACCTTTCAGCAGATCTCGGCCGGGCTCGACGGCAAGAACATCACCTTCCTCGTCGACAATGAAGAGCCCGTCATGGCCGGCCAGGTCATCGCGGAGGTGGACCCATGACGATCCGCTCTGTGCTGGTCGCCAATCGCGGCGAGATCGCCGTCAGGATCATAAAGGCCGCTAAAGCGCTCGGCATCCGCACCGTGCAGGTTCATAGTGCCGCTGATGCCGACATGTTGGCGGTCAAACTGGCGGACGAGGCGATCAACATCGGCTCGCCGGCCCCTAAGAAATCCTATTTGAACATCGAAGCCATCGTCTCGGCGGCGCGGTCGGCGGGCGTGGATGCCGTTCATCCGGGCTATGGGTTCCTGTCCGAAAACGGAGATTTCGCCGATGCCGTCGAGGCGGCGGGCATGATCTTCATCGGGCCGAGCGGCGAGGCCATCCGGCTGCTCGGCGACAAGGTGGCAGCCCGCGAGATTGCGAAACGGGCCGGCGTCCCGACGGTGCCGGGAAGCGACGGCCGCGTGGCCGACATTGCGGCTGCCGAGGCGATTGCCGAACGCATCGGCTTTCCCGTCATGATCAAGGCGGCAGCCGGCGGCGGTGGACGTGGCATACGTATCGTGCAGTCGCTCGCCGAGCTCAGGGAGCAGTTTCCGCTTGCCTCTGCAGAGGCGGCGGCCGCTTTCGGCGATGGCGGCCTCTACATGGAGAAGGTCATCACCCGCGCCCGCCATATCGAGGTGCAGATTTTCGGCGACGGACGGAATTTCGTCCATTGTTTCGAACGTGAGTGCTCGCTGCAGCGGCGGCGTCAGAAGGTGTGGGAGGAAGCGCAGGCTTTTCTTCTTCCTGATGACATCAGGCAACGCCTTTGCGCCAGCGCCGTGGCCCTTGCCACCGAAGTCGGTTATCGCGGCGCGGGCACGGTCGAATATCTCTACGATGAGGATCGCAGGCAGTTCTATTTCATCGAGGTGAATACCCGCATCCAGGTCGAGCATCCGGTAACCGAAATGATTACCGGCATCGATCTGGTGCAGGAAATGTTCAAGGTGGCGAGTGGCGCTCCCTTGTCGCTGGCGCAGTCCGATATTCGGGCACGCGGTCACGCCATCGAATGCCGGATCAATGCCGAGGACCCGACCAAGGGCTTTCTGCCGGCGCCGGGAACCGTGACGCGGCTTTCCATTCCGGAAGGCGAGGGCATCCGTTTCGATACGATGCTCTATGCCGGCTATACCGTGCCACCTTTCTACGACTCTCTGCTCGGCAAGCTGATCGTTTGGGCAGACGATCGCGATGCTTGCCTCGACAGGCTGGTCGCCGCCCTTTCAAGTCTGACGATCGAAGGCTTGCCGACGACGATCCCTCTGCATCTTGCGCTCGCCCGCGACCCGTCGGTGCGCAAGGGCGCATTCCACACGCGTTTTCTCGAAACCTGGCTGGAGACCGATTTTTCAGCGGTTAACGGCGTATCGGCGGAGGTTGCCTGATGCCTGGTCGCTTTACGTTCGGAGGTGACGAGCATCTCTTCGTCGAATGCAGCGACGAGATGTCCCTCGAAGCCTTCTTCAAGAGCCTGTCGATGACCAAGGGGATACGCGAGAGCGCGATTAAGGGCGTGACCGAAATCTGCCCTGCCAACGCCTCCTTTCAGATCAAGTTCGATCCCGACATAATCAAGCCGAACGATCTCTTGCGCGAGGTCAAGGCGATCGAGGGCGCCGCCGAAAAGGCCGAGCCCGTCATTACCACCCGCATCGTCGAAATCCCTGTTTTCTACAATGATCCCTGGACACATGAGACGCTGATGCGCTTCCGCGAGCGGCATCAGGAGCCGACGGGGACCGATCTCGACTACGCTGCCAGGATCAATGGCTATGATACGGTCGAGGACTTCATTTCGGCTCATGCCGGCTCGCCCTGGTTCGTCTCGATGGTCGGCTTCGTTGCCGGCCTGCCGTTCATGTATCAGATGGTGGAGCGGCAGCGGCAGATCGAGGTGCCGAAATATCTGCGCCCGCGAACCGATACCCCGCGGCTGACTGTGGGCCACGGCGGCTGCTTCGGCTGCATCTATTCGGTGCGTGGGGCAGGCGGCTACCAGATGTTCGGCATCACGCCGATGCCGATCTTCGATCCCGCGCAATCGACGAGCTATCTCCGCGATTTCATGGTGTTCTTCCGTCCGGGCGACGTCGTGAAGTTCCGGCCGATCGATCGCGACGGCTACGACCAGGCGGTCGAGGATGTCGACAAGGGTCGCTTCGCTCCGCCGATCCGCGAGGTCAGTTTCGATCTCAGGCAATACCAGGCCGATATCGACGGCTACAACGCCAAGCTGGAGGGCGCGCTGCATGGCCATTAAGGTTCTTCATCACGGCCTTTCCACAACCGTTCAGGATCTCGGACGGCCCGGCTATTTCCATCTCGGCATTCCCATCGGCGGCGCTATGGATCGTTACGCCATGCGGGCGGCAAATCTTCTCGTCGGCAATGATGAGGGTGCGGCCGGGCTTGAGGCCGTCTTTATGGGTCCCAAGCTCGAATTTCTCGACGATGCGCTGATTGCCGTGACCGGCGCCGACATGCCCGTCAGGATCGGCGGCGAGCTCCAGCCGGGATGGACGGCGCTCAAGGTCAGGGCAGGGCAGACCGTAAGTTTCGACTTTCTGAAGTCCGGTGCGCGGATCTGCATCGCGGTATCGGGCGGCATCGATGTTCCCGAAGCGCTGGGTAGCCGATCGACCTATGTGATCGGCGCCCTCGGCGGTTTCAACGGCAGGCCGATCGCTGCCGGAGATGAGCTTCCCGTTGGTTTCGGCTCCCTGGATAGCGCGGGCAGATCCATTGCAGAGGAACTACGACGCAAGCCGGATACCCCGGCCGAGCTCCGGGTTTTGCCCGGGCTCTATTGGGACCGGTTGACCGAACAGACAAAGAGCAATTTCTTTGCCGACCAATGGAAGGTGGCGCCGGAGGCCGATCGCATGGGGTATCGCTTCCGCGGCGGCCGCAAGCTCGAATTCGTTGAGCGCAAGCAGCCCTTCGGTGCAGGCTCGGATCCGTCGAATATCGTCGACAGCTGCTATCCCTATGGCTCGATCCAAGTGCCGGGCGGAACCGAGCCGATCATCCTGCATCGCGATGCCGTCTCCGGCGGCGGTTATTTCATGCTGGGAACGGTGATCTCGGCCGACATGGATCTGATCGCCCAACTGCAGCCGCATACGCCGACGCAATTCGTGCAGGTCTCCATGGATCAGGCGCTGGCGGCGCGGGCGGACCGGCAGGCATTGCTTGCGCGCCTTCGCGCTGCTCTGGCGTAAGGGATCAAGCGGATGGCTGCCCCTTCGATGCCTCGTTTCCGGCACAGATGGAATAGGTCAGGGGTCGCCTGCATCTCACTCGAGAACGCGGGTCAGGTAGGCGGCCGTCACGCCGGGACCGGGGATGATCGCGACGATCTTCATTTGCGCGATCGTGCGATCGACCGAGGCTTCGAGATGGTTCTCCATCATCGCCGCCGCCGCCTTGACGGCGCCGCGCAGCAGCAGTTCCGCGATCAGGCGGAGCTCCGTAATGATGGCGGGGTCGCCGGGCAGACCGAGGCGCCGCAGCAATCGCTCCGTTGCCGTGACAGGCAGCAGGTTATTGCGGATGGATTCCTTCAGCCGCTCGTTCGGCGTCGCAAGGATGCAAATCTCGATGAAGTCCGCCTGGATCGCTTCGATCGTTGCAAGATGATCCGCCGGTTCGTGGCGCTCCAGCTCGGAGAGGCGCTGGAACAGATCGCCCAGTCGCTCCCGATCGACACGGTTGGCTCCGGCGACCAGTGCCTGCGGCTCCAACATGCCGCGCAGACCGTAATGATCCTTGATCATCTGTGCCGTCAGCGGGCCGGCGATCCAGTGGGACGATTGGTTTTTGCGCACGAGGCCACGCTCGCGCAGCCGCGTCAGCACATCGCGGACGACGGTGCGGCTGACGTTGAAGTGATCGGCAAGCTCGATCTCGATGATGCGGTACTGGCCGAAGACGACGCAGCCGGCGACGTCGGCCTCGACGGTATTGTAGATGCGCTCCCAGGAGGCGCGGCTCTGCAAAGCCTCGTCCGCATGGCGCGGAATGGTCAGGCCGAGGGTCTTGATATCGGTGCGCTTCGGCTCGATGCCCTGGCCGGCTGGACCGACGAGATAGCCGCGTCCGTTGAAGCGATGCACCAGTCCTTCGCTCTCCAGCGTCTGCAGCGCCCTTTGCACGGGCGCGCGCGAAATCTGCAGGATATCGGCGATTGGTCCTTCGAGCAGCACCACGCCCTGCGGCAGCGTGTGGTCCTCGATATTGCCACGCAGAACATCCTCGGCGATCTCGTAGCGCTTTTGTGCATTGGGGCGCGCACGGTTTTCGGTCATCTGATGCAATGGACTCACGTCGTTCTGATGCCTCACTCTTACGCGTTTTGTAACTCTAACATAGCGCAAAAATAAATGACTATTGAATACAAAATATATTTTCGACTCACAAATGCAGTGAATCTCTTTTCGCTGATTGTTGACGCCTAGCGCCCCGGTTGGCGCCTATTTGCTGAATGATATCGGGTGCGGCGCGTTACGCTGTGGCGGCCGCGATAGCTGTTTTGCCGCCAATTCTACGCGTAAGACAAGGATGCTCGCCGATATCGCTGCCTCCGCCAGTCGCCCCTCAATCATTTGTGACATCGGGTTCGGATTTTTCAGAAAAAGTCTATTGAATACAAAAATCATTTATGTAATGCTCCCAACATCAAGGCGCTCGTTAGAAGCGCCGCAGGTGGAACTCTTTGAAACGCCAAGGAACATCTCTTTGACGCGCATGTGATCATGCGCGAACGCAGGTCGACGTCTGAACGTCCGGATCGATGCGATCCAGGCGAAGGCGGAGCTCTGCCCGAAGGATGGTCCTTGCCTTGAAACTGGTGGGAATTCGGTGTCGACCGTTCTTCAGCTCAGCCAAGTCACCAAGTCCTATGGCGCGGCGCCCGCGTTGGACAGGATAGATTTCTCTCTGCCCGACAATGCCTATATCTCGCTGCTAGGCCCGAGCGGCTCGGGCAAGACGACGCTGCTGCGCGTCATCGCCGGCTTCGAGGAGCCGGATGCCGGCTCGATCCTCTTCCATGGCAAACGGCTTGATGGCGTCGAGCCGCATGATCGCGGCATCGGCTTCGTTTTTCAGAACTTCGCTCTGTTTCCGCATCTTTCCGTTGCCGAGAACGTTGCCTTCGGCCTGCGCAATCGCAAGGTCGATCCGGTGACGGATGCGCGCGTGCTGGCAAAGCGGGTTCAGGACATGCTGTCGCTGGTCGGCCTCAAGGGATTGGACGACCGCGCCGTCACGCAGATCTCGGGCGGACAGCGCCAACGCGTCGCTCTGGCACGCACATTGGTGACGGAGCCGAAGATGGTGCTGCTGGACGAGCCGCTCGGCGCGCTCGACGCCAATCTGCGCGGCCGTATGCGCAGCGAACTCAAGATCATCCGCGAACGCTGCGGCGTGACCTTCCTGCATGTCACCGGCAGCGAGAGCGAAGCCTTGGCGATGGGGGATCTGGTCCTCGTGCTCGATCGCGGCCGCATCGCGCAGGCGGCCGCCTCGGATGTGGTCTACAATAGCCCGGCAACGGCCTCGGTCGCCCGCTTTCTCAATTGCTACAACCTCTTTACCGGCGATATCGCCAACGATGCTTTCGTCGCACCGGCGGGCCGGTTTCCACTGAATGCATCGCGCAGGAAAGCCCTGCAACCGGCCTATGCGATCCGCTACGACCGTATTTCGATCCGCGCCCGCGATGCCGCGCTATCGAATGACGAGGTGCGCATCGAGGGTGATTTCATCGCCAGCGAATATTCCGGTGCGGCGGTCAATTCCTTCTTCGCGCTCGATGACGGGCAGGTCTTCGAGGTCGAATCCCATCTGAGCCATGCCCGCCCGCCGGCCTTTGTCGAAAAGGATCGCTATGCGCTCGTCTGGAAGAAGGAGGATGCCCTTGTCTTCGGCTGATGTGACTTTTTCCAACCCTTCCGCCGGCCCTTCCAAGGAGAGCGAGACATGACCATGGCTGCGACAAGCGAGGAAGCCGTGCAGCAAGGCGCAACCGTGCGCCGGAGATCGAGCAAGACATTCTGGCTTCTGGCGCCGGGCATGATCTGGATGATTGCCTTCCTCGTCCTGCCGATGCTGATGATGGTCTATGTTTCCTTCTGGACGCAGACGACCTTCAAGATCGAGCCGACGCTGACCTTGCAGAGCTGGGTCAGCTTCCTGACGAGCCCCACCTATCTCGGCGCGCTCTGGACGACGATCCGCATCTGGCTTCTGGTGCTGGTATCGACGCTCGTCGTCGGCTATCCGGCGGCGCTCTTCGTCGGGCTTCTCATCAAGAACAAGACGCTGCAGACCGTGTTGCTCGTGCTCTGCGTCATCCCGTTCTGGACCTCCTTCCTGATCCGTGTGCTCGCCTGGCGGCCGATGCTCGGCACCGAAGGCGCCATCAATATGATCCTGATGAAGCTCGGCATCGTGCAGCAGCCGATAGAGGTGCTGCTGTTTTCGGAACTGTCCGTCATCATCGGCATGACGCAGATCTACTGCGTCTTCATGGTCGGGCCGATCGCCTTCATGATGGGCCGCATCGACGCCTCGGTCATCGAGGCAGCGCAGGATCTCGGTGCCGGCTTCTGGCGCATCTTCCGCACCATCATACTGCCGTTGTCCATGCCGGGCGTGGTCGTCGGCGCGATCTTCGTCTCCGTCATGGTTCTCGGTGAGTTCGCAACGTCCGCTGCCCTGTCCGGCCGCAAGGTCAATCTGCTCGGCAACATCATCGTCACCCAGGTCGGCTCGCTGAAATGGGCCTTTGCCGCGGTCGCAGGCGTTGTCCTGACGATCGTCATGGGCGCTGTTGTCGCAGCCCTGCTCAAGGTCGTCGACCTCAGAAAGGAGCTCTGATCATGAATGCCGGCGGCATCAAGCTTGGCCTGGGCGTCTATACGACCCTATTCTTGATCTTCCTCTACGGACCGCTCGTCGTCCTGGCGATCCTGTCGTTCCAGACCGGACCGGAGGGCGGTCCGCAATTTCCGATCATCGAATGGTCCACCTACTGGTACCGGCATCTCTTCGGCCTGACGCCGCCGTCGCGTATCGCGCCCCTGCCGATCGACCAGGCGCTGATCCGCTCGCTTTTTCTAGCGCTGATGACCATGATCGTCTCGACGGTGCTCGGCGTCATGTCTGCCCAGGCCTTTCGCCGTAAGTTCCGCGGTTCGGGCGTCGCGTTCTATCTGATCGTTCTCGGCATGATGGTCCCGGGCGTGCTCGTCGGCCTCGGCATGGCGCTTGTCGCCAATGCCTTCGGCATCGACCGTCACTGGTGGAGCACCGCCTTCGTCCTGCACGTCGTCTACACCTTCCCCTTCGCCTTCCTCGTCATGCTCGCCATTTTCAATAGGTTCGATCCGAGCATGGAGGAGGCCTCATGGTCGCTCGGCGTCACGCCGGCGCGCACCTTCCGCAAGATCACGTTTCCGCTGATCTTCCCGGGCGTGCTTTCGGCCATGCTCTTCGCCTTCACGCTCTCCTATGACGAGTTCTCGCGCACCCTGTTTGCCTCCGGCCGC
Source organism: Rhizobium sp. BK289 (assembly GCF_014193575.1). Classification (NCBI taxonomy): domain Bacteria; kingdom Pseudomonadati; phylum Pseudomonadota; class Alphaproteobacteria; order Hyphomicrobiales; family Rhizobiaceae; genus Rhizobium; species Rhizobium sp. BK289. The sequence continues at coordinate 81,098 of NZ_JACHZO010000004.1, forward strand.
GAGCTGACGCTGCCGCTTGCGATCTACGGCACCTTCTCCGTCGAGGTACATCCGAACGTCTTCGCCTTCGGGGTGCTGACGACGCTGTTTTCCTTCGCGCTCCTCGGCACCTACGCGATCCTGATGGGTCTGTCGGTCAGGCGCGCCAAGCGTGTCCGCATTCAGGAGGATGCATGATGGCTGAGAAGGCTTCCGCCCTGATCTCCGCCCCCCTCTCTGCCATCGTCACCGGTGCCGGCTCCGGGATCGGGCGCGCCATTGCGCTGCGCCTTGCCGCCGACGGCTGTGCGGTTCTGGTCAACGATCTCTCGGGCGAGCGGGCCGAGGCTGTCGCCTCGGAAATCACCAAGGCGGGCGGTGCGGCGGCGGCGGTCGCCGGTGATGTGGCGCGGCCGGAGGATGTGGCGGCGATCCATGCGGCTGCCAAGGGCTCGCACGGCGACGTCGCCCTTCTCGTCAACAATGCCGGCATTGCGCATCAGGCGGCATTCGAGAACCTCGATCTGGAGGATTTCGACCGGATGTTTGCGGTGCATGTGCGCGGCACCTTCCTGATGACCAAGGCCGTCATGCCGTCGATGCTGGCACGCGGCGAGGGCGTGATCGTCAACGTCGCCTCCCAACTGGGGCAGATCGGCGGCATCGAGCTGGTTCATTATTCCGGCGCCAAGGCCGCGATTATCGGCATGACCAAGGCACTTGCCCGTGAGGTTTCCAGCCGCGGGGTGCGGGTCAACGCCGTAGCGCCGGGACCAATCAACACGCCGCTGGTGCGCGGTCTTTCCGAAGAATGGCGCGAACGCAAGAAGCGCGAATTGCCGCTCGGCCGCTTCGGCGAACCGGAAGAGGTGGCGGCGACCGTGGCGTTTCTGGCCTCGCCGGCAGCGAGCCTTTTCGTCGGCCAGACGCTCGGGCCGAATTCCGGCGATGTGATGCTCTGAGGGAGACAAGCAGATGGACAGTGTGGAAAAGCGGATCGTCATCGTCACGGGGGCGGGCATCGGTATCGGCCAGGCGACAGCAAAGGCATTTGCAGCGCTCGGCGACCATGTCGTCGTCACCGACATCCTCGAGAAGGAAGGCGAGCAGACCGTTCGCGATATTCTCGCCGCTGGCGGCTCTGCCGAATTCCATCTCTACGACGTCCGCTCGACGGATACCGCGAACCGGCTTGTCGCCAATGTCGAGGCACGCTTCGGCAAGATCGACGTCATCGTCGCCAATGCCGGCATCGCCCATCGCACGCCCCTCGACAAGCTCACCGATGACAAGTGGGACCTGACCATGGATGTCGACCTGAAGGGCATCTTCAAGCTGGTGCGTGCCGCCGTACCGGGCATGCGAGCCCGCGGATCGGGCAGCATCGTCGCACTCTCCTCGATCATGGGCGTCGCCTATGGCTGGGACGAGCATGTCCATTATTCGGCGGCGAAATCCGGGGTCGTCGGACTGGTGCGCGGGCTCGCCGTCGAGCTGGCGAAGGACGGCATCAGGGTCAACGGCATTGCACCGGGCTATATCCGCACCGCCCAGCTTCTTTCGGAAGAAAATTCGCTCGGCCCCGCCGGCGCGGAGAAGGCGGCCGAGTTCATCCCGATGGGCCGGCTCGGCGAGCCGGAAGACATCGCCGACGTGATCGCATTCCTCGCCTCGAAGGACGCGAGATACATGACCGGCCAGGTTCTGGTCGTGGACGGTGGCCTCCTCGTGGGGCGGTACTGATCGTCATCGTCCCGGCAACGACCGGGTGAAGGGCGATACGGCAATAAAGAGGTCCAGCAAGGGCCAAGGGAACAGCAATCAGCACTGGAGAACAGAAATGTCCAAAATGGAAATGAACAGACGCTCTCTGTTGAAGCATTCCGCCGGCGTGATGGCGCTCGCGATCGGTGGCGGCACGCCGTTCCTGTCGTCGCGGGCGGCCTACGCGCAAGCCGCCAACCTTGCCAAGGAGCAGCTGCGCACCATCGGCCTTTCGGTCACCGTTCAGGAGCGTATTCTCGACAATTTTCGCAAGGCAAGCGGCGTCGGGCAGACCTCCGGCACGGCAGCGACCTTCCCGGATGCACAAACCAAGATCCTTTCCGGCTCCAAGGATTACGATTGCTGGGAGATCATCGGCGAGCGCCTGCCGTCGATCGTCATGACCAACAATGTCGAGCCGGTTCCGGCCGCTTCCTTGAAGAACTGGGCCAATATCCGCGACACCTTCACCACGCCTTCCGACAAGTGGGAGCCGAAGCAGCAGATCGTCGGCCAGATCTGGGCCGATGATGCCAAGACCACGCTGAACATGGTGCCGGCGGTCTATAATTATGATTCCATCGGCTACAATCCGGACGTTCTCTCCGCCGAGGAAGCCAATACCTGGGCGGCGATCTTCGATCCGAAGTTCAAGGGCAAGTCCGGCCTCAACACCGATCCGCTGATCGCTTTCGGTCAGGCGATCATGGCGATGAACACGCTTGGCCTTCTGAACGTCAAGAATCCCGGCAATCCGAGCACGGCCGAAATCGACGAAGCGGCGAAGTTCCTCGTTTCCAAGAAGAAAGACGGGCAGTTCCGCGCGCTGTGGGGTGACTTCGGCGAGCTGGTCAATCTGATGGCATCGGGCGAGATGGTCGTCTGCGACGCCTGGCAGCCGGCCGTCATGGCGGTCAAGGCTCAGGGCAAGGCGTGCAAATATGCCGTCCCGAAGGAAGGCTATCGCGGCTGGGCGATCGGCCCGTCGATGATCGCTGGCACGCCGAACAAGGAAGCCGTGATCGCCTATGCCGATTACTGGCTTTCGGGCGAGCCCGGCATCACCGTTTCCGAACAGGGCTATTATTCGCCGTCGACCAATATTCAGAAGGTCATGGCGCCGGACAAATATGCCTTCTGGTACGAGGGCAAGCCGTGGGTCGGCGCCGCCGAGCGCGGCATCAAGGAAGGCGACCTGCGCGACGGCGGCTCGCTGGTGGAGCGTGCCAAGAACGTCGCCTACTGGCACCAGTGGCCGGACGAATACGACCATCTCGTCCAGAAATGGGATGAATTCCTCAATGCCTGATCCGATGGCTGCTGCCAGCCATCCTATGCCGCGCGGGGAGGCGATGTCCGCCTCCTCCTCCACGCCCGGAGATCTCTCGTGATATATGATTTGGAACTCATCGATGTCGGCAAGGTCTATGACAATGGCACGCCCGCCGTCATCGACTTCAACCTATCGATCAAAAAGGGCGAGTTCATCGCCTTCCTCGGCCCGTCGGGCTGCGGCAAGACGACGACGCTCCGTATGATCGCAGGCTTTGAAAGCATTTCCTCTGGCGACATGATGATCAAGGGCGAGCGCATGAACGATGTCCGGCCGCAGAAGCGGCCGACATCGATGATCTTCCAGAACTATGCTTTGTTCCCGCATATGACCGTGCGGCGCAATGTTGGATACGGTCTTGAGGTCAAGGGCATGGCGAAGGCCGAACGGGATGCCCGGGTCGATCGTATTCTCGCGACCCTCGGGCTGGAGGATATAGCCGAGCGCAAGCCGGACAAGCTTTCCGGCGGCCAGCGCCAGCGCATCGCGCTTGCCCGCGGCCTCGTGGTCGAGCCGGATGTGCTGCTTCTCGACGAGCCGCTGGGTGCTTTGGATGCCAATCTGCGCAAGGCGATCCAGAATGAGTTGAAGCTGCTGCAGAAGAAGCTCGGCGTGACCTTCGTCTTCGTCACGCATGCCCAGTCGGAGGCGCTGGCGCTGTCCGACCGCATCGTCGTCATGAACCAGGGCAGGGTGGAGCAGATCAGTCCGCCGGCTCAGCTTTATACGCGTCCGAATACGCCTTTCGTGGCGCAGTTCATCGGCCGCAACACCATCTTCGAAGGTGAAGTTGCCGGCACACAGGCCGACAACACTTTTGTCTCGACATCCTTCGGCACGCTGTCGGGCTGTGCCAATGGCGGCCCCTCCAGCAAGGTCAACATCGTCATCCCCTCGGAGGCGATCGAGGTTCATGCGGCGGGCGGCTCGGCGCGCGAAAATCTCGCCCGAACTTTCGGCGGCAATGTGGTCGGCGCACGTGTCGAGCGCTTCGACGTGGTCGGCCATATCTCGCAGATCGGCATCAGCCTGCCCGACGGCCGAGGCCTGGCGCTGGAAGCCCATGTCGATAAATACCGGTCCGGCGCCTTTCCCTTAGGCGCCGAGGTCATGCTTACCTGGGATCCGGCCGACGCGACCGTCATCCCGGCTCACTGATTACAGAAAACTCAAATTGAAGGAGGTCATCCCATGGCGAAGGAAATCTTGTGCAGTTTTGGCGTCGACGTTGATGCCGTGGCCGGCTGGCTCGGCTCTTATGGCGGCGAGGATTCGCCCGATGATATCTCGCGCGGCCTTTTTGCCGGCGAAGTCGGCAGCCCGCGGCTAGTGAAGCTCTTCGAGCGCTTCGGCATCAAGACGACTTGGTTCATTCCCGGCCACTCCATCGAGACCTTTCCCGAGCAGATGCAGGCTGTGGCCGATGCCGGCCATGAAATCGGCATCCACGGCTATAGCCATGAAAATCCGATCGCCATGACGCGCGAGCAGGAGACGGAAATCCTCGACAAGTGCATCGAGCTGGTCACCAAGCTGTCCGGCAAGCGCCCGACCGGTTACGTCGCACCGTGGTGGGAATTCTCCAACGTGACGAACGAGCTGCTTCTGGAGCGCGGCATCAAGTACGATCACTCGCTGATGCACAATGACTTCACGCCCTATTATGTTCGTGTCGGTGATAGTTGGACGAAGATCGACTATTCCCGCAAGCCGTCGGACTGGATGGTGCCGCTGAAACGCGGCCAGGAGACCGATCTGATCGAAATCCCGGCCTCGTGGTACCTCGACGACCTGCCGCCGATGATGTTCATCAAGAAATCACCGAACAGTCATGGCTTCGTCAATCCGCATCACATCGAGCAGATGTGGCGTGACCAGTTCGACTGGGTCTATCGCGAGATGGATTATGCCGTCTTCCCGATCACCATCCATCCCGACGTCGCCGGCCGGCCGCAGGTGCTGATGATGCTGGAGCGGCTCTATGCGCATATGGTCAAGCATCCCGGCGTCAAGTTCGTTACGATGAATGAGATTGCCGACGATTTCGCAGTCCGCTTTCCGCGCAAGAAATAGCCGGCTAGGCTGAAGTATCGAAGCATCAGGTTGGAGGCGATTGCCATGTGTTCACTGTGTGGCGTGCTCGGCGGCAATGAGCATTGGACGGATGCCGCGGCACGGCCAGGTGTGTTCACGCGCAATCATGCCAGCTTTGACCGGCGGCGTGAGCGTGCCGAGCGCGTGCGCGCCGCCAATGAGATGCTCTCGGGCTTCGGCCTTGTCCTCTCCGATTGGCAGGGCGCATCCTTCGTCTTGTCGACCAGAACGGGCAGGAGCGAGGTCATCGAGGATCTCGGTCATCTCTGGCCGGCGGCCGAAAGGCTCGTCGGCCGGCCTTGCGATCCGCTCGACGTCACCTTCATCGCCCGGATGGAGGCGCGGCATGTCGATTGAGGTGGGTGGCTTTCTGCCGGTCAATCTTTTGACTGGCTTTCTCGGTTCCGGCAAGACGACACTGCTCAAGCGCATCCTGGCGGATGCGGCCTTCGCCGATACCGCCGTGCTCATCAACGAATTTGGCGAGATCGGGCTGGACCATGATCTCGTCGAAAGCGTCGAGGGCGAGATGGTGCTGCTGCGCTCCGGCTGCGTCTGCTGCACGGTGCGAGACGACCTTGCCACAGCACTCAAGGAACTCTACTCCCGCCGCGAGCGCGGGCTGCTGCCACCATTCCAGCGCGTCATCATCGAAAGCACCGGCCTTGCCGATCCTTTCCCCGTGCTCTCGACGATAAAGGCCGATCCGGTCCTTCGTCATCACTTCTGCGCCGGCAACGTCATTACGACCGTCGACGCGGTGAATGGGCTGCACCAGCTTGACACCTATATCGAATCCAACAGGCAGGCGGCGATTGCGGACCGGTTGATCGTCACCAAGACGGATCTTGAGGTGGATCGTAGCGAAGACGACCTCCAAGCTCGCCTTCGAACGCTCAATCCCGATGCCCCGATCCTGATCGCGGCCGATCCGGATCTCGATCTCTCCTCGCTCGTCGCGGCCCGGAGCAACGTCTCAACAAGCAGTCTATCGCAAAGCGGTTTTTACTGCGAGGACCCGGTGCAGCTCGTCTCATCGGACGGCACTCCGCATCAGGCCGCCATTTCCTCGATTTCGCTCGTCATAGACAGGCCTGTCGATTGGACCGCTTTCGGGCTCTGGCTGACCATGCTCCTCAATCGCCATGGGGAGCGTGTGTTGCGGGTAAAGGGCATCCTCAATCTCAGCGGCGAGGAGCGCCCGGTTGCGGTTCATGGTGTCCAGCATCTGGTTCACACGCCGGTGCATATGGATGGATGGCCCTCGGAAGACCGCATTTCGCGGCTGGTCTTCATCCTGGATGGGCTCGACGGCACTCTCTTGAAACGCTCTTTCGAAGCCTTCACACTGGCGCACGTACCTGCCGCGCCTTACCCGATCGCTGCGGCGCGATGAGACAATCGGTGTCTTTATGAACAAGCATGAATCCGTCGCTAAAAGCATGTCCGCTCCCGCCCTGCATCTGAAGGGCCGGCCGCGCCTGCGTGTGCTCGGCACCGCGATTTCGCTGCTCGAGGAACTGCGCCTGCGCGCGCAGGACGATCTCGGCATCGATGTCACCTTCGACAATAACGACTTCCTGACAACGCAGTACAAGGCGGCCCGCGAGCCGGAAACCTACGATATCTACGACCAGTGCTTCCACAATCTCGATATCGTCTGGCATTGGCGCGCAATCCAGCCTGTGGACACCCAGCGCATCGTGCTTTGGGATGAGGTCAATGATCTCACGAAGACCGGCCATATCGGCCCCAATCCGCGAATGGGACTTGGCGATGTGCCGGCGAAAAAGCTCTTCGTGCAGCCGAACCTCGCTCTCGGCGACACGCCGTCACGCTTCATCTCGATGCTGCCGACGACGCATAATTTCGATAGTTTCGCCTATCGGACCGATCTGGCACCCAATAGCATCGGGATGCATTCCTGGGGCGCGCTTTTCGACGAGCGCTGGGCGGGCAGGGTGGCGCTGGTGGACGAGCCTGCCATTGGCATCTTCGATGCGGCACTGGCGGCGCAGGCGGCCGGCCTCATGTCCTTCGACGATATCGGCAATATGTCCATTCAGGAGATCGACCAGCTGATCGATCTCCTGGAGGAGCGCAAGAAGGCCGGCTTCTTCCGGGATTTCTGGAAGACCGCCGAGGATGCGGCACGGCTGATGATCGCTGGCGAGACCAGCGTCCAGAGCATGTGGTCGCCCGGCATCGGTATCCTGAACTCGAAGGGCGTGCCGGTCGAGCAGGCGGTGCCCGCCGAAGGCTATCGCGCCTGGCATGGCGGCTTGTGCCTTTCGAAACACTTGAGCGGTCGTCTTCTCGATGTCGCCTACGATTATCTGAACTGGTGGATATCGGGCTGGCCGGGTGCCGTCGTGGCGCGGCAGGGCTATTACATTTCGACGCCGCAGCGCTCGCGCCAGTTCATGACGCAGGCTGAATGGGACTACTGGTATGAAGGTGCCGCAGCGACGGAAGACCTGCCCGGTCCCGACGGTCAGATCCGGATCAAAAAAGATTCCGTACGCAGCGGTGGATCCTATTGGCAGCGTGCCAATTGCATTGCCGTCTGGAATACGACAATGGATGAGCACAATTATCTCGTTCGCCGCTGGATGCAGCTAGTCGGCTGAGAAGGAGAGCAGGGACTATGACGCAGACACATCTCGGCAAATCGATCGCGCAGCTCTCGGTCCTGATCCAGTCCGGCAGTCTCGATCCGGTCGCGCTGGCCGAGGAGACCCTCGACGCGATCCGGACCTACAAGGATCAGGCGATCTTCACACGACTGTTGGAAACGCGCGCGAAGGAAGAGGCGGCGGCTTCGTCCCGACGGCTGCGTGAGGGGCGTTCGCGCGGGCTGCTGGATGGTATTCCGGTCGCCTGGAAGGATTTGTTTGCAATCGCCGGCCTGCCGACCACGGCCGGGTCGATCGTGCTTGCGGATGCAGAGCCCGCTCAGGGCGATGCCGAGGTCGTCAAGGCGTTGAAGGCTGCCGGCATGATCGCCGTCGGCCGGGTCAATATGAGCGAGTTCGCCTTTTCCGGCCTCGGCCTCAATCCGCATTACGGCACGCCGCTAAACCCGCTGGCAACAGACGCCGCGCGGATTCCGGGCGGTTCGTCCTCGGGGTCTGCCGTCGCGGTTGCGGCAGGTCTCGTGCCGGTCGCGATCGGCACGGACACGGGCGGCTCGGTGCGCATACCGGCTGCTTTCAACGGCCTTGTCGGCTATAAGGCAAGCCATGGCCGCTACAGCATGGGCGGGGTCTTTCCGCTGTCGACGAGCCTCGACTCGCTCGGTCCGCTGTGCCGCAGCGTCCAGGATGCGATCTGGATCGATGCCGCAATGCGTGGGCGCTTTGTCCCCGAGGTGGAGCACGCCGAAGCCGCCGGGCTTTCCATCGTGGTCCCGACAAATATCGTCATGGATGATGCGCAGGATGGTGTTCTTGCAGCTTTCGAGGCGACACTGGCAAGATTGAGTGCCGCTGGTGTTAAGATCCGGCGAGTTGCCTTTCCAGCTTTCGAAAGGCTCTTTGAGCTGATGGCCGAGTATGGGCCGCTGGTTACTGCCGAGGCCTTCGTGCTGCATCACCGCCGTCTGGCAGGACCGGAAGCCGCTTCCATGGATCGGCGTGTCGTCGCGCGGACACGCCTTGGAGAGAAGACGACGCTGGTCGGCTATCTGGAAACGCTCAAGGTGCGCGAGCAATTGGTGAAGGAGGTTGCCGCAACGCTTGGGCCGAACGAGTTCGTCGCCTATCCGACGGTTGCCCATGTTGCGCCAGCGCTTGGCCCCCTGGAAGCCGATGACGAGCTGTTCGTAAAGATCAATGGCAGAACGCTGCGCAACACGGCAATCGGCAATTTCCTCGATTGGTGCGGCGTCTCCCTGCCTTGCGGCACGGGTGAAGCAGGCATGCCGGTCGGCTTCCTGCTGTCGGCTCCCAAGAACCACGATGAACGATTGCTGGGGGCCGCTCTGGCGCTGGAAGAGGCAATAACGACTGTAGACCGTTCAAAGATATACTAATGAAACAACTGGCGCCGGGACGACCGTGGTGCGATACGTCGCGATCGTCGCTCCAGCTGTGATGTGTTCAGTCTTGGTGGTACAAGCCGCGATCGCCGCGACCATTGCTTCTGAGCAACATCCGCCTTCACAGCTTCCGTCAGGATTAGCGAAACCGCAACGGGACATCTGCGATCTGCTCGCGCCCTATGCTGCCCGAATAAGAGGACACTGAACATGTCGGCAATTTCTGCTGAGAAACCTGCAAACGGCGGGGTGGTCTCGTTCGACTTCACAACGTTGAGCGCCCATGATCGTTACAAGCTAATGATCGGCACGATCATCCCGCGACCGATCGCGCTTGTGACCACGGTGGACGAAAATGGTCGCATCAATGCCGCGCCGTTCAGTTTCTTCAATTGCCTGTCCGCCGATCCGCCGATCCTTGCGCTTGGCGTCGAGAACAATCCGGACATGTCGTTCAAGGACACGGGCCACAATATCCGAATGACCGAGGTCTTCACAGTCAACATCGTCTCCTTCGCGATTGCCGAGGCCATGCATGTTTGCGGGGCCAAATATCCGCGTGGCGTCGATGAGTTGCAGCAGGCCGGACTGACGGCCATGCCCGGCACGAAAGTCGCATCACCTTGGATCGCCGAAGCGCCGGCATCGTTTGAATGCAAACGACATGTGACGCTGGAGCTCGGCAAGTCGCGCCAGATCATCATGGGCGAGATCGTCTATGCCCATTATCGTGAGGGGGCGGTCGACAACCGACTGCACGTTGATCCCGGAACGATCGACGCTATAGCACGATTGGGCGGCGACACCTGTTCCACGATCCGGGATCGTTTCGACATGCTGACGCCCAAATTGTAGATCGAGCGATGGCTGGTAGAGCACTTCAGTTTTTCACCGAATCTCCGAACCGCTCTCATTCAACTATGCGCGGAATCGCCGGGTATTGGCTGCGCTGCGAGCTTGCAGCTCGGCAGGTCGCCGGGCTTGCGCCGGGGCGACACCATCTCGGTCATATAGTGAAACTATACTATAATACCATGGTCTAGCGTGGCATAAACGAATGTTCGATAGTGGCGATTACTCAATCTGTCCTACTGTTATCTCGTCAATCAACGAAGGATATTGAGAGATGACCTACAATCACCACAGTCATGACCGAAGCCTTTCCATGACGGCCATTTCGGCTGCATCGCGTGTTGCAATCGTGATCATCGCAACAGTAGGGTTGGCGCCGGCGGCGTTCGCTGGCCAAACGTGTGCCGGGCTAAAGCAGGCGATCAACTCGGACGGAGCCTATTTGTATCACTATAGCGATAGGCGGCAGCCGGAGTTGGACCTTTATATCCGCTATGTAAGTTCAGACAGCAAATGCGATCCAGGCGAAGAGCTCCAGTCCCGCCTGGTTCCAAATCTCGAGAACTGCTACGTGCCCACATGCGTTTTGGGACCCGGCGAAGACGACCGGTAATAGCGACGCCAGAGGCGTGAGAGATCACGCCTTTTGAAATCTCGATCGGACGATGCCTCGTACCGCCTTTAGTCGTGCACAGGAAGTTCAGATTGACCAATTGTCACTCACTGCCTGTGACATTCTCACTTGATCGTCAAAATAATGAGACGGCGTTCCCTCCCGTTTCAGTTGAAATCTGGCCGCTGACGTCCGGTAATTTCAAGCGAAATGTATCCCCAACGATCCGATCGACCGAGCTGACGCCCGGCCGGCGATATACTGCGCCGTGCCTTAATGTGGAAAAGACCGTCCCCTTGGACAAGGGGACGGTCTTGGACGGACCGGGTCCGCCGACTTCGATGGAGGGGAGGACATCGAAGCTGAACGACCGGGAGGGCCGTTCGCCTTCGGACGGGGAGGCAATGCTCAAAGTAGCGCTGGAACGTTTTGAGAACCACTATACTTAGGTGTAGCGGGATCTAAACCTGAATGCGAGGAAGTCGATGTAACGCCGCGTCGCGTTGTCGTGCCGGAACACAATCTCCCGGATTCTTTCCCGGCAATTCCCCGGCGCTCGATGTTGCTGATGCAAGGGGCTGCAATATCGAACCTGGCTCGTCGACGGCATCGGCGGGCGGAGTAGTTTCAAGCTCGTCCGATCTCCCCTCGTCAAATGCCAAGGAAGTAGTTGCGGCTGGACGGCGGGCCGCCGGGAGCGAACCAGCGTGACTGCCACTGATCATTCAGGCGAAGGAAGCCCCCGGAGTTGGAAACCGGTTCTTTTCCAGTCGCAATCAGCGCCTTGCGTCTTTCGTCCTCCAACCTCGCGCGCATGACATAGTGATCATAGGTGTCGAGGACATGAACGGCGTAAGCGATCGCGAGCGCCTGGTTGCCGCGGATGATGAGTAAGTTCTCGTCATTCTGGTAGGATGCTTTGTATCCGAGATTGTGGCTGCCGGTGATCACCGTGCAATTGGTCGGATGCAATGGATCGATGACAATGATCTTGTCGTGGATGATTGCATGGCCTGCGCTGAGAAGCTCAGGACGAAGGTCTCCCGTTCGGATTGTCACCGCGGAGGCACGGATCATCGCAACCCGGCTATCATCGCCCCCTGGCCACCAGATGGATGGTTGCGGAAGTTTCTTCTCTTCCCCGGAGGGTGTCTTGTAGGTGGTTGGCGTGCCGGTTTTGGCCGGTGGCAGAGCTTTCGGATTGCTGATTGCCCCCTGCACGAGGAGCTCGGGCCGTTTCGCCGCCAGATCGGCCGCAGTGCCGACGATATTCTGCTCGCCTCGAACACCGGGATAAAACGTCAGGAAGAAGATTGCATTGCTTGCGTGCTCCATGAGCGAATACACTCGGGCGAGATCAATTGGCGTCGGTGAATTTTTATCCTTGGTTGGTTCCTTGGTGTTCGGAGAGAAGAAGATCTCGACTTTCGACCCGCCGGCAACGGCGATCTCCGGCTTGAGTTTCGCGTTGGCGGATCGAAGCGTATCTGACTGCACCGCTTTGTTTGCGGCAAATCCTGTTGCGGTTTTTCTGCCTGCCTTTGCGGTCAGCGGCACTCCTGCGGGCTGTTGGTCGGCCAGAAGGTCGTTCCAGAAACCCAGATATCGCTGGGCAATCGCCTCGTCATCAAGCAGGATCACGTTGTTCGACTGCGTGCAGAGGCCGGTTTCGGTCCAGTTGGTGCTGCCTGTCATAACGGTTTGAGGTTTGCCGTTTTCGACGAAGACTGCGAACTTGTTGTGACCGATATGATCGTCATTATTGAAAAGACGGTCGTGGACGTTCGAGCTGTTGGCCGCATGCAGGCGCAGACGTGCAGGGTAGTTTTCCACGTCCCACACAATCGGCTGCTTCGGAGGCGGCGCGCCCTTCGGATTCACATCAGCTGAGCTCGCCGTGGAGAGGATGACGCGAGCTTTGCCTTTCTTGACGAGGGCTTCCAGGCGGTCGATCAACTCGGGGTCATGAAGCTCATAGAGCGCCAGATACAGTTCGCCGGTCGCGGACTGCTCTGTCCGGTCGATCAGATGCAAAAGGAAACTCAAAACGTCGGCGGTCAGGAAGAGACGGATCTTGTCGTTCTTGATCGGGATATGTTTCTTGAGCGTCGCCAAGATACCCTTGGCCTTGCCATTGTCGATCGGGCCGGCGGCTACCGCCTGCGGTTTCTTGCCCTGGATGTCTTCGAGCTGGCGCAAAAGATTCTGGGTTGAAAGAATTCCGTTCGTGAAGGTCGCCTTGATCGAGCCTCCGGATGGAAAATCATGGGTGACATCGATTGTCGGCGTCGAAATCGCTGGTCCCAGCGCGAACAGCGCTTTTTGTGGTCCGACGTAACGCGGCTTGCCCTGTTCATCGAGGTAAGGTGCGGTCGCCGAAGGCGGCAACTTGTCTTCTGCCTTACCAGCCAAACCGACCGGGACCACCTCGTAATGGACCTTGAAGTCTATCGGCCGGACCTCGGCGGTGTTGCGTGATCGTCTCAGCGTCAGGTCTCGCCACTGATATTGCTGAATTGGCCAGACCGAACTGTCCTGCTCCAGCCAATCGGGATTGGATTGGTCGGTGAAAGCGATCCAGGTTGGCAGAATTCGTTTTGTGCCGGCATCCTGTCCGGTCTCATGGACCCTGGTCACCATGAAGCCGATGCAGCCGGCGATCGGACCGTCGGCCGCCCATGCGACATAGGCAACCTCGCCATTACACCATGCATGCGCTCTCGTCAGTTTGCCCATTGTTCCCCCCAATGATGCGAGCCGATGCGTTGTTCGTCTGATGGAAGCCAACTTCCCATCGGGAAGATCGGCCTCGAAAATTTCAGATAGGGTGTCTCGCCGGATTCAGCGGCAGGCTGTCGATGCAAACAGATCTGCTTGGCGTGATCGGTTATGCAATGATCCAGGCCGCAACACGGTGATCGTGGAAGCGGACCCGAAGGATACAGGCGTGCGCGAGAACTTCGCGTAATACTATATTATCTTACCCTGCTAGGGTTGCAAGAACCTACATTCCAGAGCGACGCTCCGGGCGTAGTCGAGTGTGAATATTATACCTCTGAGGTGTGGCAATGGTATGAAACGGTGTTGCTCGCGAAGAGCGCGTCCTTGCAATATTACGCATGAACGCGGCCTTTCCTCCCCGATGACGGCACATGCAGATAATCGTTCCATCGCCTCATGTCATGTCAAGGCCGCTTCGCCTTCTCACGCTACCTGCGAACGCACGATCTTGACTGGAACGCCCTTGTAGGCGGGCGTCCCTGATCTGTGATCGTAGTGACTGAGCGCAACGATGGCATTCATTTCCGGATAGTATCCGCCGACCGAACCCTGGGGAAGATCGTAGGCGACTGCGGTATATCCGCGGACCGAGCGTTCAGGGCCTGTCGTAACTGCATGGACATCGATGAGATCGCCATCCTCCAGGCCGCGCGCCTTGAGATCTGCAGCACTGATGAAGATGATGTCGCGCCGACCGAAGACGCCGCGATACCGGTCGTCCAGGCCGTAGACCGTCGTATTGTACTGGTCGTGGCTGCGCATCGTTGCCATGACCAGCGTCTCGGGGTCCTTCAGCCTCGGATCCTCGTCCAGGCCGCAGGAGATGAGAAAGTTCGCTTTGCCCGTGGCCGTGTGCCATTCACGATGGGAGGCTGGAACATTGAGCCGGAAGCCGCCGCGTACGCGCACCCGCTTGTTGAAGTCCTTGAAGTCGGGGAAGACGATTTCGATCTTGTCGCGGATCCGATCGTAATTTTCGATCATGCCCGCCCAGTCGATTCCATACCGATCCCCGAGTGTTGCCTGGGCGATGCCGGCCAGGATGGCGGGTTCGGACTTGAGGAAAGGGCTCGGCGGATTGAGGAAGCCACGCGAGGCATGGACCATCGACATGGAGTCCTCGACCGTCACCGATTGCGGACCGGATGCCTGCGTGTCGAGATCGGTTCGACCGAGGCACGGTAGAACGATGCAAGTTTTTCCGGTCAACAAGTGAGACCGGTTGAGCTTTGTTGAAATGTGAACCGCGAGATCAAGCTTGCGCATGCCTGGGAACGTCACCGTCGGGTCCGACATCGCGACCGCCAGATTGCCGCCGAGGCAGATCAGGGCCTTTGAGCGGCCTTCAGCGATCGCTTCGATCGCCTCGATTGCATTGTGGCCCTTTTCGCCCGTCGGACGGAAGCCAAAAGCGCGTTCCATGCCATCGAGAAGCGCGGCATTGGGGATTTCCGTGATCCCGACTGTACGGTCGCCCTGGACGTTCGAATGGCCTCGAATCGGGGAGATACCGGCGCCCTCGCGTCCGAGATTGCCGCGCAGCATCAGGAGATTGGCGGCTTGCTGAACGTTATGCGTGCCATTCGCATGCTGGGTCAGCCCCATGCCGTAGCAGAGGATGACATTCTTGGCCTTCAAATAGACGTCGACAGCGCTTTCAATCGAAGCACGCGACAGGCCGGAATAGTGGAGAATATCGTCCCAGCTTGTCTCTTCGACATCACGGCGCAACTCGTCGATGCCGAGCGTATGTTCAGCGATGAAGGCGCGGTCGAGGACGCCGGTTCCGCCCTTGGCGAGATCCGCGGCATCCCGTTCGAATATCAGCTTCATCATGCCCTTGAGCGCGGCGAGGTCGCCGCCGGTGCGGACCTGATGATAGGCGGATGCGATCTCGGTCGAGGAGAAGGTCGCCATTTCGATCGGATCCTGGGGGGCGGCGAATTTCTCGAGCGCCCGTTCCTTGAACGGATTGAAGACGACGATCGGCGTGCCTCGGCGGGAGGCCTCGTGCAGCGTCGTCATCATGCGCGGATGGTTGGTGCCCGGATTGTGCCCGAAGCTGAAGATCGCGTCGCAATGGTCGAAGTCCTCGAGTGTGACCGTTCCCTTGCCGACACCAATCGATTCCGGCAGCCCGACACTGGTCGCCTCGTGGCACATGTTGGAGCAGTCCGGGAAATTGTTGGTGCCGAAGGCACGCACGAAGACCTGATACACGAAAGCCGCCTCGTTTGAGGCACGGCCAGACGTGTAGAATTCGGCCTGATGCGGGCTTTCGAGGGCGTTCAGCTCCTTGCCGATAAGGGCAAAGGCTTCGTCCCATTCGATCGGCTGGTAGCGGTCGCTCTTGGCATCATAGATCATCGGGTGCGTCAGGCGCCCCTCGTTCTCCAGCTCGTGATCGGTCCATTTCCAGAGCTCTGCCACCGTATGGTTCGCAAAGAAATCGGGGCTGACGCGCTTGGCGGTGGATTCCCAGGTGATCGCCTTGGCGCCGTTCTCACAGAACTCGAAGGATGACGTATGCTTTGGGTCTGGCCAGGCGCAGCCGGGACAATCGAAACCTTCCGGCTGGTTCGCCTTCAACAGGGTCGCCGTGCCCTGAGCGATAACCTGCTGTCTGGCGAGCGTTTCTGCGACGGCCTTCAGGGCCCCCCAGCCACCTGCCGGTTCATTATATGCCTTGATGCCGTCCGGGCGCTTCTTCGTCATCGGGAGTCTCCGCCATTGGTCTCTTGTAAGACTAGCAGCGCGCGCAGGTATCCGAAGCTATACTCAAGCATAGGTACGGCATACGCCGGTTTCATCTCGCTGGACTGGATGACCCGCCTCTTCGTACTTTGAACCTCCTTGTGGAATTGCGGATGAAATGCGCTCAAGCCTGTCGCACGCGGCGACGCAGGGCGTGTCATGGGAAAGGTGCCCCGAGATCACTTCAAACCCGATCGTCGGGTTTCGTGTCCCCTTGCGCCTGATGTTGGAATTCGGGGTGAAGCGGCCCATAGGGCATGGAAACCATGAAGGCCGCAATCAGCAGGCCGAATATTGCCGCCGAACAGGACAGAACGAACAGATCGCTATAGGCAAGGACCATCGCCTGGCTCCGGATCTTGCCGGCGACCGTCGAGAGGCTTTCAACGTGAGCGCGCGTGCCCGTACCGAAAACGTGCTGCAGCTTGCTCAGCAAAACGTGGAGCTGTTGTGATGTCGCGGCTACCGGCCCGTTTAAAATGTCTGAGTGATACTGTTCGCGGTGCCGTTGCAGCGTCGCGAGAGCGCTTGTCGCAAGTTCGACGCTTCCAAGCCGTACGACCTGAATATAAGCGGACACCGCAGTGGAACGAGACGGGTCCGAATTTCCGATCAGATAGACAACCGTGGCAAAGAAAGCAAAGGATTGCCCCGCCGTCTGGAAGATGATGGTCGGAAAGAAATTCCATGGCGCCCAGGCGATCGTCAGCTTCGATCCGAGCTGTGAACCGAGCGCCATCAGCGCCAGGCCGATGACGATACACAAACGCGCATCGAAACGGCGCAACAGCAGCAGCGCCACGGTGATAAACAGAAATACCGGGATCACGGCCCCGACGAGGTATAGGGTCGAGATCGAGATCGGCCGCAGTCCGATTACATTCTGCAGGAAGCCGGGAATAGCGATGGAGGCGCCTGCGCTTGAAAGCGCGTAGCAGACGATAATGGCATAGCCGAGTCCGATGTTCCGGCTCATGATCACGCTGAAATGCGCCCAGGGATGGTCGACCATGCTTTCGTTGATCAAGAAGCCCACCGCGAGGATAAATCCACCCGCCAAAAGCGCGATGATCGTCCCCGACGCAAACCAATCGAGTCGGTTTCCCTGATCCAGCCCGATATACAGCATTGTCATCGACGAGCCGAGCAACATCATCCCACCCCAATCCGCCTGCTTCAGAAGGCCGAAATTGATCTCTTCCTTCGGGGCGGCGATGAAGAGCAGGAGCGCGATCAATGGTGCAACGATCACATCCTGCCAATACATCCATTGCCAGCCGAGATAGTCGCCGTAAACGCCGACAAGGACGAAACCGAGATTCTGCGACAACGGAGCCCGCAACGCGTAGATGGCGATCCCGACCAGCCAGTAGCGTTTGTCGAGGTTGCGGAAGATCACCATAATCGTCGTGGGAATGAAAACCCCCAACAGGAGGCCTCTGATCGCATGCAGAACGAAGAGCAGGGGGCCGTCGTTGACCATCGGGATTTCAAGCGAAACGATGGCATAGACGAGAGCCGCCGGGATCATGATCAGCCGGACGCCGAAAACCGTGGCGAGCCAGGCAACACCCGACGCGATCAGGATCTGAGGCGCGTTAGCGATCGTGCTCAGCCACGATGCTTCGTCGACGCTCAGCGAATAGGCGGCCCGAAGGTCCGGCAGGCCGACCGCAAAGACGCGGGTGTCGAAGCCGACCACGAATGAGGCAAGGAGCAGAGCAGCGACGATCAGCAGTGGCCGGCTGGCCGTCGTGCCGTGCGTGACCGGACCGAACGAGCGAATGGCGGTCGTCATCGGCCTGCTTCACCCGGTGTGTCGATGGTGACGATCGCCGACATGCCCGGGCGAAGTTCGGTCAGCAATGGCTGGTCCGCGTCTATGGCGATTTTCACGGGTATGCGCTGAACGACCTTGGTATAGTTCCCGGTCGCGTTGTCCGGAGGCAGGAGAGCGAAGATCGAGCCGCTTGCCGGTGACAGGTCGACCACCGTACCGCGCAAGATCTGGCCGGGGAAGGTGTCGACCCTGATTTCCGCCTTGTCGCCAGCTGCCATCCGGGACAGCTGTGTTTCCTTGAAATTCGCCGTCACATAGACGTTCGGGAGCGGGACTTCGGAGAAAATGCCTGTGCCGGCGGTGACGAAATCTCCCTCGTGGACGAGGCGTTTGCCGAGCATTCCGTCGAAGGGGGCGTAGATCCGGGTATAGCCCTCGTTGATCTTCGCCGTATCAAGGTTGCCCTGTGCCGCTTCCACCTGAGCGCGCAAGAGCGGTTGCTGGCCTTGAAGCACTTTCAGCTGTGCCTGTTGCTGTGAGGTTGCAGCCGCGGTGGACCGTACGGAGGCTGCCGCTTGGACGGCGGCAGCTTCGGCCTGTTGGACTGCTTGCTGGGTCGTTGCGCCGCCCAGATCCGTCTGGCGGCGATATTCCTCATCCGCTTGTGTCTGTTGCGCAAGAGCAGAGACATGCTGTGCCTCGGCGGCATCGATCACGGCCTTCTGCAGATCGATCTGATTGGCAAGGTTGGCGAGGGTGGCGTTTGCCGATGCAAGATTAGCCGATGCAACCGCGACCGCCGCTTGATAGGTGCGAGGGTCGATTTCGGCGAGCAGCGTGCCCTTGGTGACCTTCTGATAATCAGCGACCGGGACGCTCTTAATGGTCCCGCTGATCTGCGCGCTGAGCGTTGAAATATCGGCGTTGACGATCGCATCGTCGGTCGACTGATGTGCCGCGCCAGCGATCCAGCTATCCCAGTCGATGATGACGGAAGCAACCGCCGATCCGACAATGACAATCGCAAGGAAGGGGATGGTCACACGCCGGATCGTCGCCATGACGGGGGAGGGTGGCGGCGTGGGCACAGCCGAAGCGTTGTTCCCGGTGGAAATCTGGTCGGTCATGGTTATCGGAACCCGTCGTGATCGATGCAAAAAGATTCTGCACGAAGGGTAGCAAGGCGGCTTGAGGCCCGACACTATACGCATGAATAGGTCGAACATCTTCCGGGTTGGTTGCAACTCGGTCGAAGATTTCACAGTGCCGGCTGGACGCACGCCTTCAGCCGGCTCTCGGCAGGTCCGTGCCGGGGGATTTGCGCCGGGAACGAGATAAAATCGGAGTCGCAGCCGATGGACTCATTGGCCAATGCAAGGCTTCTTTCGCCCGACTTCTCCGCATCCGGAGCTTTTATCGCCGTCATTCCGCCACGGGCCAATCGGAGCGTACTTGTTGCGCACCCGTGGGAAACGGAAGCTGTGCCCTGCCGCAGCTCACAAATCAGCAGCGTTCATGGGGTGCCACCCTCTGCCGTCTTATGTCTTGCGCCTATCGACTGCCAGCCCATTTCTTTAAAGGAGACGGCCCTGTTCCCGCCTCTGCTCCGCGCAAGCTTTCCAGCCGGAACGACATTGCGAAGGCCGCAGCGGCGATCACAACAGTAACGGTGGAGGCGATCACGAGGATGCCTGGGCTTTGCGCAAACAGAAATCCCGAAGCGACGGGGCCGCAGGCGAGCCCCAATTTCGAGGCGAAGCCGCCAAGCACGGTGCCGTACCCATCTTCGCCGCTCGTCGCGCATGCTGCCAGCACATAGGGCAGAGCAACGGCCATGGTCAGGTAGATCGCGGTTACACCCAATGCGAAGCCGGCAGGCGTCGTCCCGACCAACACCCCTAGCTTGACCAGACCCGCGATCAACAAGGCCGGCACCACCGGCCGCCAGCCCAGTCTGCGGCTCAACCAGATCATGATCAGCGATCCTGGAACACCCGCAGCCAACCCAAGCCCTACGACAAGGCCTGCAAATGTCTGCGATTGTCCGAGATTCAGGGCAATCCCGATGAGAAAGGCGCCAAGCCCCAGATTAGCGGCCTGAAAAAGGAAAATTCCGATAACTTTCAGCAATAGTGGCTTTGACATCCACCGCGATGTTCGGCCGGACCGAGAGTAGGAAGCACCACCGGGTTGCCGAAAGTCGGGAAGAAAGGGCACGAGGGCAGCGGCGATAAAGCCAAACGCCGCCAGTATGCCGAATACGATACCACGGTGCAGCATGTCGGCGAGCAGCGACGACATGACGATGCCTAGTCCACCGAGGCCGAAGTGAAAGACAAACAACACACCGAAGCTGCGCCGAGCGTCAGGCGTCTGCGACATCAGGGCATAGGTGACGCCGACCACGAGGCCTCCCGCAACCCCGTGAATGAATCGAATGCCGAGCAGCCATGTGTAATCCCGCGCTGCCATTGTTGTGAGATCGGCAACTACCAGCAGTGCGAGCAGGCCAAGCAGAAGGGCTCGCCAGGGGATTCGCGAGACTAGAAACAGCGCCAAGAGTGCGCCAACCATCGAGCCATAGCCGTTGGCTCCGGCCACCAGTCCTGCCTGATCCGGGCGCAGTCCGTACTCTGTACGAAGAGTGGCGATCACGGCAGGCATGATGTCGACGTAGAGAGGCCCCGCCATCGCCACCAACGCAAGAATGATATCGACCGGGAGCGTGCTGCGACGTATCGCGTCTTTTCCAGTCGTCAAGGCAATCGTTGTGGCGCCATTATCGGTCAAGCGGTCATCTCCTATTCACTGCACCTGCGTCGGGACGACTTTTGTGATCTGGCGACGCTCGATCCTACGGTCCGGCTCGAGAGCGACAGGCTCCGTGGTATCGCTTGTTTGGGAGAGCCTCAACGCCGTTTCTCTGCAGCGAATTTGCCAAGCGACCATCTTGTTGCGTTCTGCAATCGCCTGGGCTTGCCGTAGACAGGCAAACGCATCCTGCGGCCGTTCAGGGTGCATCAGCTCCGCCTTAACCCGCAGCAGTTCGGGCAGATGCCATGCCTCACCGCTTTCGGCGCACATCGCCAGCGCGTCGTCGATTCGGAGCAATCCTTCGTCTCCGCGACCGCAGCCCAGCAGAGCCTGGGAGAGAAGGCACAGAAAGAGCGAGCGTCGAACCGGCCATCGGGTACGCTCCAGTTCGTCAAGTCCGCCCGAAAGTTGCTCGACTGCGTCACCATGTGTACCGCGACTAAGGGAAAGGGCGCCGCGAAAGCAACGGCCCCAAGCTCGCCACGGTCCAAACGCTTGCCGCCCAGACGTATATTGCAGCAGATCCACTCGCTCTTCCATCACCGCCAGTGCGCCGGCAAAGAATGGCACCGGGCACCCTGCCTCGGCCAACACGAGCGAAAGGGTGGACGTGTGCCCACGCGCCAGGGCATCATCGACGCAGTTCGCGGCAGATGCGAGAGCCTCCTCCGGCTTACCCAGCAGCCACAACGTCATAGCTTTATAGGCGCTCGCGCTCGCGCCTTGATCGTACTGCATCCGTACGATCGTGCTCAACGCTGGTGGCTGGCTACTGATAAAGCGCTCAAGGCTGTCATACGCCTGGGTGATATGCCCCAGATAAAGTTGCGAAATGCCGATCAGCCGCTCTCCGATCTTTGCTCCCGGGGCTTTCTCCGCCCCGACATATGCCACTTTCCGGAATGATTCGGCGGTCGCCAGCGAGCGGCGATATTTGCCTGCAGCAAGTTCGGAAAGCCAATTGCCATACAAGGCGTCGAGCTTCAGAGATGCATCACCCGAAGCCTCGGCGAGCCGCGCCGCCCTGGTCCACAGCGTCTCGATTTCGGGCCCAGGCCCAATCGTATAGACCAGGGCCGTTCCCAATGAACTCAGCAGCGATATCAGCCGGGCAGGGTCGGCTTGACCGCGTTCCTCAAGTGCTGCTGCTGCACGTTCGAAATAAACACGGGCTTCGCTGACAAGCGAAAGCTCAAACCAGACAGTGGATGATGCTGTCGCGAGTTCCACCCCGAGTTCGGCGTCACCATTCGGACCGAAGCACCAGGCCAAGCAGGCACGAAGATCATCAACCAGGCCCGCAAAACTGCTTGTCCGTTCTGGGCTCTCCGCATGCGCATCATGCCGGTCGAAACTTTCCAACTTCGTCCTGACGTAGGTCGCATGGCGTTTACTCAGACGGTCGAATTCTCCACGTTCGCGAAGTTTGGCCCGGGCATACACCCGCGTCGTCTCAAGCAGCCTATAGCGTGGTACCGCCTGTGTGAAATCGGCGCTGATAAGCGATTTCATAACGAGACTGGCAATGTCTTCGGTCGTACTCCAGATCGGCTCGGCGATGGAAGCGACCTCCGCGCCGGCGTCGAGAGAGAAAAGACCCGGGAATACCGCCAGTCGGGAGAAAGTAGTCTTTTCACTGTCGGATAGCTGGTCATAGCTCCAGTTGAGGGCGGCCTGTAATGTCTGATGGCGCGGTAGCGCGGTGCGTTGGCCGAAGGTCAGCAACTGGAAAGCATCGTCGAGGTGCTGCCCGAGACCGTGGACGCCGTAAGCATCAACGCGTCCCGCCGCCAGCTCGATCGCCAATGGCATTCCATCAAAGCGTCGACAGAGCTCGACAATAACAGGAACGTCCGCCGGGCGCGGGACATAGCTGCCCAGCACAGCCGCAGCCCTTTCCACGAAAAGACGGACAGCCGCAAAGCTGAGAAAGTCGATGGAAGAAGCATCGTGGTCAGCAGGGGGTACCTCGAGGCCGGAAAGGCGGAAGACATATTCACCGGCCGCCCGTAAAGGCTCCCGGCTCGTTGCCAGAACCTTGGCTTGCGGTGAACTTCGCAATAACTCCTCTGCCGCCTGCGCGGTCGCCTCCAGAAGATGCTCGCAATTGTCCAGGATGATTAATGGGTCTTTGACTGGCAGGGGCTCTGACAACGGTTGCTGCGCGATTTTGAGCGTCGTAGCGATCGCCGCCTTTATCGTGCTCTCGACGTGCAAAGTGTCCGAAATCCGGGCAAGATCAACGAGAATCACGGCGCCGTGCAGAGGGAGAGAGCCGCGCCCTACTTCGATTGCCGTTGTCGTCTTTCCGACGCCACCGCTTCCCGCGATCGTGACCAGACGCCTTTCGGCTAAGTGAGCGGCTAATGCGGCGACAACCACGTCGCGACCGATCACGATTTGCAGCGGGCTGGGAAGATTGTGAAACGTCAACAAACTCTTCGGTTGCACCAGCGGCAAAATTTCGGGTGTCGAGACCGTCACCCGGCCCGAGAAGACATATCCTTGTCTCGCGACGTTTTCGATATAGCTCTGCCCCTCTTGACCGTCGCTCAATATGCGCCGGAGAGCCGTAATCTGCACGCGAAGGTTGGCCTCTTCGACAAACAGTTTCGGCCAGGCACTTGCCATCAGATCTTGTTTGGACACGACTTGGCCGGCTTGTTCGACGAGGGCGATCAGGATGTCGAGAGCGCGTCCGCCCATCACAACTTCCTTGCCGTCTTTCGTGAGCTGCTTGGCTCCAGGCGACAGGCAGAAAGGACCGAACGAAATCACGGAGCGATCGACGTTATGATTTGACAAGGGTGGACCCTTAAAGTCGCCACATTATAAAATGCTCTCAATATCTGCACAGAATCACGCGGCTACCCCTCCAGTCTAAAGGGATATTCCGCGTCGGAAACCGAGACTTTCTTGTTCTGCGTTGCAGCAATTTTGCTCTACCCCTCCGTTGAGGTCAAGAGGCGGCGTCGAGCGTTGTATCTCATTGATGCCGCTGAAATCGCTCGACTGTTTCGTACTTGCTTTCACAGGAGCACCTGGCGTTTCCGGGATGTCATTCGGCAGTTTCAAGTCGGGCGGCAAGAAGACGAGCGCGGGCACCATCGCCCAGTTCAACTATTATGCTCGCTCGTATTTTTGAAGGCCGACATTATCGAGGATGCGATGCTTCTCGGCGATAACGTCAAGCCGGATCTCGAAGGCTTTCTGTTCATTGCACCAACGGCATGGAGAAGAAACTCGGCCGCTGGCGCGACGTCCCCTTTACACTCGACATCAAAAATTTTGCAGTTTTTTACACCTTCGTCCGAGATAGATGGGCTATTCCTGTTGCATCCATCCGCGACGGAGAATCCCATGCGCGATACCGACTGCAACAAATTTCACCCGCCTCCGTCAGATGAGGTGGAGAGTTCTGCGGTCATCGATTCGCAAAGTTATCACCTTATCCATCAAGCCCTGATCGAGGCGCTGTCTCTCGGCGTAGACTACGAAGTTGAGCAGATGGTCCGGGCCAAGAATGTTCCTGCCGTACGCCAGCGGGTACAGGTGCAATTCGGTTACGACGGACACGATAGGATTTCAGCGTTACGAGCGACATTCGAGCGGGATGGAGAAGTCGTATGCTGTTGGCTAATCCAGAGCCAAAACGAGATACAACAATTGATTTATAATATAGAAGGAAGGGGCGCGGACGAACTGGCTGATCTCTTCACCGTGATTTGTATTAATGCGCATACAGCGAAGCGGTATGTAAAGCTGGAAAAAGTTCGCGAAACGCAAGCGGTGATAGACAAAATGATACCTAAGCTGAATGATTTTTGGCTTAGATCACAGGACTATATTAGACGACGCAACATTGTGAAATTGCTAATGGGAGCGTCACAAGCACCGACCACCCCGTATAAGCAACGATAATATTCATAGACCTATCCGCGCCACCCGCGAACTGACATCTTTCGGAATATTTATCTGCCGCAATCGGCAATCGCCAGATACAGTACCGGTCGACGCACTCATTTTCTTCTAAGGGCAGTTATCCAGTTGGCCCATCAAGAGTTGCCGCTCCTATCTCGGCGGGGATAAAATACACTGCCTCAGCAATCGCAGACGACCGGCCCTCCGCGGGCGATACGTTACGGCGCGTCCATTCAATCCCGGTTCGTCCGGCGCAGGTGCGCCCGAAAAACCTTCGTACCGGGACGCGACCGGCCAATATCGCGCTCTCAAAGTTCAGTTCGCTCGCGATGTCAGGGCCGTCGCCTCTCAGTTGTGCCCTCGCGGCAGAGAAGGCGCCATGTGCAGCCTACGACGAAGCTATGCGAGCAGACAGCTGCGCCTGGCTGATCGATTTTGTCCCGAGGAGACATTGAGCCAGGCCGTATAACCGCGTTGAGGGCTAATAAGAAGATATAGCTAAGCTATACTTACGTTTAGTTGCGGCTCGGACGCCCTCCAGTGAATGTAATGCAGACGCTCGTCGATGAGCGATCGACATTTTGATCCGCCTTCACTCATTCACGCGAAGGAGAACCTCGATGCTGGGTTTCAGCGCATTGGAACTTGCGCGACTACAATTCGCCTTCACTGTTTCTTTTCATATCATTTTTCCGGCCATTACCATCGGCCTTGCCAGCTATCTGGCGGTACTCGAAGCATTGTGGCTGATCCGGCGCAATCCGGTCTATGTGGAGCTCTATCACTTCTGGTCGAAGATCTTCGCAGTCAATTTCGGGATGGGTGTCGTCTCAGGACTGGTCATGGCCTATGAGTTTGGCACGAACTGGAGCGGCTTTTCGCAGTTTGCCGGCGGTGTTACCGGCCCACTTTTAACCTATGAAGTCCTGACCGCCTTCTTTCTGGAAGCAGGCTTTCTCGGCGTCATGCTGTTCGGTTGGAACAAGGTTGGTCCAGGGCTGCACATGTTCGCAACGGCCATGGTCGCGCTTGGCACGCTGATCTCCACCACCTGGATTCTGGCATCCAACAGCTGGATGCAGACCCCGCAGGGCTTCGAGATCATCAATGGCAGGGTCGTGCCGACCGACTGGCTCGCGGTCATCTTCAATCCCTCATTCCCCTTCCGATTGGCCCATATGACGCTTGCCGCCTATCTTTCGACAGCGCTGTTCGTCGCGGCGGCGGCGGCTTGGCATTTGCTGCATGGCCGTTCGACGCCAGCGATCCGCAAAATGTTCTCGATGGCGCTGTGGATGCTGCTTTTCGTGGCACCGATCCAGATGTTCGTGGGCGACGCTCACGGTCTCAACACGCTCGAACATCAGCCTGCGAAGATCGCCGCCATCGAGGGCCATTGGGAAAACGATCCGAACGCCACAAGCCTGCCGCTTATCGCCTTCGGCATTCCCGACATGAAGGCCGAGGAAACGAAATATGCGATCGAGATCCCATATCTCGGCAGCCTGATCCTCACCCACACCTTGCACGGCAAGATCCCGGGGCTCAAGGAATTTGCGCCGCAGGACCGACCGAACTCGACGATCATTTTCTTCACCTTCCGCATCATGGTCGGCCTCGGCCTTGCCATGCTTCTGCTTGGGGTCTGGGGTGCATATCAGCGCTGGCGCGGCACGCTCTACCAGACCAGGCTTTTCCTGCTATTTGCCCTCTGTATGGGACCGACCGGGCTGGTCGCGGTTCTTGCGGGCTGGATCACCACGGAGGTCGGTCGCCAGCCGTGGGTGGTCTACGGAATCCTGCGTACCCAGGATGCGGTCTCAAACCATTCGGTCCTGACGCTGAGTGTCACGCTCGTCATGTTCATCGTCATGTATTTCCTGATCTTCGGCACTGGCATCGGCTTCATGCTGAAGATGGTTGCGCAAGGTCCCTATGAGGGTCGCGGCAGCACGAGCCCGCCGGATGGTGGCAAGATCCAGCGCCCTGCCAGACCGCTCTC
This sequence comes from Rhizobium sp. BK289, assembly GCF_014193575.1. NCBI lineage: Bacteria > Pseudomonadati > Pseudomonadota > Alphaproteobacteria > Hyphomicrobiales > Rhizobiaceae > Rhizobium > Rhizobium sp. BK289. The sequence continues at coordinate 107,824 of NZ_JACHZO010000004.1, forward strand.
GGCCGTTCCCGACAACATCACACCCACGCCGCTGCGCGAAACCACGGAGGTTTGAGATGGGTATCGATCTTCCGCTCATCTGGGCAGTCATCATCGCCTTCGGCGTCATGATGTATGTGATCATGGATGGTTTTGATTTAGGAATCGGGATCCTGTTTCCCTTCGTCTCCGACCGCCAGGAGCGCGACGCCATGGTCAACACCGTGGCGCCGGTCTGGGACGGCAACGAGACCTGGCTCGTGCTGGGCGGTGCCGCTATGTTCGCCGCCTTTCCGCTCGCCTACGGCTTCCTGCTCAGCGCCCTCTACCTGCCGCTGATGTTCATGCTCGCTGGTCTTATCTGGCGGGGCGTTTCCTTCGAGTTTCGTTTCAAGGCACCCGATAGCCGCAAGCCCTTCTGGGATAGGGCGTTCGCAGGCGGCTCCTATATTGCGACGTTCTCGCAAGGCGTGGCGCTCGGAGCGTTCATCAACGGCTTCGAACTTGACGGCACGCGTTTTGCCGGCACAGCCCTCGAGTGCTTCACGCCCTTCAGCATCTTCACCGGCTTCGCCCTTATGGTTGCCTATGCGCTTCTTGGTTCGACCTGGCTCATTATGAAGACGACCGACGACCTGCAGCGGCGAATGCGCGATCTTGCACAGTGGATCGCCATCGCACTCCTCGTCGTAATCGCCATCGTCAGCGTCTGGACTCCCCTCATGCATCCGCAGGTCGCAGCGCGCTGGCTGAGTTTCCCGAACCTCTTCTACTTTGCCCCGGTCCCCGTACTGGTTCTGGGGGTGACCTGGCTTCACCTGCGGGTGCTGCGAAGCCGCAAAGTTCACGCAGCACCATTCGTACTCGCACTATTGATGATCTTCCTCGGCTATACAGGACTCGCAATCAGCATGTGGCCATACGTGGTCCCGCCATCGATCACGATCTGGGCCGCAGCGGCCCCGCCGGAAAGCATGGGCTTTGCGCTCGTCGGTACGCTCCTGATCATCCCGATCATCCTCGTTTATACGACCTGGTCCTATTACGTGTTTCGCGGCAAGCAGACTGTTGGCGAGGGGTATCATTGATGGTGCTCCAGAGCCTCGTTCACGGACCGGTCAAGCGGCTCGGATGGATGGTTGCCATTTGGTCCCTGTCGGTTGTCACCCTCGGCATCTTCGCCATGGGCTTTCGCATCATCATGTCCCTGGCGGGACTGACTGAATAATCCCGCCACGACGTCCCTCGACCCTACGATCTTTCACGCCGATCGCCGGCGCGAGCATCCCGCGGAACTCACGGCGCTCGACATCTTAAACTAACCATCAAGGAGTGTATCATGGCCAAGAAGGCAGCAGACGTCATCACCGAAGTCCTCCATAGCGCTGGCGTGCGCCGCATCTATGGCGTTGTCGGCGACAGCTTGAACGGGCTGACGGAATCTTTGCGGGTTCGCAAGGACATCGAATGGGTTCATACCCGGCACGAAGAGACAGCGGCCTTCGCCGCCGGTGCCGAGGCTCATCTGACCGGTCAGCTTGCGGTCTGCGCCGGCAGTTGCGGGCCGGGCAATCTTCATCTGATCAACGGCCTCTTCGATTGCCATCGCTCGCGCGTTCCGGTTCTTGCGATTGCCGCCCAGATACCCTCGGCGGAAATCGGACGCGGCTATTTTCAGGAAACCCATCCGGACCAGCTTTTCCGGGAATGCAGCCATTTCTGTGAAATGGTAAGCCACCCGGACCAGCTCCCCGGTGTGCTGGAATCGGCGATACGTGCGGCGGTCGGCAAGCGTGGCGTAGCCGTTATCGTCATCCCGGGCGACGTCGCGCTTTCGGAATTCACGGGCAAGATCTCCCAGCCGGCGGCATTCGCGCTGCCACAGCCGTCCGTTACACCGCCGCCGAGCGAAATTAGCCGTTTCGCCGACATCCTCAATGGCAGCTCGAAGACGACCTTGTTCTGTGGCCGTGGCTGCCAAGGAGCCCATGCCGAGCTGCTGAAGCTCGCCGAACGTCTCAATGCACCGATCGTCCACGCGCTTGGCGGCAAGGAACATGTCGAATGGGACAACCCCTATGATGTCGGCATGACCGGCCTGATCGGCTTTTCTTCCGGCTACGCCGCCATGGAAGATTGCGATACGCTCGTCATGCTGGGCACCGACTTCCCCTATCGCCAGTTCTTCCCCTCGCAGGCCAAGGTCGTGCAGGTCGATATACGTCCGGAAAATCTCGGGCGGCGCGTGCCGCTCGACCTTGCCCTTGTTGGCGACGTCAAATCGACGATCGAGGCGGTCCTCCCGCTGGTCGAGCCAAACTCGAACAAGGCCTATCTCGACTATTGCAAGGAGCGGTACGTCAAGGCGCGGGCCGGGCTGGATGATCTGGCGACCGGCAAGGCCGGCCGAACGATCCACCCGCAATATCTGGCAAAGCTTGTCAGCGATCACGCCTCTGAAGACGCCGTCTTCACCTTCGATGTCGGGACGCCCACGATCTGGGCCGCGCGTTATCTAAAGATGAATGGCAAGCGCCGGATGATCGGGTCTCTCGCCCACGGGTCGATGGCCAATGCCATGCCGCAGGCGATCGGTGCGCAGTCGGCTTATCCCGGCCGGCAAGTCATCAGCCTTTCGGGCGATGGCGGCTTCGCGATGCTGATGGGCGATTTCCTGACACTCGTGCAGCAGGACCTGCCCGTGAAGGTCGTCATCTTCAACAACTCCACGCTTGGTTTCGTCGCCATGGAAATGAAGGCGTCAGGCTTCATTGAAACAGGGACGACGCTGAAGAACCCGAACTTCGCCGAGCTCGCGCGGGCGGTCGGTGTTCATGCGCTTCGGGTTGAGGATCCGTCGGAACTGGAAGGCGCGATCAAGGATGTGCTGGCCCATAACGGGCCGGCCTTGCTTGATGTCGTGACGAACACCCACGAGCTTTCCATGCCGCCGCAGATCAAGGCGGAGCAGGTCAAGGGCTTCAGCCTCTGGGCGTTGAAGACGGTGATGAATGGCCGCGGCGATGAGCTGATCGACCTCACACTCACCAATTTTCTCAAGCGTTGACATGATCCTTGAAGGAGCGCTTGAGCACCTGATCACGATCACAGGATGGACGCTCCGCTCGGAGCGTCTTTCCGTTGCTGGTGCCTGACCTTGGACAATGGCAATGGGAACTAGCGGCGTTGGGAAGACTCCTTGAGCCAAAGGCGCCAGCCACTTTTCGCATTTGGCTGGCAACACCCCTCTTATCGTCCAAAGCATTTGGAACGAATATTCATTCAGACATCCACCTGATCGAGCCACGTTCGACAACGTCTGTGCGAGGGACGGCCGCGTCGCTATCGCTCGCACGCTCGCCGTGGAGCCGGCGGTTGTCCTGTTCAACGAGGTGACGAATATGCTGAACCCGCGCTGATCAAGTGCGTGCTCAATCTTATGGTCGATCTCGGAGATGCGGCGTGAGGATGGTTGTGGTCATGCACCAAGTGGGTCTCACGCCACCGGCACCTAAATCAGGTCATCGTCATGGACGAAGGGCGCGTGGTGAAGGCACGCACCCTGACGCGATAATCGGCAATCCTCAGAGCCCGCGCCAAAGGCGGTTACTTGCCGGAGCGCTCTGGGTAAGGAAAGAAACGGGGATGAACGCCATAATGGCGCGTGCTCGGCTGGGCAAGGACGGTTGCGAAGACCGGTATGTCCGCTATCCAGTCCAGCTCTTGCCTCGGAGTATTGAGCTCGCCCTTAGAACTTCCTCACCGGCCAGGACCGTCGAGCAGCCGATCTCGCGCGGAACATGGAACCCTTCGGTCTGTGGCACGAGGCCAGCGCCCCTTCCGGTCAGTCCGGATGACAAGCGTTCGCAGGTTCTCACGTCGTGGCCGTCTGCCTGCAAGAGGATAGCAGTGAAAAGGCCGGCGAACGAGCCGCCGGCAATATGGAAAAGGTTTGGCGTCGGACACTGTGGCAACGCCGATGATGAAGGCATGCGAAGGCTCACCCCGGCATGATGCCTGGCTGGTTTGCGGGGAATTTCGCCGTGTCCTCGATGCTGATGTTGAGATGCTGGGCCACCAGCGCCGGCGGCGTGTGTGTCAACCAGGAAGACAGGCTGACCTCCTGGTATTCGGCAGTCTTGAAGACCGCGACGAATTGCAGATCGGTATGACCGGTATTTTCGATGATGTGGCCCTGGCTTCTTTTCACGTAACCAATATCGCCTGCACGGAAATCGCCGGTCTGGCTGCGTGGGCCCGCGTCGAACACGGTCATCCGGCCTTGACCCTTGATCCAATATTGCCATTCGTCCGCATTCGGGTGCCAGTGCATCTCGCGCACGCCGCCCGGCTTGATGGTTTCGATAGCAGCGGCGATGGTTTTGGACACTGTAAAGGCGCTACTGTCTGCAAGACGAATAACGCCAGCAGCATTTTCCTTCAGCGGTTTTGATGCCGCAAGTTTATAGGTGAAGGGGAAAGGGGGAAGACCGGCGCCGGCAACGGCTTCCTGATCCTTCGACAATGGGCCTGGTTCCTTGCCCTGGAAAATCCAGAGATCCTGCAGGGGGATATTGCGAAACACATCTTGTGGCACGCCGAAATTCTTGGCGAGCAGTTCGGGTGAGGTGTGGGCCAGCCAGTCCGTCAAAAGCAACGTGCCATATTCGGACTGGTCGCCTTCGTCGAAAACGATGACGAACTCGCATCCGTCGGGACCAAGCCCCTGCAGCGAATGGGGGTAGCCGGCCGGAAAATACCAGAGATCACCGGCCTCGACGTCCTGCACATAGGCGCGACCCTGTGTATCGAGCACGGTGATGCGGCAACGGCCATTGGTCATGATCGCCCATTCCGCGGCACGGTGCCAGTGCATCTCACGAATGCCGCCCGGTCCCAGCCGCATGTTGACGCCGGACACGGCATCCGAAATCGCGAAGTCCGACTTGGTCACCTGACGTGCCCATCCGCCGTTCTGGATACGTTTGGGGGCGTTGTTGAACGAGCCCCAGAAGAGCTGCATGTCGCCCACGTCGGTCGCCGGCGGGCTCTGGAAAGAGGGAAACTGCTCGTTGATCGCCGGGTTCTTCGGGCCGGGATCGCTCAGTCCCGCGGCATTGGCATTGATTGCTCCTTCGGCAGGCTGGTCGGGATTGCCGAAAGATGCTGCTCCTGCTGCGCTGGCGGCAAGGGCGGTGCCGCCGACCGCGCCGATTGCGAGGACTGCGCGTCTGGTGAACGTTTCCATTTCAGAACTCCTTGTTCATGGCGAGTTGGGATGAGGGGTGGATAAAGCGGGTTTGGGAACCGAGCCGCAGCACCTCCATGCGGTAGATCAGTTCAGCATAGAGAAGCCGGCGCTGAAGCTGGCAGAAGGCTTGGGGCTGGAATGGATCGTGCCGATCCGTTTTCCTGCTGGCGCGGGTGGCGATGCAGGAGGCCTTGTCAAAAGCGGGAGGAAGTGCCGTGGCGGCTGTGTCGTCGCTGCCGGCAGGCAAGGGAAGGGCGACATTGCTCGATTGGTCGACCGCCTTCGGCGTCAGAATTCGAAACGCATCGGCTGCGGCCACTTGCTCAGGAGCGGCAAGCGCCGGCTCGGTGGCCCGGATCAGAATGGCACTGCCACCGACAAGGGCGAGCGCGCCCAACGACAAAACGACGGCGATTCTAAGCTTGCGCGGTTTGCGCGGATGCACATTTTTGCTGATGGAGGTCATGCCGTGCCTCGTGAACTGGTGATGGTGTCTTCAGCGCACCTCCCTTGCAGGGAGAGGCTGATCTGGGGAAAAGGCTATGGCGAGATGGAGGTTTCGGCATCTATACAGAGGTCTAGTTTGTCTCTGCAGAAGGTGTTAGCAGCCACTAAGGCCGGCAGCAGGCGGCCCGATATCGGCACCCGCCGGAAGGTGGGAGTGTTGAGAGATCGGGAATGGCGCAAACGTTACAGGAGGGGCGCCGAGACGCGATGCGAACGGCAGATGGTCGCAAGATGCTGACAGCACTTCCGACGGTAATGCTGTCGGCGTTAGGTCTGCCCGGCGAGAGCGGATTCCAGGCATTCCATGAGATTGCCGACATTGACCGGCTTGCGGAGAAAGGCGAAGGCGCCGCCGCTCAGGGCGGCATTGCGGGTACGATCGTCCGCATAGGACGTCACGAAGATCATCGGAGGATGTCGACCGCGCCGATTGAGCTCGCTCTGCAGCTCGATACCGGATAGTCCGGGCATCTTCACATCCACGACGATGCAGTCGATCTGCGCCTGCGTATGGGAGTCCAGAAACTCTTCCGCAGAAGCAAACAGGCGGCTTTCGTAACCGAAGGACATGATGAAGTCATCCATGGCTTCACGGATGGCCTGGTCGTCGTCAACGACGGCAATGATGGGAACGGAGGACAATCAAGTGACCTTTTCTGTTGTTCTTATGTCTCTATGCGCTCATGCCCGCTTGAAAGATACCATACTAAGATACAGGTGGCCGGAGCTTATCGTCGATCAGTTCCGCTTTCCGCACGAGGTCGGCGACCGATCTCGCCTCCATTTTGCGCATGACATTGCCCCGGTGCAATTTCACGGTGACTTCGCTGATGCCAAGCTCGTAGGCGATCTGCTTGTTCATCAGGCCGCGGACAACGGCGCCCATGACCTCGCGCTCGCGTGGCGTCAGCTGCCCGGCAAGGGAGGCGACGGCCTCGTTCTGCGCGTTTTCGCGTCGTCGTGATGCATCCCGCTCCATCGCAGCCGCGACGGCATCGAGAATGTCCTGTTCCTTGAAGGGTTTGGTCAGAAAATCCACCGCGCCCGCTTTCATCGCCCGAACGCTCATCGGAATATCACCGAAGCCGGTCATGAAAATGATCGGCATCCTGTTGCCGACGCGTTCCAGCTGCGTCTGAAAATCAAGGCCGCTTACGCCTGGAAGCCGCACATCGAGCAGAAGGCAGCCGTGCCGGTTCAGATTGGCTTTTTCGAGAAAGGCCGCGGCACTGTCGAAAGCTTCGGCATCGAATTTCATGGAGCGGAAAAGATCGGTGAGTGCCTCCCGCATCGACACATCGTCGTCGACGATGAACACGATGGGCGACGGCGGCTCCTTTGTTGTCTTGCGTGGCTCAGGCATGTTCCATCTCCTGGCTGATCGGCATTGAAATGGTGAAGACCGCCCCGCCGAGAGGATGATTGTCACCGGTTAGCCTGCCGCCGCGTGTTTCCAATGTCGTGCGGCAGATGGAAAGCCCCATGCCCATTCCCGTCGCCTTGGTCGTGAAGAACGGCGAAAACAGCTTTTCCTTCATCTGCACGGGGAAACCAGGTCCACTGTCCTGAACGGTGATATAGATATTTTCCCTGTCTTCGCGTTCCTTCCGCACCGTGATGGTGCGATTTCCGGTACCCGCCTCGTCCATGGCCTGAATGGCATTGGTAAGGAGGTTGATGAGGACCTGCTGCAATTCGATCCTGACGGCCGTTATCGGCGGCGTGGCCTCTTTTTCCACATGAACTGTAACGCCGCTGCGCTCCAGCTCATGTTCGAGAAGGCTCAGCGTTTCATCGATGAACTCATCGAGGTCGAAGGTTTCCATCTTACCCCTCGTATGGGCCAGCAAGTCGCGCGTGTTCTGGATGATTTCACTGGCGCGCTGGCTGTCGCGGATCATGCGCTCGGCCGAGCGGCGGGCGGCGGCAAGATCCGGCGGATCGCGGTCCAGCCAGCGCAGCAATGTCTGCGCATTGACGATGATGGCACCGAGCGGCTGGTTCAACTCGTGGGAGAGAGACGCGGACATGGCTCCCACGGTGGCTGCCTTCGAGGCTTTTGTCAGTTCCGCCTGGGCTTCAGCCAGCGCCTTCAACGCCATTTCGCGCTGGGTGATATCCACCATGCTGACCACCACGCGGTTGAAGGAGGTCGCCTCGGCGGGAAAACTGATGGAAAGAAGTACAAGCTTGTCTTCGCCGCTGTCGGTGCGCACTACCACTTTGTCTTCAAAGACACGCTGATTGTCGATGATCGCCTGCAGCACATCGACGAACTTGCCGGACGAGGAAACGACCGATCGCTGAAGAGTGCCGCGGATCGAGGAGTCGTAACCCAGCATTTCCTTTCCGGCTTCATTCGAAGCAACGACCGTGATGAGATCGATGCATTGCTGCGTAAAACCTGGATTGGCGCGGGCATGGGCCTGCATGTCGGTGATGCCCTGCTGCTTAAGGCTCATCAGCAGGGTATGAAGCTTCGAATAGTCGCGTTCCCAGAGTGCCACCCGCGTGCGGTCGAAGATGGAGCGATAGCGCTCCTCGCTTTCCTTGAGCGCCGTGTTGACGGACAGCAGCGCCAGTCTGTTGGTCTCTGTTTTGACAAGCAGCATGGTCGTGACGGTCAACGCCGCGAGTGCAACGATAAGCCTGAGCCCGGATTGAAGATCGACATCCTGTGCATGGGTCAGGGCATAGGATAACAGGGAAAGAATGGCACAGGCGCAGGAGATCGCGATGAGTCCCGATCGGCTTACCGCCTGCGCGGCCAAGAGCACGGCGACGACATAGAGCACCGCGATCGCGCCTTTTATGTCCGTATAGGTATCGACATAAAATACGACGGCCGCCAGCGAAAACGCCCCAAGACCGAACGCCATATGCGCGCCGCCTATCGGCTCGCGCGCTCGAAATATCATAGACGCAATCGACATTGTTCCCCCGATGCGATTTTTGCCGACAATACGGCTTTTTCGACACCATCTGACCTATACATAGGTCTTAGTTGCCACCGCCGTCGAGGCATCAGGATAACGGCAAATAAAGGCGGCGCTAATGAAAATCCTCACATCCGATTTGGCGCCCACCGGGCCGGCCGGCTACACGCTGTTCGACGGAGCAAAAATCTGCATTCATTGCCTGGGTCTGCACGCCGTACGCGATCCTTTGGCTAAGGATCGTGATCGGAAAACGCCCTCACAGGAGCGAATAGATTGCCTGGATGCCGGAGGCGAAAGAAAAAGGCCGTCTCCTGCGGCAGGAGACGGCCTTGGCGGATTGGGAGGGAATCCGCGGCTCCGGGGGAGGGGATACCGGAGCTTCTGGCTGAGCGCCAATCGCCTTTGGGCAGAGGCGATGGACAAAAGCTAGCTCAAGGCGGAATCTGCCGAAACTACACTTAGGTATCGGGTCGACTGTACAAGCAGCCGATTTCTCCGGCTCCATACTTCTCCCTATCCTCAGCGCCGATCAGACAGCAGCCGCAGGTCGCTCAGCACTGAGCGGCCGGCTGCAACAAGGAGAACGATCATGGATACGACCACCGCTACCAGAAACCGCAAGCTTGCCCTTGCAACGCCGACCGACCTTGGCGCCGAAGCGCCCCGCGACATCGCCGCCGCGCTGACCGCGCTTCTGGCGGATGTTTTCGCGCTCTACATCAAGACGAAGAATTTCCACTGGCATGTCTCCGGCCCGCATTTCCGCGATTACCACCTGATGCTCGACGAGCAGGGTGAACAGATCTTCGCCATGACTGACGATATCGCCGAGCGCGCCCGCAAGATCGGCGGAACAACCATTCGCTCCATCGGCCATATTACCCGGGTGCAGCGTCTCCTGGACAACGACGCGGATTTCGTCACTCCCGACGACATGCTGGCCGAGCTTCGCGAGGACAATCTGCAGCTCGTGGAAATCATGCGCCAACTGCACACGCTGACCTCCTCCCACAACGACCACGCCACCACCAGCATCCTTGAAAACTGGATCGACGAAACGGAACGCCGAGCATGGTTCCTGTTCGAAACGACCCGCCGTGCGCGCTGAGCCCTGTTGCGAAGAGGATCATCCGATGAAAACCACCATCTTTACCATGCTTGCAGCCGGCATGCTCCTGGTCCCCGGCGTTTCCCATGCGGAGCGCGCCGAGGTCGGCCAGCTGGACTGCGACGTTTCCGCCGGGATCGGCGCCATAGTCGGCACCCGGCAGGACCTGGCCTGCACCTTCACCCCGAGCGGAAACGCGCCGGTCCAGCACTACATTGGCAATATTACGGAATTCGGCCTTGATGTCGGAACTGTGGACAAGGGCCGCATGGTCTGGCTGGTCTACAACGCCACCCGCGAACCGGTGGGCGGTTTGCAGGGCACCTATGACGGCGTGACCGCTGGCGCAAGCCTCGGGGTAGGCGCTGATGCCGAAATCCTGGTCGGTGGAAGCTTGAAGAGCCTGTCGCTACAGCCGCTGGCCGTCGATGGCGATACCGGACTTAACCTTGCCGTCGGCGTCACCTCGCTCGAGCTGCGGCTCGCTCCGTAAGCTCTCGCTCGCCGTGCGATGGCCATGCCGTCGCTCGCATTTTTCAAGATCCATTCCATCCTGCATTGAAGGAGCATTCCAATGACCGAATCATTCGTAAAAACCAAGGACGGCGTCGATATCTATTTCAAGGACTGGGGTCCGAGGGATGCCCAGCCGATCGTCTTCCATCACGGCTGGCCGTTGTCCTCCGACGACTGGGATGCGCAGATGCTGTTCTTCGTCCAGAACGGTTATCGCGTCGTGGCACATGATCGCCGCGGTCACGGCCGTTCCCAGCAGGTCGGCGACGGCCACGACATGGATCATTATGCAGCCGACGCATCCGCCGTAGCCGAGTATCTCGATCTCAGGAACGCGGTTCATATCGGTCACTCGACGGGCGGTGGTGAGGTCGCGCGCTACGTCGCCAAATTCGGCGAGCCTCAGGGCCGTGTTGCCAAGGCTGTGCTCGTCTCCGCCGTTCCGCCGCTGATGTTGAAGACCGAAACCAATCCGGGCGGCCTGCCGATCGAAGTCTTTGACAGCTTCCGCAAAGGCGTTGCCGAAAACCGCGCCCAGTTCTTCCTCGACGTGCCGACCGGTCCGTTCTACGGCTTCAATCGCCCCGATGCCAAAATCTATCCCGGTGTCATCCAGAACTGGTGGCGTCAGGGCATGATGGGTAGCGCCAAGGCCCATTACGACGGCGTCAAGGCCTTTTCCGAAACCGACCAGACGGAGGATCTGAAGGCGATTACCGTGCCGACGCTCGTTCTCCACGGCGATGACGATCAGGTCGTGCCGATCGCAGATTCAGCGGAATTGTCGGTCAAGCTCCTGAAGAACGGAACACTGAAGGTCTATAAGGGCTACCCCCACGGCATGCTGACGACCCATGCGGACGTGATCAATCCGGACCTGCTGGCCTTTGTGAAGGCTTGACGGGCTGAAGCGATCCGCCGCCCGCAAAACTCGGGCGGCGGGCCGATCCTTCGAGCATTTCAGGCGAAAACAGCAGTTCCTTCAATGCTCTATCACCTTGTTTTCACGCAATTCCGTACGCAAACCACTTTTGTCGAAGTTGCTTTACCTCAGGAGGTCATGCCGATGAGGTTGCCAGCCCTCCCGAGATGGAAGACCTGCCGCCGGTGGCCGGCTAGTGCCGATCTTGCCTTGCGACATTTCGCGCCAGGAAAGAATGGATCTGCGCAATGACGGCCGCCCCTTCACCGACGGCGGCGGCGACCCGCTTGGTGGAGCCGGCGCGTACATCTCCAACGGCAAAAATGCCAGGGCAGCTTGTTTCCAGCGGCAGTCGCTCGCCATCACCGTTGCGTTCTCCTGTGAGCACGAAGCCGTTTCCATCGGTCGCGACACAGCCGTCGAGCCAGCCGGTGTAGGGATCGGCGCCGATGAACAGAAAGAGGTGGCGCGAGACACATTCCTCGGTCTCTCCGGTCCGGATGTCACGGAAGGTAGCGCCAGTCAGGCCTGTCTCTCGATTACCATGCAGGCCCATAATCTCGATACCCACATGGAGTTCGACATTGGGCAATGCCGCTATCCGGTCGATCAGATATTGGGACATGGTTTGCTCGAGCGGTCGCCGGACCACGAGGTGCAAGCGTCTTACCTGGGGTGCGAGGTAAGCAACGGCTTGGCCCGCCGAGTTTCCGCCGCCGACCAGAGTGATTTCCTCTCCGGCGCAGAGGCGGGCCTCGATCGGAGATGCCCAGTAGGAGACGCCAGCTCCCTCCAGCTCTTCGACATTGGCAATATTGGGCCGACGGTAGCGCGCTCCCGACGCGATCACGATGGAACGTGCGCGTGCAGTACATCCATTGCTAAGCTCAAGGGAGAACGGAGCTGCCGCATCGGTTCCGTGACAGCTCAGCTTTCCGACGGTCAGCGGGATCGCAACCTCGGCGCCGAATTTCGTCGCCTGATTGAAGGCCCGACCTGCAAGAGCCTGTCCGGAGATGCCCGTGGGAAAGCCAAGATAGTTTTCGATCCGGGCGGATGCGCCCGCCTGGCCGCCGAAGGCCCGCGAATCGACAACGAGAACGGACAGTCCCTCAGATGCCCCATAGACGGCAGTGGCCAGCCCAGCCGGGCCCGCACCGACAACTGCCACGTCATAGACATTCTTCGGATCGAGATCCGGCATGATGCCGAGACAAGACGCCGCGTCTGCGTCGCTCGGATTTCTGAGCAGTGTCCCGTTTGGACAGATCATCAATGGCAGATCTTCCGGTGCGATGCCGAGCCGTTCGACCAACTCGCGTCCCTCGACTTCGCATGCGGCGACGAGGGCGTGGGGATAGCCATTCCGGGTGAGAAATCCAGACAATCTCACGATGTCGGGGGCATCCCGGCGCCCGACCAGAATCGATCCGGCGCCCCCGATCCGCCCTTCTTCGATCAGCGCAACGCGACGGAGTATAAAGGCGCGCATGATTGCCTCACCCACATCCGCCGACCCGATCACCAGTGCACGCAGATGCGGCGCATCGAAAGGTATAGCCAATACGCCCTTATCGCCCGCGACGACCGATGCCAGGGTTGCATGGCCAGACAATTGATTGGTCTCGCCGGTGAACTGGCCGGGACCATAGGTGCCGATCACGGATGACCTCCCAGTCGCGCCACGGTGAATTGCATCGGCCGAGCCTTCTAGAACTAGCCAGGCAGGAACGTTGCGAGCGCCGATCTCATAGAGGATATCGCCGGGGCCGAAACAGCGCGGTTCACCGCTCGCGAAGCGCCGCGCCGCGCCGATTTGAAGAGCTGAAAGCGTTGGATATGTTTGCTCCCTCCGAGCATCGCTGATCGCCATGATGTGAACTCCGTATCGGCCTATGCTTGTATGACAACATCCGGAACAGTTCGCCAGTCCACATTGCGATTGCGCACCATCAAAGCCAACTCTTGGGGCTCTGCCAGCGGACATTCATACCTCAATTGCTTCCTCTTGCGCGATACCGGGAAGAACAACCAGGAATTCCTCGCCGGCGTAGCTTGGCGGCCTCTTTTTGCCCGCTTCGCAACCGAGACGGTGGACTTCAGACGGCGATGATTTCATGCTTCGCCAAACTTTTATTGGATCCATCAAACGTGCGGGTTTCCCTGACAGTTTCCAAAATGATGCCGCTCTTCAGCCTGGTGGCTCTCGCCCCCGTGCTCGCCTCTATCGGTTTTGCGACGCAAGACGTCGTCGCACTTCGGCAGGCCGACATGAAAGCCATGGCAGCCGCAGCGAAGACGATGGCGGAGATGTTCCGCGATCCCGGTCGCTATTCGTCGATGGAGTTCGAGAGGGCTGCCGCTGCCATCAGCGCCAGATCGGGTACGGTGCTGGCTGCTCATTTCGCCCGAGGACTGGACGATCCGAGCTCGAAGGCCAGCTCCGAGATCGGAGCGGAACGCGAGCGTTTCGGCGGTCTGGCGAATGATCTCCGCGATTATGCGCGGGCGCTGGAGGCGGCCGCTGTCGAAAACCGCGGAGCCATGACAGAGAGCATGCGGATGAAGCCTGGCGAGGCGATGGGCGGAGGCCCGTTCGGGGTTCACGTCCAGAACAAGGCGCAACTGGCATCCGTTCCTGCCGAGCATATCTTCCACCTGATGCTGCAGACCTGCACGACTTGCCACGCAGGGTTCAGAATGAACCGGTAAGATGTTGGTCGCGACAAGTGGATAGGCTGTAACCTTCCCGGGCCTCCGATCGGCAATCCACTGCCGGTGCTCGACCAGCTTTTCTGCTGACCTCTTGCGAGAGCGCCCTGATTGATGAGGGCGGCACACCCGGAACGGCCAATACTCGTAACGGTCGCCCTTCCTGCAGCCGCCGGTGGACGGCCTCGAGCGGCACATGTCCGTCGAGGTATTGGTCCTCGATAATAGCACTGTGACATCCCTCCAGATCGGCAGGTACGGCCAACCGCCGGGGGTGCCAGCGCGGAAGTCGCCATTGCGACGAAGCTTCTCCCGTGCATCGTCTCCACTCCTCACTCGCTGCCGCCCGGACGTGGATCCGGGCGGCAGGAGTTGGCCTACTTAACTTCAGTGACGGTCAGCTTGCCATTCACACGTTCGGCGACGAACTCGATGCTGGAACCTTCCTTCAGCTTCGTGAGAAGAGCCGGATCGTCGACCCGGAACACCATCGTCATTGCAGGCATATCGAGGTTTTTGAGCTCCTCATGCTTGATGGTGACCTTCTGGGCCTTGGCATCGACCTTGTTGACGACGCCCTTGGTGAATTCCTGCGCGAAGGCGCCCGCGGCTGAGCCGAACGCCAGAGCAGCGGCGAGGGCGATCTTGATAACGTTCTTCATGTTGCTGTTCCAGATGTCGAAAGGTTACTTGGCAGCGACGGTCACGTCGCCGTGCATGCCGGCTTCGTAGTGGCCGGGGATCAGGCAAGCGAACTTGAACTCGCCGTCGGACGTGAACTTCCAGACGATCTCTCCGGATTGACCGGCCGGAAGGCGGATGGAATTGGCGTCGGCATGTTCCATTTCCGGGAACTTCTCCATCACCGCCTTGTGCTCCAGGATCTTGTCTTCCTGGTCGAGCACGAACTCGTGGTCGGTGCCACCAGCATTCTTGATCGCGATCTTCACCGTTTGACCCTTCCGGACGTTGATGACGGCGGGCTGGAACAGCATCTTGCCGTCCTCGGTTTCCTTCATCGTCACCCGGATCGTCTGCGTCACCTTCGTCTTGTCGCCGGGCTCGCCAACGGCCATTTTCTCATCATGGCCGCCAGCGTGATTGCCGGAAGCGAGCGTAGGGGTTGCGAGAGCGACGAATGCCAATGCCAGTATATAATTCTTCATGCGTAGATCCTTTTTGATGTGAGGTATCGAGCTTCAGCCGTTCGTCGGCTTGGGTGTGATTTGCGTCTTTGCATCTTTGACTTTGGTCGCGTCCGGCAGTTCGCCGGTCCATTCCCAGGCCTGCGTTCCGGGTGGGTTCTGGTACCAGCCCGGATCGGAGTAGTCGTCCGCGGAGATGCCTTCGCGGACCTTCACGACAGAGAACATGCCGCCCATCTCGATCGGGCCGTGCGGCCCCCAGCCGGTCATCATCGGGACGGTGTTCTCCGGGATGGGCATTTCCATTTCGCCCATGTCGGCCATGCCCTTGGTACCCATGGGCATGTAGTCCGGCTGAAGCTTCCTGATCTTCTCGGCGAGCTTCGACTTGTCCGCACCGATGAAGGTCGGGATGTCGTGGCCCATGGCGTTCATCGTGTGGTGCGACTTGTGGCAGTGGATCGCCCAGTCGCCGAGATACTTGGCGTCGAATTCGTAGGCGCGCATCGCGCCGACCGGGATGTCGATGCTCACCTCCGGCCACCGGGCTTCCGGGCGGACCCAGCCCCCATCGGTGCACGTCACCTCGAAGTCGTAGCCATGCATGTGGATCGGATGGTTTGTCATGGTCAGATTGCCGACCCGCACCCGTACCCTGTCGTTCTTGGAAACGACGAGGGGACTGATGTCCGGAAACACCCGGCTGTTCCAGCACCACATGTTGAAGTCGGTCATCTCCATGACACGCGGCACGTAGGAGCCGGGATCGATGTCATAGGCGTTGAGCAGAAAGACGAAGTCCCGGTCGACGCGCATGAACGTCGGGTCCTTCGGGTGGACCACGAAGAAGCCCATCATGCCCATCGCCATCTGCACCATCTCGTCGGAATGCGGGTGGTACATGAAAGTGCCCGACTTCACGAGGTCGAACTCGTAGACGAAGGTCTTGCCGACGGGGATGTGCGGCTGCGTCAGCCCGCCGACACCGTCCATGCCGGACGGCAGGATCATGCCGTGCCAGTGGATCGTCGTGTGTTCCGGCAGCTTGTTGGTGACGAAGATCCGGACCCGGTCGCCCTCGACCGCCTCGATCGTCGGCCCCGGAGACTGTCCGTTATAACCCCAGAGATAGGCGGTCATCCCGTCGGCCATTTCCCGCTCGACGGGCTCGGCGACAAGATGGAATTCCTTGACGCCGTTGTTCATACGGTAGGGCAGGGTCCAGCCGTTGAGTGTCACGACCGGCTGGTAATCCGGACCGGATGTCGGATGGATGGGTGGCTGCATCTCCGCCGAGGCCATGGTCGGCGCGTCCGGCAGACCCATGGCCGATGTTTTGGTCCAGGCGCCGGCGGCGAGCAATGCCGCTCCTGCTCCGAACAACTGTCTTCTGTTGAACATGGTGGCTTCCTTTCTCAATGGCCGCCGCTGCTGCCGCGGGAGGCAGCGGCAACTTCGGTCTCTGCCGATGCGTTCGTCGCGCCGCCGCCGTAGATCGCCGGCGCAAGGCTGGCTTCGGCGAGCCAGAAATCGCGCTTGGCGTTGACGGAAAGCAGGATGGAGTTGATCTTGTCCCGGGTGTCGGTGAGCAGCTCGAACGTGTTGGTGATCATGCCGTTGTAGGTCAGCAGCGACTGCTCCTCGACCTTGGTGCGCAGCGGCACGACATTGTTGCGGTAGTGACGCGCGATGTCGTAGTTCGAACGATAGGCCTCGTAGGCGGAGCGTGCTTCCGAGCGGACATTGACGGCCTTCTCGGCAAGCTGGTTCGCCGCCCGCATGTATGCCAGCTCGGCCTTGCGCATTTTCGCCTTGCCCGTGTCGAAGATCGGGATCACGAATTCGAGCTCGACCTGGGCCGTGGTCCTCGTCTTCTTCTCTTTGTCCTCGACTTCCCGTTCCGTTTCGAAGCCCGTCAGGATTTCGAGGTCGGAGACATAGCGCGTCGCCTCCGTGAGCCCGTAGGACCTGGCTGTCGCCTCCAGGTCGAGCTTCGCCACCTGCAGGTCGATGCGGCTCTTCAGGGCCTCGGCCTCGATGGTATCGCGTCTTATAACGGCTTTGGGCAGCGGCGGCAGGCTGTTCGGAACTTGATAGTCCAGGTCGGATCCCCAGAGACCCATCAGCCGCGTCAATTCCTCCTTGGCAAGGCGAGCTGCGAGGCGGGCCTTCGCTGTCTCTCCGGCGAGCTCGGCGACGAACACATGTTCGCGCGCCTGAGCGCCCTTCGTCATCGCCCCTGTCTCCCCGAGCTTCTCTGCCAGCTCGGAAGCGGCGTCCGCCGCCGCCTGGGCGCGCTGTAATTGCCCGACGTTCTCCCACGCCGCCACCGCGCTGATCCAGGCGCGGCGGGTGTCGGCGGCGACCTGAAGCGTTCTTATGGCGGCGGTCAGTTGGGCCTGCCGGAAACGGGTATCGGCGATCGCCATGCCTCGGTTCCGCGTGGCGAGTGCCAGGATGTTCGTTGTGATCATCCCTTCGATGGTCTTGAACGCCTCAAGTTCCGGCGTGCCCATACCGGTCGTCCCGATGGATGCTGTCGGATTGATAAGCATCGTCGTCTGCCAGGCATCGGCAGCGCTGTCGCCAAGATCGGCGTAGGCGGCCTGGAGGCCCTTATTGTTGAGCAGCGCGATCTGGACGGCCGTCTCGGCGTAGAGGACCTTCTTTCGCGCGAGCAGGCTTTTGACCTCAGCGGCGGCCGACCGGGCCTGGTCCTGGTTCTGAATCCAGGCCGTCTGCTTGCCTGTCGCGATGGCGGTCTTGCTGGCAACGGAAGCAAAGCCTGCATCCTTGCCGGAATATTCGGCGCCCGTGACACAACCACTCAGCACCAGTGGGAATACCAGCGCGGCCATCGATTTTCCAAGGCCGATCATGAGGCGCCTCCATCGACTCGAGACTGGAGATCATTCTGTTTACGCCACGACCTGGGATCGACGGGTTGCCTGGGCACATAGCCCGAGATCGGCGACCGGTGTGCGATCGGGTGCAGGGAAGGCTGTTCGACCGCAGGGGAAGACGCCACTACGTCGGGAGGAAACGTGGATGCGCAGCCGCCGACAACAAGCGGCAGCCCCACCACGAAAAGCGAGTGTTTCATTGGAAGAATCCGAATAGGTCACAGTATGACACGCAAGCCCGAAGGTGGGCACGCGGCGACTAAGCTCGACCAAGCGAGCGCTGTGTCACTTAGATATTCGGAGGACGATCAAGGGCCGGTAGCTCTCCGGAGGTTCTCTGATCATCAATGAACTGTCTGATCGAGGTCACGATAGGCCCACCGACATTTTGGCCTTCGTTTACAATTCCAAAACCACCGCAGAAATCTTTGCAGCATTCCTGCTTGACGAGCTTGCCATCGCTGTCAGCAGCACCGCTATGCTCATGACTGCGATCAGAAGCCTTAGTCATGTCATGCTTGCTTTGGTGCGTCAGCGACGAGGCGTCTTTTTCCAGATTGGGAATGATCGTGCCGTGCATCGCTGCGCTAGCGTAGGACACATTGTATCCAGCCAGTGATACCATGATCACCAGCCGCACAAGAAAGAGCATCTTGCTCAGTGCGATTCGATACATTTTGCCCACAGCACCCAGCTACTATCAAAAGTGGCGGATTTCAATATCAACATAACTCCATGCGATTCGCGTCGATTGTGTGACGGTGAAGGCAAGTTGCCCCTTTGATAAAATCGCCGGAAATCAGGGAATCGGTGTCATGCCGTCACGGGGCACAACCAGAAAAGTCAGCCTGCCCAGCCATTTCATGCCACGTTCGATGATGGAAGGATCTCCAACGATTTTATTGCAGGGTCTACAGCTGCAGATGGATTCGTACATTCAAAATATGGGAGAGTCTTTCGGCCAGGGTAGGTGGATACTTCCTTTGGACCTTTGCTAAGTCCTGTTTGTCGAATTGAGCGATGTGTCGGTGCACCCTAAAAGTTGTGCATGACGAAGCTGTGGATCTCATTTTTTCAAAGGTGTTTCGTGCTTGCCGGCATCTTGGCCATTCTGGCGCTTGCGCTGTATGTGCCCGATGCTCCGTTAGCGCCTGAACACCGCCAACTTTACCGGAGCGCTGCCACAGCCTTCGATCTCGACTCGTCCCGCGATTTTAATCAGTTCAGTCGAGACAAAGCCAAACAAAACCACCACCAACGTGACGACCGAAAGTGCCGCAAAGCGACTAGCTCGGTAGTCGCCGTGTTGAGCGCAAATTTCGATATCCGAAAACCAGATGAACCGGGCATGCCGGTTGCAATGAATTCTCCAGCCCTATTTCCTTCCGACCCGCGAAGCCTTTATCGTCCTCCGAAGAGCGCCTTTTGAATTTGGCGAGCGGTCTTTATGATCGTCGAGTGTTTTGGCGCGATCAAGCATTCCCGCGATCATCAGCGAATTCGAAGTGAGTGTTATAGCTCGCCCGGCCTCCGGCTATCGCTGCGTTGCGAAGATGGCCTCTGGGCAGCTTCCATGGGTTTCCATGCAGCCCGTGAGATAAGACAAATTCCGCTCTGCCACTCGCGTTTTTCCACCCTGATCCAATTCGAGCCCCCTTGCTTTCGTTCCACATAGGAGCTGACGGCACATTTAAAGGAGTTTTCGATGTCGACCACAACGATCGGTTTTGACGCCATTCGTCAGGCGCCTCGGCGCATTTGTCGCACGGTTTGGGAAACGATTCCAAGCCCCGTGCGGCAGACGCCGCTCATGTTCCGTGCCGGACGATACATCTATCGGAAGTTCACCAAAAACACGCAACGTATTCAAACGCACTATACCCATTTCATGCGAAACCCGCCCCTACTGGCTGTCCTTGCTGAACTCGCGTCAAACTACCCGGAGAACAGCAATGTCAAGGTCGCATCCATCGGCTGTAGCACGGGAGCGGAGCTATATTCGGTCCTTTATGCAATGAGGATGGCCCGTGCCGACCTGAATATTGCTGCACACGGTATTGATATCTCAAGCGCTGTCGTGGCAGTCGCGAAAAGCGGAATTTATCGCCCAGACGTTCCGGCCGCAGAACCTGGTCCATACGGGCGAGCGGAAGTCGCGAGTGAAGATGTCCCGCAACTCGCAGATATCTTTGAACCTCTCCCGGACGGGTCGCTGAGGGTTAAAGACTGGCTTAGACAAAACACGACTTGGCTCACGGCTGACGCGACCGGGGACGAGCTGCTCGATCTGATTGGAACGCAGCATTTCCTCCTCGCCAATAATTTCATGGGGCCGATGGAAGACAGGCTCGCCGAACGTTGCCTCAGGAACATGATGCGATTGGTTGCATCTGGCGGCTACTTGGTCGTGGACGGAGTCGATCTTGATGTCAAAACCAAAGTCCTAAAAGACTCGGGCTTCCATCCTGTTTTGATTAATCAGAGCGAGATATGGGCATCGGAAGCGGCGAAACGCGGCTGGCCCTGGTTGAGATGGGCGAGAGAGCCCCTTGATCGCGATGAGCCGGATTGGCCTTGGCGATATTCCGTTGTCTTCCGTTTCGGAGATCGCTGACAAACCAGATTTCCAAGTCCGGCCGCCGATCCAATGACGAGCAGGGTTCGGCGGCCAGAACTGCGACAGCGGATCTATGACGATGGTCTCACCTACAAAAGATACAGCCGCAGGAAACTCTCGGAATCGGCTATCGCCCCGTGAAACCCCGAGGCCTCGATGGATGCCATCGATCATGGCCGATGGCATTTGGATTACAACGGCGAAAATCATCTCACAACTCACCCAAATCGCGGCCTTCCTCCTCGCCGCACGAGTGCTGAGCCCGGCTGAATTCGGGCTATTTGCCTTTGCGTCCGCCATTGCCGTCCTGCTGGTGGTAATCGCGGAAGGAGGATGGGCCGAGTTTATAATGAAGGCTGGTGACGACGAGGATTGCTTCGATCAGGTCGCAACAGTTTCACTTGTCAGCGGTTGCCTTCTGACCACGGCCGGCCTGATCGCAGCGGGAGCCTTCTATCTTTTTACCGAAGATGAAGCACAGAGTGCGCTTGTTGCGTTGTTCAGTTGCTGGATGCTGCCCGCTGCTCTGACGGCGACTTATGACGGGACCCTGGTAGCTCGCGGCCAATTGCGACAGCGGGCAGTAATTCGGATCGTGGCGGAGGCGATTGGTCTCGGTACGGCGGCCGCCTTACTTCTCCTTGATGGGCATGCATGGGCTTTGGTGATAAGCAAAATCGTTTGCCAGCTTGTTCTTCTCCTGGGAGCTGTCTACGTCGTGGCGCATTTGCCGCGTCTGCATTTAACGAAGCATATGTTCGCCTGCGTCATGGAATTTTCCCGACACATTGTCGGAAACCGGCTGGTCGCTTTTATCGGTTCGTATTCCGGTACGCTCGCGGTTGGGAGCTTTCTGGGTATTGCCGATGCGGGCTACTATCGTGCGGCAGAGCGTGTCGTCGCCGCCATTTCGGAGCTGCTGGCCGAGCCAACGCGGTCGTTGAGCTGGATCGTTTTTCGGAGCGCCCAACGACAGTCGAGTGTTTCCGGGGGCGCCGTCGCTCGCGCGGGCGTTCGCTTCATTCTTGTCCTGCTCGCGGTCGCCGTCCCGATGTATCTTGGGTTGATGCAGATATCCGATGCTGCCGTCCGCCTGTTGCTTGGCGACGTCTGGCGCCCTGCGGCCGCTTTAATTCCATTCTTTTGCGTGCGGCAAATACTGTATCTACCGGGCTATATCAACGAGCCGCTGCTCTCCGTGGTGGGGCAGCTCCAGCGTCGTTTACCAGTAACGCTGTTGAACGTAGCTGTCTCGCTCCTCGTTATTGTTGCCGCCGCAGGGTTTGGGCTATGGCAGCTTGCGTTGGCCCAGTGTTTTAGCGCCATGTTTGTGCTGGCGACCGTCATCAGACTGCAGTCGAAGTTCGCGGGGCTGGATTGGCGGGAGATTTCAAAAGGCGTCCTCCTGTTGATTGTACCGGCGAATTTGGCTATGGTGGCAGCTGTGACAATGATACGGTGGCAGGATCTTTTTCCGGAATTGCCGTGGTTTGGGACCGCTGCTCTGCAAGCCATTATCGGTGCAATGATTTATGCTGGTGTCTTGGCTATCGCTGTTCAGGCAGCCCGGCGCCACTATTGGTCGCCAATCCTATGAGCGAGTTGTTAATCGCTACGGCTAACGTATCGTGTGCATCCGCAGCCCTCTTGGTTGCGGAGCGAACGCTGTGATCTCTCGCAAGGTGGGGCTCCGTGCGAGTTCCAACAGATATCAGGTTCCGATCTGAAGGGCCAACCGCTGATGATTCATTTTGGCAAAGTCACGCCTGAGATCTCCTCACAGATGGTAATGAGGCGGTCTTGAAGCGCTGGCTCATGAGCCTGCGGGTTCGCGGTCCGACGCTTCAGATGATAGAAGTATTCTCCCGTGACATCCGCCTTCGGGTCGTCGCCGGCTGCCAGCCAGGCTTGAGTCAGATGGGCCTGTGCCATATCGTCAGGTGCGCCAGGGCCGCCCATCTTGGTCGGAACCCATCCGGGCTCCAGCGAATTCGAGAACACGTCCTTCCAACGTCGCGCGATCGCGAATGCGAGCATTGCATCGTGCAGCTTGCTTTCGGCATAGGCCTCTGATCCGTTCCACCGGCGCTTTTCCCATAGAATATCGTCGAGATTGGCATCTGCATGATGGTGCATGCCGGATGACAGGTAGACCAGTCGCTTCGGTGGTTCGAGGAGTGCGGTCAGGATGTAGGCCGATAGTGTGTTTATGGCGAAGACATGCGGCAGCCCATCGGAGGTGAGGCGATGAGCTTCGCGATAGCCGACAGCGGCATTGTGGATCACCGCATCGAACCGGCCGAGTCTGTTGACTTCGGCAGCGACATTCTTTGCACCGGCGATGGTCTCGAGATCGCCGATCACGACCGCCTCCGCCTTCGGGAGGGCGCGGCGGGCATCATTGGCGCGAGCCGGATTGCGCGCATGAAGCACGACCTGGTGACCTTGTTCGGCTAGATGTTCAGCCGCCATAAGGCCGAGACCTGTGGACGAGCCGGAAACGAAGATGCGAGACATGGAAATCTCCTTTGGTAGCCGGTGAGCAAGTCTCACAGGCAATGTGGAACAACGGTCAGGATTGTAAAGAGCGGGCGGTCTGGACAAGCGCGGCACCGGCGAGGGCGCAGATCGCGCCGAACAGGTAGACGGCTGCATAGCCGAACTGTCCGGCGATGGTGCCCGCGACCGGACCGGAAATGCCGTAGGCGATATCGAGAAAAGCGACGAAGGCGCCCATGGCGCTGCCGCGATTGGCGGCAGGCACTCGCTTCAGCGTTTCGACGCCGAGAGCGGGAAAGATCAGTGCACAACCGAGCCCGGTGACCAGGGCGCCGGCAAGCGCCATCCATTCATTAGGCGCCACCCAGATCAGCACCTGGCCGGCTGCCTCCATCACCGACGACCAGAATGCAATGCGATAGCCGCTCATTCTGTCGGGCAACGAACCGAAGACGATGCGCACGAAGATGAAGCCAATGCCGAAGGCAGTCATGACCAAACCGGCATTGTCCCAATGGCGGGCTGCGAAGTAGAGGGATGCAAAGGCGGTAAGACCCGACAGACCCACTCCTTGCAGCATCAGCCCAGCCCCTTCGCGCCAGATTTGGCCGATGACCTTGTAAAAGGGCAGACGCGGGCCTGCCAGGCTCGTATAAGAGGTCGACCGAAATGCGATAGCGACTGCGAGAAGCGGAGCAAGGATGCAGGCGATCATTGCGGTCTCCAGGCCATAAGACTGATACAGAACCATGCCGACCGGCGCGCCGATGGCCAGTGCCGCGAACATGGCAATGCCGGTCCACGACATCGACATGCCTGCGCGCTGCGGTCCGACCGAGGCAATCGACCAGGAGACGCAACCGGTGACGAAGAGGCTCTCCCCAAGACCGGCAATCAGCCGGCCGACAAGAAGAATTGCAAGGCTGACGTCCGGCGGGAGAATGGGCATGGCCGCCGCCAGATAGAGCAGGCCCGCGGTCATACTGATCGCGGCACCTTGCAGGGCGGAACGCTTACCACCCTCGAGATCGGTCAAGCGCCCCGCATATCCGCGACTGAGCACGGTGGCGAGGAATTGGATGCCGATCGCGAGGCCGACGACCAGATTGTTGAAGCCGAGCTTGTCGTGGATGAAGAGCGGGATAACCGGAAGCGGAAGTCCGACCGCGAGATAGCCACAAAAGAGCGCGGCAATGATCCCCGGGGCAGGACGAGAAAGATATGCGGGAGCGGCCTTCGCTTCGGCCGCATCATTGATGGCAGGTGCTGACATGACAGCCTCCATTCTGAAAGTCTGTGGGGTGGCAGCGCCGCCGAAAAGCGGCGGCACCGATTCAGGCCACTTCCTCGGAGGCGGGTGCGCCGAAGCGGTCCAGGTGATAGCCGCTCTTTTCCAGCAGGTGGTCGCGCGACGCGGTGATATCAGCTGACAGCTTGATCAGATCGGTGCCGACCAGCTTTCCGCCATGCTTGCGGATCTTGCCGGCGACCATGACCGTATCGACATCCGAGCGCTCGACAGCCTGGACGATCGTGCCGACAGCGTTGTTGACCGGCATGACGGCGACACCGTTGGTGCGGACCATGATGATATCGGCCTGCTTGCCGGGCGCCAGCGAACCAACCTCGCTCTCAAGTCCCGCGGCGCGTGCACCGTTCACCGTTGCCGCCTCAAGGACGCGCTCGACGGTGATCGGCAGGGGCACATTATCTTCGCCCCGGAATTTGCGGTAACGTATGGCCGAGCGCTGCTGCAAAAACAGGGCGTGCATCTCGCCGAACATGTCGCTGCCGAAGGCAGTGTCGAGATCGATGCCGACAGCCGGCGTTAAGCCATGGTCGACGGCTTGCTGATAGGCGAAACTCTCGTCATCGAAACCGAAAAGCGCATCGGAACGCGGGTTGACGGTGATGTTCACGCCGGCATTGGCAAAGAGGCGCCACGTCTCCTGCGGAATGCGGGTGCAATGATTGAAGATGTTGTGCGGGCCGAGCACGCCCTCTTCGGCAAATTCCGGGCCGAGCTTGGCGAGATCGCCGATGAACTCGGTCAGAATGCGCATGTCAAGGCCGCGGGCGACCTTCCACCAATCGAGATTAAGCTGGCCGAACAGGCCGACACGCACAAGGCCATCGCCCTGGTTCCAGTTCTCTGCAAGCCGCTTTAGATCGCCCGGCAGGTGGGCGGCAGACGCCTTTTTGTCCATGGCGGCGCCGACCATATGCAAGGCGCGGATGCCGCTGCCGTCGAGGGCGTCGAGCGCTGCGTCCGTGTGTTCGGGGCTGCGGGAGGAATGGCAGGCATCGATGATGGTCGTAATGCCGGCGTCAAGGCAGGCGAGTGCCGTAAGCCGGGTGCTGAGATACATGTCGAGCGGGCGATAATGGCAGCCCAGCGTTTCGGCGACCACATCGATATAGGCAAAGAGGTCGTGCACATCCGGCATCATGCGGCGCATGGCGCCCAGCCACATATGATGATGGGCGTCGATCAGACCCGGCATGACGATGGTGTCAGAGGCGTCGATGATCGTTGCATCGGTAACGGCGAGGTTCGGTCCGATGGCTGCTATCCTGTCGCCTTCCACGAGCAGGTCGCCGCTGGCAAGATTGCCGACCGTTCTGTCCATCGTCAGGATGGTGCCGCCTTTGAAGAGCGTGCGGGAATGGCTGAGATTGCTCATGACTGGGTCCTTTCAGGTTTAAAAGCGCAGGACCGTTATCTCTCTGGAACGCTCTTGAATTAAGTGCGCTTATGTCAGATGCTTCCTGATCAAAAGTCAGGAGTTGATGCATGTCGTTCGATGGACGGATTCTTTCGGGCGTGAGCGTGCTTGCGGCCGTCGTTGAAGGCGGGAGCTTCGTCAAAGGCGCTGAACTGATCGGCATCACCGATTCCGGTGTAAGCCGGGCCATTGGCCGTCTTGAGGCGCGCCTTGGTGTGCGCTTGCTCGATCGAACGACGCGTTCGGTGACTCTAACCGACGAGGGCCGGCGGTTCTATGAGGAGGTGAAGCCGCACTTGAATGCGATCGAGGACGCTGCCGTGGTCGTGTCCGGCTCGGCGTCGGCGGTGCGCGGCCGCTTGAAAGTGGATATCGATCCATTCTTTCTGCCCCTCGTGCTCGCAGGCCGGCTTGGTGGATTCTGCGAACGCTATCCCGATCTGTCCATCGAGTTCGTGACCAGGGAGCATGTCGGCGATCTTGTTGCAGAGGGTATCGATCTCGCAATTCGGTTCGGCCAGCCGCGCTTTGCCAGCCTGGTTGCACGAAAACTGATAGAAGCACCAATTCTGACCGTGGCGTCACCTCGCTATCTGGAGCGCCATGGCCGTCCGGCGCATCCTCGCGACCTCTCCGCTCATCGCTGTCTGCAGTTTGTCGACCCCTACACCGGGAAGCCATTCGAATGGGAATTCATCCGGGGAGACGAGACCATCGATGTTCCGACGAGCGGACCGTTGACGTTCACCGACCCGAAGACAATGCTCGACGAATGCCTCGCCGGAACCGGTATTGCGCAGGTGATCGGTTGGGGCATCGGGCAGGCATTGGCGAGAGGGTCGCTGATCGACCTCTTTCCAGACTGGCACGGTGAGCGTTTCCCGCTCTTTGCTTTCCATCCATCGCGCAAGCACCCGCCAGCAAAGGTGCGCGCATTTGTCGATTTCTGTGCCGACATCACTGACGAACTCGAGCGTTAGGTCGCGGGACGCCGTATGCCGCCAATTGATATTGCGGGCCGCTCAACCGCCAACTCGCCGGTCCGCGCGTCGCAGGCGGTTCTCTTTCAACACACGTTGGAAATTCATATCGGTTTGCGCGTGCTGAGCGAGATCGTCGAGGAATTCGGCGACGTCTCGAACTGTCTCGACGACAATATATCGCAGGCCGCCGCCTGCATCGACGGCATCATAACTGATGCTGACACCAAAGCCACCAGTGACCTTTCGGAACCATGCCGACCGCCATTTCTTGAAACCTGCGGGATCCGCCTGAAACTCCGCAAGCAACGCTTTCTGCTTTTCAATCCGAGCGAGGAATGCCGCAACGGCATCCCTTGGGCCTGCCTTTTGCTTTTCGGCTTTCCTCGCGGCCCATTTTTCAAGGAAGCGCGATTTCGGCGGCAAGGTTGCTACGCTATCGGCAACGATTGCGGGTTTCAGTTCCGATGGAACCGGACCGGGTGCAGGAGCGGCCGAGCGGATCCGCTCTTCGTTCTCCGGTACCAAGCTCTGTTTGAGATCGGACGCGAATGCCCCCCAAATGGATTTCGTCTGTTCGACCAATCCAGCCTTTTTGCGGCGGGAGTTCTTGATTTCGAAGATGAAGGGTTTTGTCTGCTTGGGCATGATTTTCGAGGGTTAGGGTGTGCGGTGTGCCGCTGCCGAAGAATGATCAGCGCCGACGGGATTGGGCAATATTTCTAATATTTCCAGATCTATAAACTGTAATCGTTTGCGATCTATGTAGTCCGTTGATTTATATCAGGCCAGTTGACCAAGCAATATAAAATGCTGAGAGCAATCGTCGTCACGCGATCCCGGCCGTCCTTGATGTTTTGTCGATGAGTGAACGCGATAGTTTTCGGAGTTTATTGGTAACCAGCCTGGAAGCGCGCTTCAGTAGCCAATCATTCGGGCTCTTTATCAGAATGGCGACGCATTATTTGCGGAGCACCTTTTCTTAGCTTTCCGTTATCCGCTTGTCTTTCTCGGACTCGGCCGCCAGCTGCTGCCAGTCCAGGTCCTCTTGCAACTCCAGATACTGCGTCGCGCCAATGAGATCCGCGTCTCTAAGTTCATCGAGGCGCTGGCGCTGAGCTAGGGTCGCAGCGCGCAATAGCCCGCGGCGTCGATCGTCGGACAGGCCGCCCGGGTCCGCTGCGGTCTGGGCATACACAGCAATAAGAGCTGCGGCTTCGGGTCCTTCTTCTGAGGCCAACCTTGCGATCGCAGCTTCAGCAAGGTCGACTCTTGCCGCATCGGTCTCCTTTCGAACCGCCTCCTGGCGCCCTAGCTGGAGAAGATGGATCATCGGAGCCAGAGTTGCGCCTTGGATGACAAGCGTCGCAAGCACAACGGCAAACGCTGCGAGTACGACCAGGTTGCGCTCGGGGAAATCCGATGGGAGAGCGAAGGCAGTCGCGAGAGTGACGAGGCCACGCATCCCGGCCCATCCCACAAGCATAGTCTCTCCATGTCGGAATGGCGCGAGGTAGCCTCCTCTGTCGTGTCGAAAAGTGACTACCGCGTGAAAGAGAAAAGCAATGGCAATTCTGCAAGCAATCACTCCGATGACGACAATCGTGGCAAAGCCGATGGAGCGAGCCAGCTCATCAGGGGACATTGTCTGAACGATGCTTTTCGCCTGCAGGCCCATCAGCAAGAATGCTACCACATTCAGGAGGAAGACCACGGTCGTCCATACAGCAAACGAATGGACGCGCATCCGCGGCGAGTCGTTGACCGTTGCCAGCGTCGCGATCGTCATGGCGCTCGCAACAGTGGCCAAGACCGCCGACAGATGGAGCCTCTCGGCGATTATCCACGTTGCGAACGCATAAACGAACTGGAGAAGCGTTCCGCCTACCGTGTTTTCCGTCAGTGGTCTCACTCTGGACAGAAGATAACCAAATGCGATGCCGAAAAGAATTCCACCCGGTGCCGCAATCGCAATCTTGACTATGGTCGCCGACCCCAGGCCACCACTGGCTTGGATGCTCAGGGCCGCACTGAACAGCAGAAGGGCGGTCGCGTCGTTGAACAGGCTCTCGCCCTTGAGCAGAGTATCCACTCTGCGGTCGACCGGTAGCCCCGACAGAACCGCGGTAGCGGCCGCAGCGTCCGGAGGAGCGACGATCGCGCCGAGAGTAAGGGCGACGATTATAGGCAGACCAACGGTCAAAGCGCTGATGAGGACGACTACGCCGGTTGTAGCGAGAACGGCGACTACTGCGTAAACAAAGATCGGCAGGAGCATGCGTCTTGCCGCCGCTAGAGGAAAATCGTACGCGGAGTCAACGAGCACAGGCGCAATGAAAAGCGCCAATGCCGTGTGGGGATCAATCGGGATGTTAGGCGCTCCGGGAACCATCGCGACCGCTACGCCAGCCGCGGCAAGAATACCTGGATACGGCAGGTGGACTCGCCGGGTGATCTGCAACAGAACCACGGCGACCGCCAGAAGCGCAACGAGGGTTTCGAAAAAGCTCATGATGTACAATAACAAAGATCTTTAGGCGTTATAGTGTCTGTAGCCTGATTCAAGAGCATCCGGCTGTCAATTTCACCAGAATTAACGGAGCGCGTTATGGACTTCGAGGTGGCTATAATCGGCGCTGGGGCGGCTGGGATTTCTGCTGCCCGTATGCTGGCCTCGCTAGGCCGCAAGATAGTCGTCATCGAAGCAAGCAGCCGCATCGGCGGCCGAGCCTGGACGAACGAGATCTATGGTCTTTCGATCGACATGGGTTGTGGCTGGTTACATTCTGCCGAGCGCAATCCACTGGTCGATCTGGCAAGGACTGAAGGCTTCGATGTCGTCGAAGGTCGCACTGCCTGGCAAGATCAATGGCGGGATCTCGGATTTACTCCCGATGATCGAAAAGCTGCTCTTGAGGCTTGGTCGGTCATGTCCGAACGAATGGAAAGAGCCCCACCAGCCTCGGACCGGGCTTCGGACGCCCTTGACCCAGGTGGGAAGTGGAACGCTTACTGTCAGTCTCTAAGCGGATACCTTAATGGTGCACCGCTCGATCGTCTCTCAGTCGCGGATTTCCTTGCTTACGACAAGGCTGCAACCCAGTCAAACTGGCGGGTGCGTGAAGGATATGGAACGTTGCTGGGAAGGAACATGCCGGCTGTTCCTCTATACGTATCCTGTCCTGCGAGGAAGGTGCGGTTCACCCGGTCAGGCGTTCGGGTCGAGACCGATCGCGGGGCAATCGCTACCCGGGCGGTGATCGTGACTGTCTCGACAGGCGTGCTTGCGAGGGGCCTTATCGAATTCGATCCGGAAATCGACGATCACCTGCAGGCAGCTGCGAACCTGCCGCTTGGCCTCGCGGACAAGCTTTTCTTCCACTTGGATGACAATGACGGTCTGGAGGCCGAGACCCATCTTCTGGGAAACCCCGCCAATGATAAAACGGGCAGCTACTACATCCGACCGCTCGGTCGCCCGGTCATCGAGGGATTTTTCGGCGGGCTCGGCGCAATCGCGATCGAAGACGCCGGAGTTCTCGACGCTTTCGCCTTTGCCATCGAGGAGTTGACAGCGCTGCTTGGCAGTAAGATCCGGACACACCTCAAGCCAATAGCCGCCTCTTCATGGTGCAATGTCGACTGGATCCATGGCTCATACAGCCACGCATTGCCCGGTTGTGCTCGAGACCGCCGGAGATTGGCAAACCCCGTCGGCGAGCGACTGTTTTTCGCGGGCGAGGCGACAAGTCAATCAGACTTCTCGACAGCTCACGGAGCATGGGCAAGTGGCATCAGGGCAGCTCAAGAATTCACGCAATGCCATCCTCGATCGTAGCGGGAATTGCAACGCGCGACATCCCGATATCCAGTTCGTTTTGATGTTTCCGTAGAACTGCGTGTCATTCCGTCTCGAAAAGCTCGCGATAGCGATTGGGCTGGGAGCGAAGATACTGCTTTGGCACACGAACTTTACCCCCTAGCGCCGCAGCAGCGTGCCATGGCCAGTTCGGATCGAATAAAATGGTTCTCGCCAGTGCCACCATGTCGGCATCACCGGTGCCGATGATCATTTCGGCTTGATCGTAGCCGGTAATCAAACCGCCCGCGACGACGGGAACGTCGACAACCCTCCGTACCTCTCGAGCCAACGGACCTTGTAGCTAGCCCTGGTACTCGCCTCGTCTGTAGCCGTCGCCATGTCAGCAGCCTCAGCATCCGCTTGGCGTAACCGTGTCAAATTCTCTTGACAGGTACGCGATTGTCATTGAGTGTTAGTAAAGCGTTTTACTAAAGCGGTTTACAAGCGAAATGGCAAAGGGACACACGCCGGGATTGAAAGATGTCGCGAGGGCTGCCGGCGTGTCGGTGACAACCGTCTCCCGCATGCTGAACGGTTCCTTGGACCTGCCCATGCTCACCAAGCGGCGGATCGAAGACGCGATCGCCTCCCTCAAATATCAGCCGAACCCGCATGCCCGGCGGCTGAGCCGAGGCCGCTCCGATACGATCGGTCTCGTGGTGCCCGATATCGCCAATCCGTTCTTCGCGACCATGGTGGCGGCCGTCGAAGAGGCGGCCAACGACAAGGGCTTGGCCGTATCGCTCTATGCGACCCTCAACCGGACCGGCCGCGAGGTCGCCTATCTCAGGCTGATCGAGCACAATCATGTGGACGGATTGGTCTTCGTCACCAACCATCCCGATAGCGGTGAACTCGCCGCTCTCATCAATCGAACGGGCAAGGTCGTCGTCGTCGACGAGGACGTTCCGCTCGCGACCGTCCCGAAACTCTTCTGCGACAATCGGCAGGGCGGTTATCTCGCAGGCCGCCATCTGGCTGAATTCGGCCATCGCGACGTGCTCTATGTCGGCGGCCCCGATGCCATGATCAGCACGCAGCGGCGCTTCAACGGATTGCACGAGGGCTTGCGGGAGCGCTTCGGCAGTGACGTCTCGATCCGGCGCTACAGCGGCGAATATACGATCGCCTGTGGGCGGGAAATGGCGCTGCGCTTCCTGGAGGAGGGCATGACGGCGACCGCGATCTTCGCCAGCTCGGACGAGATCGCCATCGGCATGATCGAAGTCCTGCGCGAGAAGGGGATTTCGATACCGGATGACCTGTCCCTCATCGGCTTCGACGATGTCAGTCCGCTGCATCTTTTTGCGCCGCCCCTGACGGCGATCCGGCAGCCGGTGCGCGCCATCGGACAGCGCGCTCTTTCCCTTCTTCTCGAGACAAACTGGCAGGAAAGCAAATCGCTCGCCACCGAGGAACTCGTGCCAGTCGAAATCGTCGTGCGGAATTCCGTTGCACCGCCTTCGACCCATAACAAGCAACGATAACGAAACCAGAGGATGAGAACATGGAACAGATCAGACGTCGGGCGTTCAACGTCGCCCTTGCCTTTACCGCGTTAGCGGGCGTGACCTTTGCAGCTCCGTTGGCGCATGCCGCCGGCAAGACCTACGCGCTGGTGCAGATCAACCAGCAGGCCCTTTTCTTCAATCAGATCAACGAAGGCGCCCAGAAGGCGGCCGATGCCTCGGGCGACAAGCTCGTCATCTTCAACGCCAATAACGACGCTGCCGCGCAGAACAGCGCCATCGAAACCTATGTCCAACAGAAGGTCGATGGCCTGATCGTCGTTGCCATCGACGTCAACGGCATCATGCCGGCCGTCAAGCAGGCTTCGGATGCCGGCATTCCGATCGTCGCCATCGATGCGATCCTGCCGGAAGGCCCGCAGAAGTCGCAGATCGGCGTCGATAACGGCAAGGCCGGTTCCGATATCGGCGCCTACTTTCGCGACTACGTGAAGAAGAATATGGGTGGCAAGGCCAAGGTCGGCATCGTCGGCGCCCTGAACTCCTATATCCAGAACCTGCGCCAGAAAGGTTTCGAAGACGCGATCAAGGGCGGCAGCATCGAGACGGCTGGCGTTGTCGATGGACAGAATATCCAGGATAACGCCCTTGCCGCCGCCGAAAATCTCATCACCGGCAATCCCGACATGACGGCGATCTACGCCACCGGCGAGCCGGCCCTGCTCGGCGCCATCGCCGCCGTTCAGAGCCAGGGCAAGCAGGACAGCATCAAGGTCTTCGGCTGGGACCTGACGGCACAGGCGATCGCCGGTCTCGATCAGGGCTATGTCGTCGCTGTCGTCCAGCAGGACCCGGCAGGCGAGGGCAAGGCCGCCGTCGAGGCGCTGGCGAAGCTGACCGCCGGCCAGAGCGTCGAAAAGAGCATCTCTGTGCCGATTACGATCGTGACGAAGCAGAACGTCGATCCATACCGGGCCGTCTTCAAATGATGACGGAGAACCGGCCTGTTCATGCCGGAGCCGGGGAGGCGCAAGCCTCCCGGCATTCCTCCGGCTCGCCGGCTGTGACCCCGGCGGTATCACTGCGCGGCATCCGCAAGACCTTCGGTTCGCATCAGGCGTTGCGCGGCGTCGATCTCGATCTCTTTCCCGGTGAATGCCTCGGCCTCGTCGGCGACAATGCCGCTGGGAAATCAACGCTCACCAAAATCATCTCCGGCACCTATCTGCCGGATGACGGAACCATCTCGCTGAACGGCGAGGAGGTCAAATTCTCCGGACCCGCCGATGCGCGCGGCCGGCACATCGAAATGGTCTTCCAGGACCTCAGTCTGTGCGATCACGTCGATGTCGTCGGCAATCTTTTCCTCGGGCGCGAAATCACCAGAGGCCCATTCCTCGATCGCCAGAGAATGCTGACCGAGGCCCGCAAGATGCTGGATGCGCTCGAGATCCGCATTCCGCGCCTATCGGCCAAGGTGGAGAAGCTGTCCGGCGGCCAACGCCAGGCGATCGCGATTGCGCGAGCGGCCTCATTCAGCCCCAAGGTGCTGATCATGGACGAGCCGACCTCGGCGCTTGCTGTCGCCGAGGTCGAAGCCGTTCTCTCGCTCATCAATCGGGTCAAGGCGACCGGCGTTTCCGTCGTCCTGATCACCCACCGCCTTCAGGATCTCTTCAGGGTCTGCGACCGGATCGCCGTCATGTACGAAGGCACCAAGGTCGCAGAGCGCGATATCGGCAAGACCAATCTTGAGGATCTCGTCAAGCTCATCGTCGGGGGAGAGAGACATTGACCGTCTACACCGAACGCAGCAAAGGCTCGCCGATATCAGATTTCCTGAGTGAGAACGCTCAGGTCCTGTCGATCGCCTTCTTCTTCCTGGCATGCCTCGTCTTCTTCTCGCTGACGACGACGACCTTCATGACGATGGGCAACATTCTCAATGTCGTGCGCCAGGCAGCTCCCATCCTTGTCGTGGCGATCGCCATGACGCTGGTCATCGTCACAGGCGGGATCGATCTTTCCGTCGGCTCCATGCTGGCGCTCATCAATGCGGTCGCCGCCATTACGCTGGCGACGGGTATACCCTGGCAGTTGGTCTCGATCGGCATGCTCGCCTTCGGCGGCATCGTCGGCCTGCTGCAGGGCTGGTTCATCGCCTACCAGAATATTCCTGCCTTCATCGTCACGCTCGCCGGTCTCTCCATCCTGCGCGGCGTCGCTCTCTATCTGACCCAGGGTTATTCCATCCCGATCAACGGCGATCCGGGCTTCTTCTATATGGGACGCGGCGAACTGGCCGGCTTTCCCGTTCCGGCCTTGATCGCGATCCTGATCGCGATTGCCGGCTATGTCGTCATGGCCTCAACGAAATACGGGCGCCAGATCGTGGCGGTGGGATCGAACATGGAGGCGGCGCGCCGTGTCGGCATGCCCGCCAAATGGATCGTCGCTTCGGTCTATCTGGTCTCGGGGGTCGCATCTGCGCTGGCCGGGCTCTTGATTGCCGCGCGTCTTGGCTCCGGCTCATCGAATGCGGCGGTCGGCTTCGAACTTCAGGTGATTGCCGCCGTCGTGCTTGGCGGCACATCGCTGATGGGCGGGCGGGGCACGATGATCGGCACGGTTCTCGGCACCATGACCATCGCCGTCATCGGCAACGGCCTGATCCTGATGCATATCTCGCCCTTCTTTACCCAGATCGTTACCGGGGCGATCATCCTTGTCGCCATCTGGCTGAACACGCGCATCTTCACCACCAACTTCCGACTGACGGGGAGGAGGAAGAACTGATGGCAACGGATGAACTTTCACCCGGTCACCTCCGGTCCGGACATGTGATGACCGTCTCGGGACCGGTTCCGGTCTCCGACATCGGCATTACCCTGATGCACGAGCATATTCTCAACGATTGCCGCTGCTGGTGGCACGCGCCGAAGACGCCGGACCGGCAATATCTTGCCGAGAGCTTCGTCTGCATGGAGATCCTTGGCGAACTGCGGCAGGACCCTTTCATCAACAAGCACAACATCACGCTGGATGACGAAAAGCTTGCCGTGACGGAGCTCGAAGATTTTGCCGGGCTCGGGGGCCGGACGGTTGTCGAGCCGACATGCCAGGGCATCGGCCGCGATCCGCTGGCTCTGCGGCGGATTTCCAAGACGACGGGATTGAACATCGTCATGGGGGCCGGCTTTTATCTCGGTTCGTCGCATCCGGCGAGGGTTGCCGATATGTCCGCGGCTCAGATCGCCGATGAAATCGTGTCCGAGGCAACCGCGGGCGCCGATGGCACCGATGTGAAGATCGGCCTCATCGGCGAGATCGGCGTCTCGTCCGATTTCACGGCCGCGGAGGAAAAATCGCTGCGGGGCGCAGCGCAGGCGCACGTGCGCACCGGCCTGCCGCTGATGGTCCATCTTCCCGGCTGGTATCGCCTCGGCCACAAGGTTCTCGACATCGTAGCAGCGGAGGGTGGCGATCTCAGGCATACGGTGCTGTGCCACATGAACCCGTCGCATGACGATCTCACCTACCAGTCGGAGCTGGCTGCCCGCGGCGCTTTCCTCGAATACGACATGATCGGCATGGATTTCTTCTATGCCGATCAGCAGGTGCAATGCCCAAGCGACGAGGAGGCGGCTCGCGCGCTCGTCAAGCTCGTCGAGAAGGGACACAAGGATCGGCTCCTGCTCTCGCACGACGTCTTCCTGAAGATGATGCTCAAGCATTACGGCGGCAACGGTTACGCCTATGTCCTGCGCCACTTCCTGCCGCGCCTGAAGCGCCATGGATTGGACGATGCAACGCTCGACGTCTTCATGCGCGCCAATCCGAGATCGGTCTTCGAGGCCGACGCAACGCCATAAAAAGAAATGGAAACATCATGACAAAGAAGGTTCTTCTCGTCGGCGAAAGCTGGGTCAGTTCCGCCACGCACTATAAGGGCTTCGACCAGTTCGGAAGCGTCACGTTCCACCTTGGCGCCGAGCCGCTCGTAAAAGCGCTCGCCGGCAGCGAATATGAGCTCACCTATATGCCGGCCCATGAAGCGGTCGAACAACTGCCCTTCGACATGGCCGGGCTGGATGTCTATGACGCCATCATTCTTTCCGATATCGGCGCCAACTCGCTGCTTCTTCCGCCGGCGGTCTGGCTGCATTCGAAGACCGTCCCGAACCGGCTGAAACTGCTCAAGGCCTGGGTCGAAAAGGGCGGTGGCCTGTTGATGGTCGGCGGCTATTTTTCCTTCCAGGGGATCGACGGCAAGGCCCGCTGGCGCCGCACCGCCGTCGAGGACGTGCTGCCGGTGACCTGCCTGCCCTATGACGACCGTGTCGAAATTCCCGAGGGAACGACGCCTGTTATCGTCAAATCCGATCACGCGACCGTCGCCGGCATCCCGAGCAAATGGCCCTTGCTGCTTGGCGTCAACGAAGTCGAGGTGCGCGAGCGGGACGATGTGGAAGTAATCGCTAGCTTGCCCGACGATCAGGGCGGGCATCCGCTCCTGGTGACCGGCCGCTTCGGCAAGGGCCGGACAGTTGCGTGGACCTCGGATATCGGCCCGCATTGGCTCTCGCCCGCCTTCTGCGAATGGGAGGGCTACGGCCGCCTTTGGAAGAATATCCTCGGTTGGCTGACGGAGGAAAAATAAGCGTCATTCGCCGGCAAGAATGCCGGCGAGATCCGCTTTGCTCGGAAAGGCTGCACGCGTTCCCCGGCGGCTGACGGTGATGGCAGCGGCCGCTGTTGCGTGATGAATGGCTCGGGCATCGAGCCTTGTACGCCGCAGTGCCGCCGAGGCGAGAGCAACCGCCATGAAGGTGTCGCCGGCGCCCGTCGTGTC
Organism: Rhizobium sp. BK289; assembly: GCF_014193575.1. Classification (NCBI taxonomy): domain Bacteria; kingdom Pseudomonadati; phylum Pseudomonadota; class Alphaproteobacteria; order Hyphomicrobiales; family Rhizobiaceae; genus Rhizobium; species Rhizobium sp. BK289. The sequence goes on from NZ_JACHZO010000004.1 coordinate 144,811, forward strand.
GACGACTTCGGTCGCGAGCGCTGGGACAGTCGCAATCACCTGGCTGCCGCTGGCAAGGATCGCGCCGGCGCCGCCGAGGGTCAGAACAGTCTGCGCAACACCGGCTTCGGCCAGGTGTTGAATAGCGCTCTCGCCGGAGGAACCGGTCAGGCTTTCGGCTTCGCCCTTGTTGAGAAAGGCGACGTCGATCAGCGGCCAAAGCTCGGCAAAGTAGGGCCGCAGCGGGGAGGGGTTGAAGGCGGTCGTCAGGCCACGATGTCTGGCGTCGGCAAGAATGCCGCGGGTGACGCTTTCGCTGAGATTGCCCTGCAGCACGACGAGATCGCCGGCTGTGGCATCCGCGAGTGGAGCAAGCGCCTCGGCAAGGGTCAACGCCTCGGCCGAGGCCGTCGTCGTCACGATGGCATTTTCGCCGTCTGGCGTGGTGAAGATGATGGAGAAGTCGCTGGAGCGGTCGGGATGTCCCACAAGGTGAGCGTCGACCACTTCTACGGCAAGCTGGTCGCGGATCGTCTGGGCGCGAAAATCCTTGCCGACGGCGGCGACAAGCGTCGTGGAAAGGCCCGTCCGGCCCATTACGACCGCCTGATTGGCGCCCTTGCCGCCAAGGTCGCGGGTCTCCTCGCGGCCGAGGATCGAGGCGCCGGCTTCGGGCATGGACAATACGGATATGGTTTCGTCGATGGCGACGTTACCGATGACATAGGCACGCATGGCAGACTTTCAGAAAGGAAAGAGAAATGCAGCAGATATCGGATAAGGCCTCGAGCGCCATACGGGAAATCTTCGGTACTGACAAGGCGCTGATCGGCATGATCCATTGCCCGCCTTTCCCTGGTGCCCCGCGCTATCGCAGCGCAGCGATGGATTCCATTTATGACACCTGCATGCGCGACGCCGAAGCACTCGTCAAGGGCGGAATCCATGGCCTGATCATCGAAAACCATGGGGACATCCCCTTTTCGAAACCCGAGGATATTGGCCATGAAACCGCAGCCTTCATGTCTGTCGTGACGGACCGTATTGCCCGCGCCGTCGGCGTGCCACTCGGCATCAATGTGCTTGCCAACGCACCGATCCCTGCCTTTGCGATTGCGATGGCCGGAGGCGCGCGCTTCATCCGCGTCAATCAATGGGCAAACGCCTATGTCGCCAACGAGGGCTTCATGGAGGGACGCGCGGCCGAGGCCATGCGCTATCGCTCGCTGCTGCGCGCCGAACATATCAGGGTCTTTGCCGACAGCCATGTGAAGCACGGCGCACACGCCATCACCGCCGACCGGACGATCGACGAGCTGACCCGGGATCTCGCCTTCTTCGATGCCGACGTTGTGATCGCCACAGGCCAGAGGACCGGCAACAGCGCGACGATCGAGGAGATCGAGGAGATCGGTGCCGCCACGCATCTGCCGCTGCTGGTCGGCTCCGGCGTCACCAAGGACAACATCGTCGAGATCCTCAAACGCACGAACGGCGTCATCGTCGCTTCGTCACTGAAGGAAGGTGGCGTTTGGTGGAACCCCGTAGAGCCCGCCCGTGTCGCAGCCTTCGTCGAAGCGGCAAAACCCGGCCTGGAGGCGTGAGGACGATGGCACAGACCCTGTCGGAGCAGATGCTTGACGAAAACCGCGATGTCTTTGAGGCGATGGTTCGCCACCGCTTCGTCGAGGATATCAAGGCCGGCCGCCTCCCGAGCGAAGTGTTCGAACGTTACCTCGTCTTCGAAGGCGCCTTCGTCGACACGGCGATCGCGATCTTCTCCTATGCCACCGCAAAGGCCGGGACCATCGCGCAGAAACGCTGGCTGATCGGCGTACTCGACGCCCTCGCGAACCAGCAGATCGCCTATTTCGAAAAGACCTTTGCGGCGCGTGGCATCGATCCAGCCCGATACGACACCGCCCGAGAAGACGTCGCCGCCTTCCGCGAGGGAATGCTGGCGATCGCCCGCGACGGCACGTTTCTCGATACGATCGCCGCGATGTTTGCCGCCGAATGGATGTACTGGACATGGTCGGTCGAAGCCAACCGGTCGGCGATCCACGATCCCCTGCTGAAGGAATGGGTCAAGCTTCATGCCGAGCCCGAATTCGAGGCGCAGGCACGATGGCTGAAAGCCTTGCTCGACCAGGCGGGGGAAACCATGCGTGCTGACCAGCGCAAGCGGCTGAGCGCCATTTTCGGTGAAGTGCAGCGCCTGGAAATCGCTTTCCACGAGGCCGCCTATTCCTGATCGCCGACCCGGTTATCTGCTGCGAGCAGGGGAGGGGTCGGTCGGGGTTCGAATACATAAAAGAAATGAATCGAACCGAGTCGACCGATTCAAAACACTCGTTGGACCCCGCCGGCTGGATCAAGCATCCTGCCGGCATGCTTAGTCAACCTTATCATCTCTACATCGAACGCACGGATGCCACGCGGAACATGGCGCGCTATTATGCCCTGGAGATATCAACGACTTTGTTCGGCGACACATGCTTGACAAGAAGATGGGGCCGCATCGGGTTCGGCGGGCAGACCATGGCACATCACTTCGCCGATGAAAGCGATGCCGTCAGGATGTTTCTCACATTGGCCCGGCGGAAGCGGGCCAGAGGATACCGGCCGCGATCCTAGAGCAATTCCAGGAAAAGTGCGCAGCGGCTTTCCGTTGAACAGGGCTTGCTCCGGCGATCCCACCAAAAGCGTGGTAACTGAAGCCGTAGCTTTCTTTCCAATCGCCAAGCCTGGGTATCTGGAACGGCAGCTCAACGGAGCGCAACGGACCTATCGCGTTCGATGTGAAAACCCAGCTTCTCCGAAATTTCGTTGGCGGCGGCTGTCAGGCTTTGCAGATAAGTGCTGCGGTTGCGCAGGCCATCCTCGCGCGGTGCGACGAGGCAGAGGGTAGCGATGCAAGCTCCGCCAGCCTGATAGATCGGAACGGCGAAGCAATGGGTGAAATTTTCGACTTCACTGTTGAAAGTAAAGAAGCCGTCACGACCAGCCTGGCGAACCTGGCCGATGAACTCGGACGGCTCCATCTGCCTCCCGTTGGGAAGGAGAAAATCCTCCGGCGGGATCAGATCGATGATTTCCCGATCGGTCAGATGCGACACCAGCAGGCGTCCCGACGCCGTCCAGGGGATCGCAACCGGTTCGCCGACATTTGAGGAAATGCGAAAAGGCCGGACACCCTCGCGCATCATGGCGACCGTATATTTCCTGCCTTCAAGCAGGCACATCTGCGCCGTTTCGCGTGTTTCCTCGGCCAGTCGCACCAGCATGCGGTCACATTCGCGCATCCAATCGAATTGTTCGGCATAGGCTGTTCCCAGAAAATACAGGCGGCGGCCGAGATAAACACGGCCGTCATTCCCCTGGTAATCGAGCATGCCATGGCGGAGTAGAAGATTGACCAGTTCATAGACCGACGACCGAGGCGCCCCGATTTCGGAGGCGATTTCGTTCGGCCGCATGGGCTGTCGTTTCACCCGGAGAAATTCAAGAATCTCGAAGGCGCGGTCCAGTCCCCGGGTGCGTCGCGATACCGCATCGCTTACGGCCTCGGTCATGCTCTCTCCAATCCTTGTCAGGCGCGATCGGCGCGGTAAGCCACGCAATCAACCTCGACCTTGCAGTCGACCATCATGCGCGATTGAACACAAGCGCGAGCCGGCGGGTTCTTGCCGAAATACTCGGCATAGACACCATTGAAGCTCCAGAAATCGCGTGGATCGTCAAGCCACACGCCGATGCGCACGACATCTTCCAAGCTGTAGCCGGCTTCATTGAGGATCGCAATCATGTTTTCGATCGCCTTGCGGCTCTGACCAATGATGCCGCCAGGCACGATCTCGCCCTTTTCCATCGGCACCTGGCCGGACACATAAAGCCATCCCGCAGCTTCGGTGGCACGTGCAAATGGCAGCGGCTGGCCGCCTGCGCCGGTTTCACCCGCACCATAACGCTTGATCGTCATATTCTTCTTTTCCCTTTTAGTTGAAGCTTGAGGTTTTCAGGAATTCGGCAAGCCGCTCGGTTTTGGGCCTGACGAACATTTCCTTCGGCTCGCCCTGTTCGCAAATCACGCCCTGGTTCATGAAGATGACCCGGGACGAGACTTCATAGGCAAAACGCATTTCGTGCGTGACAAGCAGCATGGTCATTCCATCCGCGGCGAGACCCTTGATGACCTGCAGCACTTCACCCACCAGCTCCGGATCGAGTGCGGAGGTCACTTCGTCGAAGAGCATCAGGCGCGGCGACATCGCGATCGCACGAGCGATCGCCACACGCTGTTGCTGACCGCCGGAAAGCTGGCCGGGATAGTGATTGGCGCGCGCCGAAAGACCGACGCGGTCGAGCCAGCGCTCGGCGATGGCACGCGCCGCGGCCTTCTGCATCTTCTTCACCTTGATCAGGCCAAGCATCACGTTTTCGGCCGCGCTCATGTGCGGAAAGAGATTGAACTGCTGGAAGGCCATCCCCGTCAGCGCGCGCTGACGGGCAATCTCCTTTTCACTCTTGCGCCGGCGGGAACTGCCCTCGATGTGATAGCCGATCTCCTCGCCGTCGAGACTGATCGTGCCGTCCTGAAACTCTTCCAGCATGTTGACGCAGCGCAGCATGGTCGTCTTGCCCGATCCGGACGACCCGATGATCGAAATAACCTCACCCTCGGCAACCGAGCAGTCGACGCCTTTGAGAACCTCATGATGACCGTAGGTCTTCCGCAGGCCCTTGATTTCAAGAATTGTCTTGGCCATGGCTTGGCTTCCTCACGATGGAAGAGCGGTCTTGCGCTCGATGAACTGACCGAAGCGTTCGATCCCGAAGTTGACGACGAAATACAGAGCGCCTGCGAGAAAATAGAATTGCAGGCTCATGAAGTTACGGGAGATGATCTCCTGTGAGCGGAGAAGCAGCTCGGCCACCCCGATGACGGACAGCAGGGTCGACGCTTTGACCATCTCTGCGGCGGTGTTGACCCAGGCGGGGAGACATTGGCGCAGTGCCTGCGGCCAGAGCACCGAGGTGAATGTTTGCGAAAAGGTCAGCCCGATCGCCTTGGCTGCCTCGGTTTGCCCTTTCGGGATCGCCTGCAGCGCGCCGCGCACGATTTCTCCGACATGGGATGAGCAGAAGACGGCCAATGCGAGGACACCGGCGGCAAAGGGTCCGAGGTCAAGCCCGACGGCGCTCGACACATAATAGCTTGCAAGCACCAGGACGAGGACAGGCGTTCCACGGATTATATCGGTATAGGCACGTATGATGAAACGGAGGACGGCATTGCCATAAACCAGGCCAAGTCCGACAAGGACGCCAAGGCATGAGCCACTCAGAATTGCCAGCAACGATATGGATACGGTCATTACCAGGCCATTCATGATGACATAGCGGGCGATCCAGAGCTGGTCCAAAAAGGTCTGTGACATCGGCTTACCTCGGCAATGCCAGCCGGCGTTCAACGAAGCGCATGACTGAAGCGATTACGAAACACGTTGCGACATAAAGCGCCGAGGTAACCATCCATGTCTCGATCACGCGGAAACTTTCGACATTGATCTTGCGCGCGGCAAAAGTCAGTTCCGGGACAGCAATGGTTGCGGCGAGCGAGGTATCCTTGAACAGCGATATGACCGTCGACGACAAGGAAGGCAGAACGTTGCGCAGCATCAGCGGCGCGACGATCGATGTACGGATCTGCATTCCGGTGAGCCCGATCGCAAGCCCAGCTTCCGTCAACCCCTTGGGAATGGACAGCAGACCGGCCCGGAATACTTCCGCGAGATAGGCGCCCGAGTACAGGGACAGGACGAGGACGAAGCTTTTTATCTTATCGAGCCTGAAACCGATTTGCGGCAATGCGAAAAAGGCAAACAGCACAAGCACCAGGATCGGCAGATTGCGGATAAGCGTGACGTAGCAGCGGGCCGGCACTGCGGCAATTCGCTGCTTCGAGATGAGCGCAAAGGCCACCAGAAGACCAAGCACGGCACCAATCAACAGCGAGATCGCGGCAAGCCCAAGGCTCAGCATCAATCCGCTCAAAAGAAAATCGAAGTTGCGCCAAACGGCGCCGAAATTCAGCGTGTAACCCACGACAGGCCGCCTCCAGAAGAAGGAACGGGAGATGCTCCCGTTCCTTTTTACCAATTACTTGAATTCGACCGGAAAGCCGATCTGCGGAGGTGTCAGGTCTTTGCCGAACCAGGTTTTGTAGGACTTCGCATAAGTGTCGAACTCGACGCCGGTCATCGCCTCGTGGAGGGCGGTATTGACGAAGTTCAGCCAATCCTGATCGCCGCGCTTGACGCCGCAGGCATAGGTCTGCGGGTTCCATCCATAACCGGCATCCTTATACTTGCCGGGGTTCTGGGTCATGTACCAGGCAAGGGAAGACTGATCGGTAGCAGCGGCATCGGCCCGGCCGGACTCAAGCGCCTGGTAGATCAGGTCGACGGAATCGTACTGGTCGACGGTTGCTTCCGGAAGAGCTGCATGGACCATGGCTTCCGCATAAACATTCTGAAGCACCGAAATCGTCACCGAAGAGCCCGCCGCCTTGAGTGCGGCATAGTCGGCATATTTGCCGTCTGCCTTGAGCATGAGGCCGACGCCCTCGCGATAATAGGGAATCGTGAACGCGATCTGCTGAGCACGCTCGCCTGTCACGGTCATGAACTGGCAGGTGATATCGACCTTGTCTGTCGTGATGTTCGGAATGCGCGCGTCCGACGACTGGTTGACGTATTCGATCTTGTCCGGATCCCCGAAGAGGGCCTTGGCGATGATGTGACCCATGTCGACGTCAAAGCCCTGGAGTTTGTCGTCCGCACTCTTGAAATGCCAGGGCGCGTTGGTGCTGCCGGTTCCCATGACGAGGTGGCCACGGGCGAGCACCTCGTCAAGCTTGCTGCCAGCAGCCAGTGCCGGGCTGCATAGAATTGCGGTCACGGCCAATGAGATCAGGCCGGTTCGAAGTGAAATCGTCATTGTAGTTCCCCTTTTTGTAGAGCGTCGTTCCCGATGTCCTGTATAGTGGACATGTATCTGCTTTAATGGACTCCTACATCAAGTCCTATGAGGAACAAGTTGTCAATAGGCGCTACCGAAGGCAGTCCGGCGCCAAAGTGCCCGCGAATTGCTGCCCGTCGTGTGGTGTCGCGTTTGTGCAATCGGAAATCGGCGCTCGAGCCAGCGGCTGCACTGACCAGGAGGGAAGGGCAGGGCAGCCCGCCGCCTGCATCGATCGGATAAAATTGTGAAATATCGAGACCAAATCGGCCGCTTTGCGCAATCGGAAGTCGTCAGTTGCCGTCTCGCTTTCGCGCACCGCCCCATCGGCAACGACTGCGAAGGGATGGCTTAGCGTCGGATTTCATCTGATTGGCTTGCCCGAAGTGTCGATCACCTCGATCGAATGAGCGATCAACCGCCGTCGTCCACTGGTGAGCAGCTCGAGATCGCCGCGCTGATTGATGAGATCGCCGACGAAATGACCAAGAGAGGCGTTGGAGCGGCCATAACGGATCGTTACGCCGCACTATCCGACGGCATCCGAGATGAGGAGGATGAGTATAAATTCAATCTGTTCGGTGTCATGACCGCAGTAGCGCCATGGAGATGGTCGCTCATATTCCGGAGATCACGATAAAGTTCATAGCCATATGAAAAGCGCACGAAAGAAGTATTCCACCGCTAAAATATCGTATAATCCCAAGAAAAAATCCAATTAGTGAATAGTCTAAGAATGCCGACAAACTATTAGGAACGTGCGGTATTATGTATAAAACTGTCGTGCAGAAAACGATCAATTTATCGTTGTAGTGATGATTCCGGAGCTTCAGCCATAGATAACCACGAAAAAATAGCTCCTCGCAGATCGGTGCGATGATGCAGGTCGTAAGTATGAAAAGAACGCTTGTAGCCGAAAAGCTGTAGCTTGCCTGGTCCAGACCCTGCCAAGCGGACTTTAAGAGCAGCAAAACAAGGCCCGTCACAAACGCATAGAGCCGCGAGCGATGTTCGCGATCCGGTTGAGCAATCTCTCGAATACGCAGTAGGATCGACCCCAAAAGCACTATGTCAATTGTCAAGATCGGTACGACAATGGCTATTTCTGTTCGTGCCGTCCCGGTAACGTCCGATGCGGACAGGACGACGCCGGCAATATTGGTAATCAGAAAAGCCACGAATACTGCGCTTATGATAATTCCGATGTCACCCGCGCAGACGAGAAAAATCATACGACAGATAGTTGTCACCGCTACGAGAAACCGCTTCCAGAACTGTGCCATGAACTAAAAGCCGCCTAGCCACCTGAATTTCAATGAATGGTTGGGGTCATCGCTGCCTAAACAATGGACTAATGAGGAAGTCCCATATCAAGAATGAGATAATTGGAGAGAGAAAGGCGAAGTAAATGAAATGATCTCCGATTCCCCGTAGGCCGAAGGGGAACAGAAAAATCAACAGGGGATTTATGATGGCAAGGGGTATGAGAATGTTAAGATATTTCAACCGTTACCTCCCCAGTATCGGACATAGACCCCGACGAGAACCAGAATCTATGTCCTTTGCCGCCGGTTCCGAGAACTATCTATGGCTTCCGGAGCTGCTAATGCCTCTACCACCGTCGGATGCGGGGCCTCCACCGTAGTCACCCATCGCGGTATAGCCACCATAGTCGGGTGAGGCTCCGCTGTTAATATTATTCTCTACGGAGTTGCCGATCGCATAGCCAGCGAGCCCGCCGCCTGCAGCGCCGATCCGCCCGCCCATGGGGCCAGCCGCAGATCCAGCCGTTCCCCCGACCACGCCGCCGACAGCAGCACCTATCCGGCCGCCCCATCCGCTGTTTGAACTACTATCAGATGAACCACCCATAAAACTTCTCCTATCTTGCGCTTTGGGTTGAAATTTCATTATGTGATGCATCACAGATAGTATTATCTGTGCCAGATGTGGCTATAATCAACCCTAAAAGTCGCGCCCAATAGGAAAACAACCATTGGATGAAACTCCAGCATCATTTTCCTGGTTCACGAAAACAACCGGGAAATACACTGGCCACATAGTTGAACTTTCAATCATTTCTATTGTCCTGCGCCTTCTCGGGCTTGTTCAACCTTTTGTTTTTCAGGCGCTTATCGACAGAATTCTCCCATTTCAGCGGGAAGATAGTCTTTATATTGTTGTTGCACTGCTCGTTGTCGTCGCTTTGTTTCAGAGTGCATTCAAGTCGGTGTCGACGTATCTCGGCGGTGATCTGGTCAATCAACTGACACGCGAGTTCAGCAGGCGTATTTACGAGCACGTTCTCCATTTGCCGCTCCGCACCCTGCAAAAATGGCAAGTGGGCGAGTTGTTCGCACGCATGGGTGAAATCGAAACTATTCGACGGTTTCTGACTGGAACCATCTCGGGTGTGATCATCGATATCGTGTTCTCATTTGTGTATCTCGGCGCTTTTTTTTCGATCAGCCCATCTCTTACCCTGATCATCGTCGTCATCCTGCCCATGCAGATGGCCGCAATCGCGATAGTCGGTCCGTTCCTGCGTCGTCGCTTGAAGCAGTCGTTCCTCGCAAACTCAGCTCATCAATCCCGTATGATCGAGACCTTCAGGAATGCTGAGACTGTGAAGGCCCAGGCCGCCGAAGAGCGCTATGCCAGGCGTCTCGATGGAACGATGTCCGCTTCCCTCGATCTGGGGTTCAAGATCACCAGGTTGCACATTGTGAACGGAATCATCAGCGATGCGTTCAGCAATGCTTTTGATATCTTGATCGTCTTTTTTGGCGCGATGCTCGTTCTGGATAACTCCATCACCCTTGGACAACTTGTAGCGTTTCATTTGCTGGCCGGACATGTGTCGGCACCCATCCTTGGACTGGCGTCGCTGTGGGAGCACTGGCAGGGCATCAAGATCGCTCGTCTTCGTCTCGGGGATGTCCTAAACGCCCCCTCGGAAGTCAAAACGGGTAAGCAAAACCTCATTTTAAAAGGAGCAGCAACTTTGCGCCTGGAGGCCGTTTCGTTCGGATACACTTCGGAGCGTCTAGTTCTCGACAATCTGAACCTGACGATTTCACCTGGAAAACCGACCATTATTGTGGGGCGCTCAGGCTTTGGAAAATCTACCCTAGCGAAGGTTCTGAGCGGATTGTATCCGCCAGACTCTGGTACCGTCTTCATCGACGATCAGGTGATGGATAGCTTCACCCCCGAAAGTATCAGGACCAACATAGCCTACCTGCCACAGGAAGCGGCATTATTTGCTGGAACGATCAGAGAAAATCTCCTTCTCGCCAAGGAAGATGCCACCGATGATGAGATGCAAACGGCGTTACGGGATAGTGCTTGTGCAGAAATGATCGAGCAATTTCCGGATGGAATGGAGACGAATGTTGGCGAGCACGGATCTTCACTCTCAGGCGGCCAGCGACAGCGATTGGCGCTGGCCCGCCTTCTCCTGCGTAACCCCAACATCCTGATTGTCGACGAACCCACCAGTGCCTTGGATGAGCGGTCCGCGTCCATTATCACGCGAACGCTGAATGACCTCGCCAAGTCTCGCACCGTCGCCATCGTAAGTCACCGGCCAGAACTGTTTGGTGCCGAAGCGGATGTCGTCGATCTCGAAAAACTCCAGGTGCGACCATGACCGGGGTGTCGCCATCTATGGCACGAGCTTCGCCGACGGTCCGAATAACGACTTGGCTTCTTCTTATCCTCTTCGCAGTCATCCTTGGCGGGAGCATCGTTGCCAAGACAGAAGTCGTGGCGCGTGGCTCTGGAAAATTGGTTCCGATATCGCGTGTTCAGGTGGTGCAGCCGCTCGCCGACGGCAAGATCATCGAGTTGAACGTCAATGAGGGGCAGACAGTTGCTGAAGGCGAGGTCCTGGTCAAACTCGATCCCACCGCAGCCCAAAGTGATATTCAACGGATCCAGGCCAATATCGAGCAACAATCGCTCGATGCGGATGTGGCTGATGCCATTGTTACGCCACTTGCCTCACAAGATCCTGCAAATCCCGGCTTCGTCGAGGCTGGCGTCCAGAAATTCCGTCAGGACTGGCCTGCTAGCTCCGAGAAGGAGCCAGAAGGCGAGGCGCTTGTCCGTGCAACACTCGTTGCCTTGCGCGATCAAATTTTGCAGACCGATGCTCAACTGAAACAATTGGAGTTGCAGCAGGAGGCGCAGAATGCCCGCATAGAAAAGGCCAAGACTGATCGTGACATCGTTTCTCAGAAGCTTACCTCGGCGGATACTCTACTGCAGCAGGGGGTCATGAGCCGCAACGAACACCTCGATAGGCTTCGAGAGTTGAGATCAATCGATGGCGATGCGCGGGTAGCCGAAAGCGAACTTTCTGCCCTGGTGGCATCGACGGAAACGACGAGACGTCAGCGGGCATCTGCGATCTCCGACAATCTCGCCACGCAGCGTCGCCGTCTCAGGGAATCGGAGATCGCCCGAGACAGTTCCAATGCTGCATTACGCGCTGCGCAGGAAAGGCTGAACAATCTCACACTTCGTTCACCGGTCGCCGGACGGGTCGAAAATATGACGGTTCACACGGTGGGCGGCTACGTGGAGGCAGGAGCGACCTTGATGGGTGTTGTGCCGACTGACGGTGGCATGGAAGTGGAGGCCTTCTTCGATAACAGAGACGTGGGTTTTTTGCAGAGCGGACAGAAGGCATACGCAAAGTTCGACGCCTTTCCATCTGAGCGCTTCGGCGTCGTTCCTGGCCACGTGACCAGCATCGGGGCGGATGCACGGGAAAACGGCGCATCCAAGTGGGTATATGCCGTGCGCCTCCGGCTCGATAAGTCTGGATTGTTGGTGGACGGCAAGGACATTGGCTTTTCACCAGGGATGACGGTGACCGTCGATGTCGTCACGTCAACACGCAGGCTCATTTCCTACTTTTTCGAACCTATTACGAAGGCGCTACAAAATGGGTTGAAGGAGCGATGACACCAATGGATACGACTTCATCGGTCAGAAAATTGGGTGCGATGGATGCGCTCGGGTGTATGGCGTTCTTGGCACTTCAATCTCCGCTTCACCGACGCTGGTTGGTCGCCGACATGGAAACGAACTTCGTTCCCGCACTCAAGGCGGGCCAATGCAAGATTTACTTTTTTGGGCCGGACAATCCCAAGGCCTTCGTGACATGGGCACTCGTCGACGAAGAAAGGCATCTAAAGCTGATGAGCGATGGCCTTACGCCTCATGAATCAAAATGGGCGTCAGGAGACAACCTTTGGTTCATCGATGTTGTCGCGCCTTATGGCGACGCGGCAATGGTCATTCGGGATATGCGACAAAATCACTTTTCCGGACAGAACGGATATTCGATCAAACGCAACCCCGATGGCTCAATTAATCGAATTAAGAAGTGGCGTAACATTCGTTGAAATTGAGCCTCGTCTCTCGCATGCTTTGCTTTAATCGCCAGCCGGGGAGGTTGCGATGAACCGAAGGAGGGATTCCCCATGACAACATCTGACGCGGAATTCCTTCACCCAAGGTCAACTTGCCGTAATCTAAAGCCTGCCGTGAAACACATTGGAGATCAGCTTATCGGCAGGTTTGCTCCGGCTCCACAGAGAGTGTTGTCAGGGGTAGCCATGTAAGTTCCATAAGATAGATTATCTGATTTTTGTGTGTGTGTGTGCAAGGGTACATTCTATTTCCAAGTGCGACTTGCGAATGACGCCAATGGGTTATCACTCGCAAGGAACACGCAATGAGGCGCACCTACTCGCAGATTGGATTGGACGATCGTCGCTTCGCTCACTTGTCCGGCGCGAGGGCCGCCTCCACCCTGCGCAGCAGGCTCTTCAGTTCTGGCTCGCGGACCTGAGCGGCCGCTTCATTGGGCGAAAACCATTGCAGCTGGCGTTGGCCACGCTCTGGAAAGCGATCGGCCAATTCGGCGACTTCGAGAAGGTGGACTTGAACGATAGAGGGCACGGTCTCGCCGGTGCCGAGGACTTTGAGATAGGTATAGTAGCCGAAGCGCTTCTTCCTCGCCTTTCCTCTGACACCCGCCTCTTCCCACGCCTCGCGTTCGGCGACCTGATGCGGAAGTTTCTTGTCCATCGGCCAACCCCTGGGGATGACCCACCGGCCGCTTTCGCGCGATGTGATCAGCAGGATTTCGACATTCTCCCGTCCCTGCGACCGCCGGTAGCAGATCGCGCCATATTGTTCGATGGACCGGCCGGCGAAGAGTTTATCCGCCTCGCCGGCCAGACGGCCGAGATAGGTCTTTTTACTCATTGGCGGTCACGGCCGCCTGCGGCATCGGGCTCGGCGTCCGGCTCTGCAAGAGTTCACCGCGCTCTTCCAGAACGGGATAGGCGGCAGCGGCGACAAGATGGGAATTGATCTGCTTGAGATCGCGCAGCAGATCAAGGTGAAGCGAACTGGTCTCGGCGGTCTCGATACCCCCTTGCCGCAGGCGCTGGAAATGGGCTTCCGTTCCCTCGCGCTCCGCCTTGCGGAAGATAACCTTCTCCTCCGCCAGCATGCGGGCGGCGCTCTCGTTCTGTGTCATGAACAGGGCTGCCGTTGTCCGCAGGTTCGATTGCAATCGGTCGAACAGTCTTGCCAGTTCGAGTTGGCCCTCCTTCGAGAAGCTCAACCCCCGGCGCAGACGTTTGGCCAGATGCGGCAGTAGGTTCTGGTCGAGAACATCGCCGGCATGCTCCATGTTCATCGAAAACAGCAGGATTTCGTTCAAACGCCGCCTGTCGGCTTCGCCGAGTTCGTCGGGATCGATCGAAGTCAAATAGGTCTTAACCGCGGTGTTGAGGCTGTCGAGGATGTTGTCCAGCGACCGCAGCCGTGCCAATGCCCGCCGGTCGGTGTCCGACAGCGCCAATTTCGCGCCAGCGAGCATTTCCGACAAGACGTCGACCAGCCTCAGCGCCTCTCGCGCCGCAGCCCCGAGAGCAACGACAGGCGTCTCCTTGGCGGCGGGATCGAGATATCTGGGGCGCGTCGGATCGGCTTCGTTGATCTTCTGCGGCAGTAGTTTCGTCAAAAGATCGGCATAGGGCCGCAGCAGCGGCATGAAGACCACCGCCAGAACGACATTGAAGGCACTGTGAAAATTGGCGACCGCACGGCCGCTGTCGCTGTCGACCATCGCCGACAGCCGCGTGGCGGGCTCCAAGAGGCCGATCACCGCGATCACCCCGACAATGCGTGTCAGCATGTTGCCGATCGGCAGCCGCTTGACGGATAGATCGGCGCCCGACTGCCCTTCGATCAGCGGGTTGATCGCGGTTCCCAGATTGGCGCCGAGAACGAGAGCAAAGGCCTGATCGAGATCGACAAGACCCTTGCTTGCCAGGGACATGATGAGCAGCACCACGGCAACGCTGGAATGGGCGGCCCATGTGAGGATCGCCGCAAGAAGCATGCTGAGCACCGGTGTTGCGGCAATCGCATCCAGCACATAAGCAAGCGCCTTAGACCCTTCATATTGCGTCATCAGTTCAAGCAACTGATGCAGCGCCAGAAGCATGAAACCGAGCCCGATCATGACGCGCCCGAGATCATGAATGCGCGAATTCGCGACCCGCCGAAACATCAGGACGCCGATAAGGATGAGCGCTGGCGAAGCAGCCGCGACATCGAAGGACAGCACCTGCACGATCAGCGTGGTTCCCACATTGGCGCCCAGCATGACGGCAAGCGCCGGCACGAGGTCCACCAGCCCGCCGGCTGCAAAGCCCGATGCCATCAGGCCGGTTGCCGTGCTGCTCTGCAGGATTGCGGTGACGCCGATCCCGGCGAAAAACGCCTTCATGCGATTGCTCAAGGCGCGGCCGAGAAAAGAGCGAAGATCCGGGCCGAAGGCGCGTTGAATGCCTGTCTGGACCATGCGCGTGCCCCAGAGCAACAGGGCAATGTGGCCGGCCAAAGCAATAAGGCCGAAAATAAGCGCCATAGCGGTTCTCCGTGTGTCAGCAATGCCCGGACGAATGCCGAACATCAGTATCTCAATTAACCAAACTTTTATTAGCCGACTATGTTTCTTTGCCTTTATGCCTTTTGCAAGACCAGATTGTCATAAAAATGAACTGGAGGACAATTTTACTGTTTAAAATCATGATGATGAAATGACGTAAATCCCGTCATCATCTAGGATAAATATTCATTTCGTCTGGAAAGGGCCGTCTGAAAACGACGATTTTCGGTCCGCAACGCTATTATCCGATGGCATTCCCGCTTTTTCGATTTGATCCGTCCGACGTCTAGCCAATATAGCATAAAAATCAGCATAGACCTTTTGGCGCGCAGGGTCCCCTGCCCGCAAGCCTGGAAGATGGGAAGACAAGCAGCCGAGGGCTTCAAGATGACGTGTTTTATCTGCATCACATGCGGCACGCAGTTCCGCGAAAGCGGCGCACCACCTCCAACCTGCCCAATATGCGAGGACGATCGTCAATTCGTGCCCCAATCAGGGCAGGAATGGACAGACATGGGAGCACTTCACCAAACCCATAGCGTGACCTGGAATAAAGAAGCGGAAGGCGTTCACAGCCTGCAGATCTCGCCTTCTTTCGGCATAGGCCAGCGCACATTTCTGATCGAAGGTCCGGCCGGCAATATCCTCTGGGATTGCCTCAGTCTCGTCGACGAGGCCAGCAAAACCCGGATTGCCGCCATGGGCGGCTTGAGCGCGATTGCGATCTCCCATCCGCATTTCTATTCGTCGATGATCGAGTGGAGTGCGGCCTTCGATAACGCACCGGTCCATATCCACGCCGATGATGCCAAATGGGTGCAAAGATCCAGTTCCGCTCTGCGCCCGCGGACCAGTGAAACGCTGCAGATCGGCCAGGCGACCATGATTCGCTGCGGCGGTCATTTCGATGGCAGTTCCGTGCTCCATTGTCCCTGGCTCGAGGGTGGCCGAGGCGCCCTTTTCGTCGGCGACACCATGCAGGTCACCATGGACCGTAAATTCGTCAGCTTCATGCGCAGCTATCCGAACCTCATCCCCCTCGCCGCCAAGGCGGTCACGGCAATTTCGCAGGCCGTGCAGCCATACCGGTTCGAGGCGATCTATGGCGCATTCCCCGGCCGCACGGTCGAGAGCGACGGCAACCGCGTGGTGGAACGCTCGGCTGAGAGATATGTCAAAGCGATCGCAGGCTAGAGTGCCCCTACTCCCGATCCGCGTGCGGGATCGATCCGGTACGGATATGCACGTCATCCGGGATTATCGCCGTCAGCGAAAATCTGCCGGACCGTCCACGCCAGCCGGCGCGGAAGATCATGCCATGATCGTCGAGCGCAGCTTCAATGCGAGATCGGGGCTATCCGAAGTCAGGCTGCCGATCCCCCGCCCCAGCCAATGGCGGAGGTTTGCCTCGTCGTTGATCGTCCAGACGCAGAGCCGTTCCAAAGGCAGCCGATTGCGGATCAGATCCCATTTGGCTTCCATAAGCTCGTGGTGGATGGCGATGATCTTCACCAGCTCATCCACCCGGTCGATGAAGGCGGCAAGCCCGCCCTGCCTTTCAGCCCAGGCGGCGTTGACGGAAACGAGACGCGAGATTTTCGGAGCATGATGGCGGCAATCCTCCAGGACCGAAAGGTCGAAGGAGGTCAGATAGGAGCGCTCCTCGATGCCGAAGCGGGCTAGCTCGCTTGCGACCCGCGCCGCAATATCCGGGTAAGGGGTTCCATTCCCGTCGACCTTGATTTCGACATACAGGTCGATGGCTTCGTTCGGTGCAAGCACCTGCAGCACTTCGGCAAGGGTTGGAATGGCCTCATCCGTGCCCTTCAGCCGCGTCGCCTTGCGGCCCTCGATCGACAAATCCTGTACGGGACCGGCGCTCTCGGTAGTGCGTTCAAGGGTCGGATCGTGAATGACGACGAGCTCGCCGGCCAGCGTCAGATGGACATCGAATTCAACGGCGTTCACACCTAGCTGGGCAGCATTGCGAAAGCCGGTGAGCGAATTTTCGGGCCAGAGGTTGCGGGCGCCGCGATGGCCGGTAATCAGGGTCATGGAGCATGTTTCCTATCGGATCGTGGGATCGAGCTTGTCGCGCAGCCAATCGCCGACGAGCGAAATGGAGAGCGTTGTCAGCATGATGACGATGGCGGGCGCCAGCATGATCCAGGGAGCGCGCGTCAGATACTCCCGGCCGAAGCCGACCATGTTGCCAAGGCTGGTTTCCGGCGGCTGTACGCCGAGGCCGAGAAAGGACAGACCGCTTTCCATCAGGATGATTTCAGGGAAAGTCAGCGTCATGGAAACGATCAGCGTCGAGGCGACATTGGGCAGGATATGGCGCAGGTAAACCCGTGCCGGTGTCGCGCCGAGCTGCACCACCGCGGCGGCATAGCCCTGAGCGCCAGCGGCGATGGCAAGCCCTCGCGCGATGCGCGCATAGCGCTCCCAGCCGTAAAAACCCATGAGACATACGAGCAGCAGCATCGAGGAACCGAAGAAGGCGAGCACCGCCAGCGACATGATGAGGAAAGGCAGCGCCGCCTGGAAATCCGCGAGCATCAGGACCAGATGCTCCACGAAACCACGGAACTGCGCCGCCAGGAAGCCGAGCAGTGTGCCGAAGATCGAAGATAGCAGCGTCGCGCCAAAGGCGATCACAAGCGAGACCCGGATCGACTGAATGAGGCGCGAAAGCACATCGCGGCCGAGTTCGTCGGTGCCGAGCAGATGCTTGGCCCCGCCCGGCGCAGACAGCCGGCTGGTCAGATCCATGGCGGTGATGTTGAAGGGGCGGATATGATCGGCAAAAATTGCGGTCGCGACCATGGCCGCAAGCCATAGCAGGCAAAGAGCGACCGAAAACGGCACGTTGCGACGCAGGAAGGAAACGAGGCCGCCCTGCTTTCGGGAGACCGGCGTTTCGATAAGATCAGCAGTAGCCATCATATTCTCCTCAGTGTCGCGCCGCATGCGAGCGAAGGCGCGGGTCGAGCCAGCCATAGAGCAGGTCGACGACGAGATTCGACACGACCATGGCGGCGGCGATGATGAGCAGGATGCATTGAACGACGGCAAGGTCGCGGTTGCTGACCGAAACCACCAGCAGGCGTCCGATGCCCGGCCAGGAAAAGATCGATTCCACCACGACCGCGCCGGCAAGCAGCGAGCCGACCATGAAGCCGACGATGGTGACGATCGGCACCGCCGCATTCGGCAGGGCATGCTTCCAGACCACATCGCGCCATGTCAGCCCCTTGGCGGAAGCCGTGCGGATATAGGGCTGCCCCATGACCTCGATCATGGCGCTGCGCGAGAAACGCGCGAGGATGCCGATCCCGCCGATGCTCATGGTCAGCGTCGGCAGGATACCGTGCATCCAGGTGTCCTGTCCGCCTGAGGGCAGCCAGCCGAGAATGACGGAGAAGATCAGCACGAGCACCAGCCCCATGACGAAAGAGGGAATGGTAAAGCCGAGCACGGCGGCAAGGATGACGCCGCGGTCCGTAAAGCTCTGGCGATGCAAGGCGGCATAGACACCCGCCGGGATGCCGAGGACGAGCTTGAGAACGAGGGCTGGGATCGTCAGCTGCAGGGTTGCGGGCACGCGTTCCAGCACCAGATGCAGCGCCGAAGCCTTGTCGCGCATCGAGACGCCGAAATCGCCGGTGAAGATCGATTTGATATAGGCGATATATTGAACCCATAGTGGCTGGTCGAGACCCCAGGACTTGCGGAAGGCATCGACCGCTTCCTGCGGCACATCAGGCCCGAGCATCACCAGGGCCGGATCGCCCGACATGCGCAGCACGACGAAAGCGAAGGTGATGACGGCCAGGATCGTCAGTGCGGCACGGAAGAGGCGGACGAGAACAAAGCGAATCATGATGGCCCCTATGCCGCGACCGGCGTGGTTTCACCCGTCACGACGTGACAGGCGGCAGTGCGTCCATCGCCAATCTCGCGCAGTTCCGGTGCGGTGGAGCGGCATATGTCGCGCGCCAACGGGCAGCGGGGATGGAAGGCGCAGCCGGATGGGCGGCTTGCGGGGTTTGGCGGCTCGCCTTGCAGGATGACGCGATCGCGTAGCGGCTTGCCGGGCACGGGAATGCTCGAAACCAGCGCCCTGGTGTAAGGGTGCTGCGGCGAATGGAAGATGACGTCGGAAGAGGCCTCCTCCATGATGCGGCCGAGATACATCACGGCGACGCGGTCTGCGACGTTGCGCACCACCTTCAGATCGTGACTGATGAAGACCATGGCGATGCCGTTCTGCTCCTGCAGGTCCCGCATCATGTTGATGACCTGTGCCTGGATCGACACGTCGAGGGCCGAAACGGGTTCGTCGCACACCAGAAGCCTCGGTCGCGAGGCGAGCGCCCGGGCAATCACCGCGCGCTGCCGCTGACCGCCGGAAAGCTCATGGGGATAGCGCTCCGCCTGGTCGCCACGCAGCCCCACGGCGGCCATGAGCTCCGCCACGCGCATGGCATGATGTTCCTTCGGAATGAGCTTATGGATCTCGAGCGGTTCAGCGATCTGGGCGGCGATCGTCAGGCGGCGGTCGAGGGCTGCAAGCGGATCCTGGAAGACGAGCTGCATTTTCGCCCGCAGTCTGCGCCACTCCGCGCTGCCGCGTTCGGGCATCGGCCGACCTTCGAAATGAATTGCGCCTTCCTGAGCGTCATCGATCCCAAGGAGCATGCGCCCGAGCGTCGACTTGCCGGAACCGGATTCGCCGACGATGCCGAGCGTCTCGCCGGGCGCGACCGCCAGCGACACGCCATCGACGGCGCGCACCGAGCTTGGACGGCCGAAGAGGCCGCTGCGCATGCCATAGATGCGCACAAGGTTGCGAGCTTCGATGAGCGGGGTCATTGCAACAGGCCCTCCGGAATATCGGACCGGATCTCGGAAGCCCCTGCTGCTGGCACGGGCCGCAGACAGGCAAGCTTGCGTCCGTCTTCGAGCGTAACAAGCTGCGGCCGCTCGTTGCGGCAGTCCTCGACGGCACGCATACAGCGCGGCGAGAAGGAACAGCCCTTCGGCAGATGTTTCGGATTCGGCACGGTGCCGCGAATGGGGATCAGCCGTTCGCGGCCACCATCGATGCGGGGAATGGCGTCGAACAGGCCACGCGTATAGGGATGCCGCGGTTCGGAGAAAAGCTGCTCGACACTGCCCTCCTCTACAATGCGCCCCGCATACATGACGCAGATGCGCTCGCACACCTGGCTGACGGCACCCAGATCATGGCTGATGAAGACGGTCGCCATGCCGGTCTCGGCGCGAAGCTCGATCAGCAGATCGAGGATCTGCGCCTGGATTGTAGCGTCGAGCGCCGTCGTCGGCTCGTCGGCAATCAGAAGATCGGGTTGGCCGGCAAGTGCCATGGCGATCATCAGGCGCTGGCACTGGCCGCCGGAAAATTCATGCGGATAGGAATCGAAGCGGCGACGCGCGTCGGGAATGCCGACCATATCCATCAGCCGTATCGCCTCCGCTCTTGCGGCCTCGCCGCGCAGGCCGCGGTGGGCAGCGAGCGCCTCGGCAATCTGCCGGCCGATGCGCAGCACCGGATTGAGGGAACTCGACGGATCCTGGAAGATCATGGCAATGCGCTTGCCACGCACGCTTTCGAGCACGGCACGCTGCCCGCCGATCAGCTCGCGGCCTTCGAGCTTGACGGAGCCGGCAACACCCGCCTTGGCGGGCAACAGGCCAAGTGCCGCCAGCCAGGTCACCGACTTGCCGCAGCCGGATTCGCCGACAAGGCCGAGCGCCTCACCCCTGCCGACATCGAGATCGATGCCGTGGAGAACCTGCACCCCGTCGAAGGCGACCGTCAGATCGCGCAGTTCCACAAGGCTGGAGCCGGTCGTGCCCATGTTTCATCCCCGCATTTCGTTCGAAGCAAAAGACGGCCCGCGGCGGGCTTGCCACCGCCGCGGGCCGAAGCGATGAGCTGGTCAGATCAACCAGTTGGTGGAGCGGAAGTCCATGGCGAAAGCCGGAGCCGCCTTCCACTTCAGCGATGACTTCATGCCGGTGAAGACGGCATTCTGATGCAGGACCTGGTAGGCCGGGTCTTCGCGTTCGCAGATCTCGAGCATGCGGGCGACGGCCTTCTTGCGCAGCGCACGGTCGGTCGAGGTTTCCATGACGACGGAGAGCTTGTTCATCTCCTCGTTGCTCCAATCCTTCTTCTGCTGGACTTCGCCGTTCGGGCCGAACTGCACGACCAGGGGCGTGATCGGGTCGTTGATGCTGTTGCCGGCCGACCAGTCGCGAACGCCCTTGACGCCGGCCGGATCGTGGATCTGGGCCCAGTTTTCCTTCATTTGGATCTCGACGTTGATGCCGACCTGCTTCCACATCTCCACCATGATCTGGCCGTTGGCCGTCTGGTTGGTGTAGTAATTGTTCAGCAGGCGGAACGGTATCGCATCGCCTTTGTAGTTCGCCTGCTTCAGAAGATCCTGGGCAAGCTTCGGATCATATTCCGGAACCTTCCAGCCTTCGATGAACATGTCGCTGGAACGGAAAGAATCGAACTGCAGGCCGGCCGGGACGACGGTCTTTCCGCCCCAAAGCGCGTCGACGATCGCCTGACGATCGATGGCATGCGTCATGGCGCGACGCACCAGCGGGTTGGCAAGGACGGGATTCTGCACGTTGAAGACCGAAATGCGATGGTTCCAGATCATCGAGTTTTGAACTTCATAGCCCGGAGCAGCCTGGACCGTGGCAATCTGGTCCGGCGGCAAGTCGCAGGCGAAGTCGTATTCGCCCGAAAGCAGGCCATTGACGCGCGAGGCGACTTCCGGAACCTCGACGAAACGGATCTGCTCGAGCGGCGGGCGGCCGCCCCAGTATTGGTCGAAGGCGATCAGCGTCAGCGAAACGTCGGGCTTGAATTCGCCGACCATGTAGGGACCGGTGGTAATGGGCTTGCGAGCCCAATCGGCATAGGCGGCGGCCTCATCCCAGCTGCGGCGGTTGGCAATCTGACTGCCGAAGGAATACAGACGGCCTTCCATCGTCACGTCGGGCGTCGCGTTGTGGAAACGAACCGTATATTTATCGACGATCTCGACCCCGGCGAGCGCCGGCCACAGACGGCGGCCGATGCCGGGAATGGTGGCCGGCAATTCCTTGACGGTTGCGGGCTTGTGATCGTCTTCGAAGATCGTTTTGCCGCCTGCGGGCTCGGTATTGCCGAACAAGCGCTCGCGCGAGAAGGAGAAGGCGACGTCTTCGGCGGTGAGTTCATCCCCATTGTGGAACTTCACGCCCTGGCGCAGCTTGAGTTCGAGCGTCCTGTCGTCGAGGCGCTTCCACTCGGTGGCAAGGCCCGGAACCGGCCCCTGGTTGCCCATCCAGTCGCGCAGGATCAGGCCTTCCCAAAGGTTCGGGAAGAAGACGCGCTCGCCGACGTTGGACTGCTCGTTCCATATGTCGAGCGTGTTGTTATTGGTGATCTTCTGGACCGCGATGGTGATGGACGGACGCTTGGCCTGGCTGAAAGCGAAGCGCGGCAGCATGAGCGTGCCGGCGGTTGCGCCGAGCAGGCCGAGCGCGCCGCGTCGATTGATCGAAAGCATCGGAAACTCCTCTTGTGATGACCCACGAGCCCCCCGGAGCCGCGCGGCCTTGCCTATTAAGATCGCTTGCATGTCGCCAGGTTGACGGCTTCATGAAGTTTCGGTTAACGCGCCCACCGCAGATGCGGCGAGGAGCGGTTTCGTCGCGCGAAATATCCGCGCGCCGAGATCATCTGGCGGCCGCATTCCTGGATGCAAAGGCGCCGGGCGCTCCGCTGAAAACGTGCAGGAAGCGACGGTGGACCTCTTCGCTCATGGAGACGCCGGCCTCTTGAAGCGCCCGAGCGAGCGTGCCGCCGGATATTGGCCCGCTGTCGATTGATGCCGTGTCGCAATCGGAAATCAGAAACTCTATCGTCATGCCGATGGCATTACGTTACATATGTTACACCTATGTGATGTTTGTAACTTTTGGGCATGTGGGCAGGCGAAATATGGAAGTGCACGAGATGAAGATCCGGGCGGCATGGCTCTACCACGTGGAAGGCCTGACCCAGGCACAGATCGCGGAGCGGATGACCCTTACCCGCCGGCGGGTGAACGAGTTGCTCGCAGCCGCCGTGGAGGAAGGGATCGTCAGGGTGAGCTTCGCCTCCCCGCTCACCGCCAGCATCGAGCTCGAATCGCGCTTATGCGAGCGCTTCGGCCTCGAAGGCGCTGTCGTGGTTCCGACGCCGGCCGATTCGCGCCTGCTCCATCAGGCAATCGGCCGCGGTGCCGCGGCCTATCTGGGTCGGCTGATCCAGGCACGCCGGCCGCGCTCGATCGGCGTTGGCTGGGGCGCGACGCTGCGCGAAACGGTGAGCCATATGACACCCGCGAGCGAAACGCAGATCGAGGTGCGCTCGATGATGGGCGGGCTGGCGCGCGGCTCTGAAATCAACACGTTTGAAATCGTCCGAGGCTTCGCCCAGGTGCTGAAGGCGGAATGCCACTATTTTCTCGCTCCGATCTACGCGGAAAGTCCGCAATCGCGAGAAGCGATCATCTCCCAATCTGTCTTCGAAGGAATTTTCCGCAAGACCTGCGAAGTGGATATTTCCTTCCTGAGTGTCGGCGACATGACCCGGCAATCGCTCCAGGTGCGCTATGGGCTGCCGGCCGGCACGGATGTCGAAACCCTTGCCATGGCCGGCGCAGTCGGAGATCTGCTCGGCCATTATCTCGACGCGGACGGCGCTCCTGTCGACCATCCGCTGAACGGAAAGGTGATCGCCCCTCCTCTCGCCGATTATCGCGGCATACCCTGTCGCATCATCGCTTCCGGCGGCCTGCACAAGCAGGCGATCCTGCGCGCGGCGATCCGGGCCGGACTGGCGACGTCGCTTGTCACGGACGAGGAGAGCGCAAAGCTGTTATTGTCCGCCTGATGATATCGGGCAGCAAAAGCGTTCCTCGAACGACTTCAGACTTCCGGTGCCATTTGCTTGTCCTTGACCAGTCGCGCCGGCAAAGTGACGGTCACAGACAATCCACCGAGATCGGAGCGGGCGAGCGTCAGCTTGCCGTCATAGGCCTCGGCCAGATCCTTGGCGATCGCAAGACCGAAGCCGGTTCCGGCGATGCTTTCGTCCAGTCGCCGGCCACGGCGGATGAAGGCGATCTCCGCATCCTCGGGCAGGCCGGGACCGTCATCCTCGATGAGCAACCTCACGCCTTCGAGTTCGGGCTGCAGCGACAGACGAACCTCGACCCTTCCCGCTGCCCACTTCCTGGCATTGTCGATCAGGTTGCCGGTAATATCGGCGAAATCCGCTTCGTCCACCGCCAGCCACATCTCGGCGGGTGCCGTGAGCTCGAACTCGATCTCCCGATCCGCCGACAGGCGCCGCATGACGGAGATGATCTTCTGCAGGTCTGCGCTGGCATCCATGACGCCGACCGTATGGGCGGCTGCCAGGCTCGCGCGGGTCTGCGCCAGCGTCCGCTTGATCTGCGCTTCCATACGGCTGACCTCCGCCTGGATTGCCGCGGCACGCTCCGACATGCCCTCCTCCGAAAGCATCCGCGCCGTAGCCTCGAGAGCCGCCAGCGGAGTCTTGAGGCCATGCGCGAGATCGCCGGCGCGAGCGCGCGCCTGGGTCAGCTGCGTCTCGCGGGACGCCAGCAGACCGTTGAGATCGTCCACCAGGGGCTGGACCTCGCGCGGAAACTGGCCCGTGATCTTTCGTGCGGATCGCTCCTGGACCGCCATCAACGCCGTGCGGAGATCGTTCAGCGGCCGCAATCCATAGCGCAGAAATACCACGACCGCCCCGATCAGGGCGACCGATAGCACGCCAAGGGAGGGTGCCATGGCATAGAAGAAGCGCCAGCGCGCCGGCGCAAGCTCACTGTTGTCGAGCGCCATGACGATGTCGACGATCTGGTCACCGGTGGCCGAGGGGATCGAGATGGATCGTTCGACGGCGAGAAGATGGCTGCCGTTCGGCCCTTTCATATCCGTTGCCCGGCCGGCATCGCGGGGACGGGCACGCAGCCAGGGCAGGTTCTGCTCCCAGAGCGATTGCGAGCGTAGTTCGACGGTGCCGTTGCGCCCGACCTGCCAGTAAAAACCGCCATTCGGAATGCCGAAACGGGGATCCGTCGGCGTATCGTCGAGGAAGAGCTGATTGGAGGCATTGATATCGACCGCCGCCAGCAGAACGCGCAGTTCCTCGTCTATCTCGGAAAGTGCAAGCGCCCTCACCGCCAGTCCGGAAATGGCGTTGATGCCGACCCCGGCCAGAAAGGTTGCAACGATGATCGCCACCACGGAACCCAGCAGCAACCGCCCCCGCAGCGAGAACGGTGTCATGACGGCGGCGCCTCGCGCGGGATGATATAACCCTGGCCCCGACGAGTCTCGATGACCGTCCCATCGAATTTGCGCCGCAGGCGCGCGACGACGACTTCGAGCGCGTTCGACAGCAGTTCCGTTTCCTCGTCATAGATACTGTCGGCGATCTGCGACCGCGACAGGACGGTACCGGCATTGTGCATCAAATAGGCCAGAAGCCGATATTCAAGGGCCGTGACCTGCACCGGCTGCCCGCGAAACGAAACCGTGCGCTGGCGCGTGTCGAGTTCCAGCACGCCATTGGAAAGTATGGGAGAGGATTGTCCGGCGGCGCGGCGCATCAGTGCGCGCACGCGGGCGAGAAGCTCCTCCATTCGGAAGGGCTTGGTCAAATAGTCGTCGGCACCTGCATCCATGCCGTCGACCTTGTCGCGCCAGCCGTCACGGGCCGTCAATATGATGACAGGCATGCCGCGGCGCTCGGCACGCCAGCGTCGCAATACCGTCAGGCCGTCGAGCTTCGGCAGCCCAAGATCCAGGATAACGAGATCGAAATGCTCGATATCACCGCGATACCATGCCTCTTCGCCGTTGCTCACGGTCGAGACGACATAGTGCTGGTCTTCCAGGCAGCGGCGCATATCCGCCACGATGCTGGGCTCGTCCTCGGCTATGAGAATGCGCATCGTCAGCGTCTCTCGATCACGGCGAGCGTTGCACCGTCGAGCACGATATCGCCGCGCTTGCCGTCGGGTTTCAGCACGCGCACGGCATAGGCCTGATGGCCGGCGCGGCGAACCCGCTTGATTCGCAGCACCCGTCCCGGCATTTCGCGTGCAACGACGGCATAGATGTCGCGCAGTGGCCGCAGCGTACCGGCATCCTCCACCAGCACGCTGCTATGCGGACGGGCCGATGCCTCCATGCCTATGGAACTCAACGAAGCTGCCACCAGGAGAACGGACAGTCGGCGGGGCCTGCCGGCTCTTCGCTCGAATATGCGCAACGAATCAATCCTTCTTCACATGCTCGCAGGTCGCATCCTGCACCGGTAAACCATAACTTTCTCAACATTACAGTTCCCTGACAACCCCCGTAAGAGAGCTGCAAATTGGAGGGTGTATAAGCGTTGACAAATGGCACGCTGATCGTGCTGAGTTTCGTTCCGCAGAAGTTACCATGACTATCCAGATTTCGTCGATTACTTCAAATGCCAGCCTCTCGGTTTCCTCAGGCGGCATCCGACCCGAGTTCGTCCGCAACGAGACGCTCGTAGACATCTTCAAGGCAACGGTCGCGGCCAGCCCGGACAAGACGGCACTGACCCTCATTGAAACCGACGAGGCGATGACCTATGCCGAACTCGACCGGCTCTCCGATGAAGCCGCGCGCGCGCTGAGCCGCCGCGGCATCGGTCCCGGCGATTTTGTCGGCCTGTGGTTCCAGCGCTCCCTCGAGCTCCACGTCGCGCTTCTGGCAATCCTCAAGGCGGGTGCTGCCTACATCCCCTTCGATGCCGCCGCCCCTGCGGATCGTCTCGCTGTCAGCCTTACCGACTGCGGCGCGAAATGGCTGCTGACGCATGAAGAGAAGGCCGCGCTTGCGCCCTCCTTCGATGGCCAGACGCTTCTCCTCAAGAGCCTGCTTTCCGAAGACAATGCGGACATCGTTCCGCGCGTTTCCACTCACGACGATCCCGCCTATGCGATCTATACCTCCGGCTCCACCGGCAAGCCGAAAGGGATCGTCATCACGCACCGGAACATCTGCCATTATCTGCGGGCAGGTAACGATGTGCTTGGGCTTGTCGAATCGGATGTCGTCCTTCAGCAGGCTTCGGTCGCCTTCGATCTTTCTCTGGAAGAAATATTCATCCCCTATCTGGTCGGCGCGACCCTGAAGGTCGCGACATCGGAAGTCATGGCCGAGCTCGACAGGCTGGCCGACATCCTGGATGCGGAAAAGATCACGGTCATCGACACCGTGCCGACCCTGCTCACCATGCTGGAGCGCGACGTCGAAAGCCTGCGCGTCATCATCGTCGGCGGCGAAGCCTGCCCGCCTGCGATCGTGAGCCGATTCTCCAAACCCGGCCGACGCCTGATCAACACCTACGGCCCCACCGAGACGACCGTCGTGGCGACCTTTGCCGAACTCGACCCGTCGTGGCCGATCACGATCGGCTGTCCGATCGCCAATACGACCGCCTATGTCGTCGACGAAAACCTGCAGCTTGTTCCGCGTGGCGATGCCGGCGAGCTGCTGATCGGCGGGCCGGGTGTCGCCGCCGGATACAGAAACCTGCCGCAGCTGACCGCCGCCAAATTCATAGCCAATCCCTTCGTGGCCCACGACGATCCGGTGCTTTACCGCAGCGGCGACGCCGTTTTGATGGATGAGGATGGTCAGCTCCATTTCCTCGGACGCATCGACGACCAGGTCAAGATTCGCGGTTATCGTATCGAGCTCGGCGAGATCGAGACCGTCGTCGGCGAGCTTCCGGACGTGAAGGCGGCCTCCGTCGTCGTGCACCGGCCGCCGGATGGCGAGGAAATGCTGGTCGCCCATGTCGTAACGGCTGGCAACAGCTTCGATCGGGAGAAGGCGCGCGCCGTACTGGCGGCCAAGCTGCCGCCCTACATGGTGCCCGCTGCCTGGCACAGCCACGTGTCGCTGCCACGGCTGCCCTCCGGCAAGATCGACCGCAAGACGCTTGCCGCTATCCCGCTGGTGAGCGATCAGGCGACACAAGCGCAGGAGCCTCCACGCACATGGACCGAGGCGCAGCTGCTGAAGGCGGCGACCGAGGCGCTTCGTCTGCGCTCCATTAATTTCGAGGCGGATTTCTTCACCGAGCTCGGCGGCCATTCCATGCTGGCCGCCCGCTTCGTGTCCGAGGTCCGCAAGATCCCGCTGCTGGCGGGGATCGCATTGCGCGACGTCTACGCCGGCCGCTCCCTGCGGGGCATCGCGACGATCCTCGAGCAACGGACCGAGCGTGCCCCCGGGGAGGAACCTAAGAATTTCGAGCCGGCTCCCTGGCGTCGGCGCTTCTTCTGCGGCCTGGCGCAGGCCGCGGTGCTGCCCTTCATCGTCGCGCTCGCGACGCTGCAATGGATCGGCCTGCTGCTCGCTTCGATCCTGCTGATCGACGACGGCGCGTCCCTCTGGAATGAGATTCTCATCCTCGGCGGCGTCTACCTCGCCCTCAATCTCGGCGAAAAGCTTGTCGTGGTTGCGCTTAAATGGCTCGTCATCGGCCGCACGCGCCCCGGCGTCTATCCGCTGTGGGGCAGCTATTATTTCCGCATCTGGCTGATGCAGCGCATCGTTCAGCTCACGGCTCCGAAATTCCTCAAGGGCTCGCCGCTCATCCGCCTCTACATGCGGGCATTGGGTGCCAAGGTCGGCCAGGATGCGATGATCGATGAGTTCGAAGAAGGCGCAATCGATCTCGTGCGCGTCGGCGCAAGGTCCAGCCTCGGCGTCAAGATCAAGCTCGCCAATGTCGAAGTCATCGGCAATGAAATCCATGTCGGCACGATCGATATCGGCGAAGGCGTGCAGATCGGCAATGGCTGCGTCATCGGTCACAATGTCAAGATCGGCGATGGCGCCGTCATCGGCGATCTGACGGCGATTGCCGCGGGCACGCATGTCGAAGCCCATACGCGCTGGGACGGTTCGCCTGCTCGCCAGACCGGTCATGCGGAACATGAGGAGATGCCGGCGCATCCGGAGTTGGGAATCGTCGGGCGCGTATTCCAGTTCGTCGCTTACTTCGTCGCCTATAATGTCAGCCTCGTCGTCGGCCTCCTGCCGATCTTCCCGGCCTTCTATCTGTTCTCCGCCGTGCAGCAGATGTTCTCTCCGGGCACTGATGAGCCTCTGTCCTGGGGAATGATCGCCGCGCTCTCCTGGCCGGCCGCCCTGCTGCTGATCATCGTGTCGATGGCTGTCGTCGTCGCGTTCCGATGGGTGCTGCTGCCCCGCGTCGTGCCGGGCCGCTACTCCATCTTCGGCAACCTCTATTTCCGCAAATGGATCGTCGGCTTGACCACCGAGGCCATGCTGGAAACCTTGAATTCGCTCTATGCCACGGTCTTCATGCGCAACTGGTACCGCCTGATGGGCGCCAAGATCGGCAAGGGCACGGAGATCTCCGCCAACTTCGCCGGTCGCTACGACCTCATCGAAATGGGCCGCGACAACTTCATCGGCGACGAAACCATCTTCGGCGACGAGGAAATCCAGAACGGCTGGATGGTGCTCAAGCGCCTGAAGACCGGCGACCGCTGCTTCTTCGGCAATTCCTCCGTCATCTCGCAGGGTGCCGTGATCGAGAGCGATTCACTCGTCGGTATCAAGACTCGCCTGCCCGACTCGCTGCATGTCAAGACGGGTGAAACCTGGTGCGGCAGCCCCGCCTTCCAGTTCCCGACGCGCGAGCGGCTGCAGGCTGCCGCCACGAGCACCTATGCGCCGCCTTTGCGCATGCGGCTCGTGCGCATCGCGTTCGAGGCCATGCACACGTCCCTGCCGACCGCCATCCTGATCGTCATGGCACTTGCGATGTCCGATCTGATGGCAAGCGCGATCGACGATGGCGCCTGGGGCAGGCTGTTCTGGACGCTGATGGCTTCCGGCCTGGCAACTTCGGGTATCCTGTATCTGGTTGCGGTCGCCTTCAAATGGACGCTCATCGGCACCTACAAGCCCATGAACCGGCCGATGTGGTCCTGGTGGGCGATGCGCACAGAGGCCGTCGCGGTCTTTTACGGCGGGCTCGCCAGCAAGATGCTGCTCGACTACCTGCGCGGCACGCCCTTCCTGCCCTGGCTGCTGCGCCCCTTCGGCGCGAAGATCGGCCGCGGCGCATGGCTCAACAGCACCGACATTTGCGAATTCGATTGCACTCATATCGGTGACCATGCCGTGCTCAACATGGGATCCTGCCCGCAGACGCATCTTTATGAAGACCGCATCATGAAAGTCGGCCGCATCACGATCGGCAACGGCGTCTCCGTCGGCTCGGGCAGCACGGTCCTCTACGAGGCCAATGTCGGAGATTTCGCCGAGATCGGCCTGTTGACCCTCGTCATGAAGGGCGAGGCCATCCCGGCAGGCACTTCATGGGTCGGCACGCCCGCCCAGGCCGTGCAAGCAGAGCAGGAGCCTGCGCCTGCGGTTCAAAAAGAGATCCTGCCCTCCGCCGCCGCGTGAGCGGCGCCATGACGGCTCCTCGGTTCGAGGTCGTCCTGCGAGTTGCGGATGCGATCGCCGTCCTTGTCCGCCCGGCTCCAGACGGGCGGATGGAGCGCGACAGGGCGGCGCAAGCCGCTTTGAGAAGGGCAGCGCAACGGGACGATCTTGTCATCTATCGGCGGCCGAGCAATCGCCCGGCGCTGAATCCTCCCCTTCACGAACTCGGCGTTTCGCTTTCGCATCGGGCCGACCTGCTGCTGGCAGGCTTCTCGCCCGACGCCGCTGTCGGCGCTGATATCGAGATCGAGGATAACAATGGTTTCGACCCGATCGCCTTTGCCGCCGACCATTTCTCCAAAGGTGAGGCAGCCGCCATTGCCGGGCTCGCTAGCGGCACGGCACGCGAGATCTGCTACCGCCTTTGGGTGATCAAAGAGGCGGCCTTGAAGATCGGCGGCCGCGGCATTTTCGATGGGCTGGACGAACCGGACCTGGCAAAGCATCTCGATCTCATTCGCATCGACGGCGCAAGCGTCCGCCTTGAAGCCGGATCGCGACTGCCGCCGATTGCGGTGTCGGTCATCCGACTTGCCGGGCCTGCGGATCGGCCGATTTATTGCGCCCTTGCCCGTGATTTGACGCCGAAGGCGCAGATGGCCATTGCCTAACGCCCGCTCTCATTGCGTGATCGGATACGTCCGATTGCTCCGCTTTCCGGAGCGCGATTGCGGATGATTGATTGAAACCTTGTTCATCGATGGCTCTTGGCGCACGTAAAGGGAGAACTACATCTTCAACGACGGACGATGCAGCCGCATGACTCAAGAGGAACAGCGATTGCAAGCCCACGCTTGCCATGTACGGAGAGTAACGGATGACGGTCACCGAACCACCGCCTATGTCCCGAACAGCGGCCATATCCTATGCGATCGGCCTGCCGCTCGCCTTGCTCGCGCTCATTTTTCTGCCGGTCGGCCGCCTCGACTGGACGCCCGGATGGATCTTTATCCTCTTTCTCTTCACGGTCTACGGTGTAGCGGTCCTGGTTCTGAAACGGGTAAACCCGGCAATCTTCCGGGCTCGCAATCGCTTTCAGGCCGGCACCAAACGCTGGGATGTGAATCTCGTCTCGCTCATCTGCCTCGGCTTGGTCGCCGAAATTCCGGTAGCGACCTTGGATTCCGGCAGGATGTCATGGTCGGCGATGCCGATCTCCGTCGTGATCCTCGGCTATATCCTTGGCGCCGGCATCGCGCTTGGCACCTGGGCGCAAGCGGTCAATCGCTTCTTCGAGCCCGGCGTCCGTCTGCAACGCGAGCGCGGCCAGCACGTCATCAGCACCGGTCCCTATGCGTTTGTGCGCCATCCGGGTTATGTCAGCGCGATCATGGTGTTCGCCGGTCTGGCATTGGCGCTCGCCTCGTGGTGGGCCTTGATCCCGGCCGCCTGGGCAACCGCCCTACTGATCCTGCGCACGAGCTGGGAAGATGCCCTGCTGCATGCCGAACTCGAAGGCTATGCCGACTATGCCCGACACGTCCGGTTTCGGCTCGCGCCCGGTCTTTGGTGAGGTTCATTTTCAGCGAACATCGGTACTGTCAGACCATAAGGACCGAAGCCCACCGGCCTTTCCCTTCAAGGGGTCGGTCGCGGGTACCCCAAGCTTTTCGATCCGGGCCTTCTGCTCCGCCGACGGCATTTCGCGACACAGGTCAGCCTCCTGATCCGGCGGATACCCGCCGATCACGAGGAAATCGCCGCTGGCCTCAAGGCGGCAATGTCCTGTTCCCGCTGGCAATAACAGCGCATCGCCGGCCTTGACCTCGATATCCTTGCCGCCCGGCCCGCCAATCATCAGTCGAGCCTGTCCTTCGGCGATACCCAGTATTTCGTGGGCGGTGGAGTGATAGTGATGAAAGTCGTAAACGCCATTTCGCCATAGTCCACCCCATCCGTTCGCCCGGAACAGCTGCTCGAATCCTTCCGCCCGGTTCCGACCAGCAAGCGCCCCGCGGTAAACGATGACCGGAAAGCGCTGGTTGTTCGGCAGCCATTCCCTTGGCTCGAGCCTGATTGCCTGCTCCATGTCTTTCTCCTCTCAGCCGCTTCATAACCGCACAGGACAATTCCGGTTCCACGAGAAAATTGGGAACGATCGTCCGCCGCTCCGGTTCGGACAGGGTATCCGATGAATTTCGAAAGGATAAATCATGCCTTCCATCAACTCCGCACATATTCTCATCCTTGCCACCGATGGCTATGAGCGGTCGGAGCTTCGCGTCCCCTTGGACGAACTTCAGAAGCGCGGCGCTAATGTGAAAGTCGCCTCCATCAAGGAGAGCAGCATAAAGAGCTGGGACAAGACCGATTGGGGCGACAGCGTCGACGTCGATCTGCTGGCAAGAGATGTCGACGTGAACCAGTTCGATGCGCTGGTGCTGCCAGGCGGCCAGATCAATCCCGATAAATTGCGCGTCGATGATGACGCCATGCGTGTCGTCCGTGAATTCCTACGGTCCGGCAAGGTCGTTGCCGCCATCTGTCATGCGCCTTGGCTGCTGGTCGAAGCCGATGCATTGCGCGGCCGTCGGGCAACCTCCTACTGGTCCATCAAGACCGATGTCAAAAATGCCGGAGCCGATTGGCAGGATGAAAAAGTGGTGACCGATCAAGGCATCATCACATCGCGATCGCCCGAGGATCTGGACGCTTTCGTCGACAAAATCGTCGAGGAGGTGCAGGAGGGGCGCCACGAGCGGCGTGTGGCCTAGAACAAGAGCCTTCGAGACGTGGCAATCGCGGCTGGGTCTCTCCTCCGCTGCGCCGGAACGACTTGTGGCATAACGGTTTCGCCATCATTCGCATATTGACTGACGCGGCCTGCTTTGATCTTTTGGCCGAAATGGCAATGCCTGACATCCGGTCCTTGGAGGCTGGCGGATGTCCGGGAGGAAAAGCAGGGCATGATGATGACGGCTGTGCGGGCGGTCAGCCTGAAACAGGTGGCGATTTCGTTTGAAATGGCCGACAAGACGCGGTTCGATGCCGTTGCGGCTACTGACCTCAATGTGGAAGCGCATGAATTCGTGGCAATCGTCGGCCCGACAGGCTGCGGAAAGTCCACGCTTCTCAACGCGACTGCAGGACTTTTGGCGCCTGTATCCGGAACGGTCGAAGTCTTCGGCCAGCCGCTGAAATCGATCAACCGTCAGGCAGGCTATCTTTTCCAGCAGGATTCGCTGATGCCGTGGAAGACGGTGCTGGAGAATGTCGCGATCGGCCTTGAGATTACCGGTATCGGCCATGCGGAAGCAAGGAAGAGCGCGCGAGAATGGCTGGAGCGCGTCGGGCTTGCTGGGTTTGCGGACCGCTTTCCGCGTATGCTGTCGGGCGGCCAACGCAAGCGCGTCGGGCTGGCGCAGGTCCTGATCCGCAATCCGAAATTGCTCCTGATGGACGAGCCTTTCGGCCCGCTCGACGCGCAGACCCGTCTGATCATGGGCGACCTCTTACTGAAGCTCTGGTCCGAAGACCGCAAGGCCGTCATGTTCGTCACGCACGACCTCGATGAGGCGATTGCCCTTGCCGACCGCGTCATCATCATGTCGGCCGGACCGAAATCCCGCATCATCGGCGATTTCATGGTGCCGCTGGAACGGCCGCGCGAGATCGGCGAGATCAGGCACGATCCTGTCTTCATCCAGCTGCATCGCGATATATGGCGGGCATTGCGCGATGAGGTGATGACGGCCTACCGCCAGAGCAGCGGAGAGATCGCATGAACCGCACTCTCCTTCTTTCGCTGCAGATCCTTGTGGCCGTGGCCATCCTGGCTATCTGGCATCTCGCGACGAATACCGGCCTTTTCGGCAACCCGAAGACCATATCTTTCTTCTTCGCCGATCCGCTCAAGGTGGCGCAGCGCGTCATTCAGTGGTTTGCCAGCGGATCGATCTGGTATCATCTCTGGATCACGCTATCGGAATCGATCCTGGCCTTTCTGCTCGGCGCTTTCGGCGGCGTCGTCTTCGGCTTTTGGTTCGCCCGCAAACCTTTGATCGCGGCCATTTTTGACCCCTATGTGAAGGCGGCGAATGCCCTGCCCCGCGTCGTGCTCGCCCCGATCTTCGCGCTCTGGTTCGGCCTCGGCATCTGGTCCAAGGTCGCGCTCGGCATCACGCTTGTCTTCTTCATCGTCTTCTTCAATGTCTATCAGGGCGTAAAGGAAGTCAGCCAGCCGGTCCTGTCCAATGCCCGCATGCTTGGCATGAAAGAGCGGCAGTTGCTGCGCCATGTCTACCTGCCCTCGGCGCTTTCCTGGGTATTTTCCAGCCTGCATACATCGGTGGGTTTTGCCGTTGTCGGCGCCGTTGTCGGCGAATATCTGGGTTCTGCCGCCGGGCTCGGCTATCTCATCCAGCAGGCCGAGGGTGTTTTTGACGTCACCGGTGTCTTTGCAGGCATGGTCGTGCTGACGGCCTTCGTCCTGATCGTGGATTGGGTGATGACTCTGGTCGAACGGCGGCTTCTGGCCTGGCGCGGCCAGTAGCGCCTAGGAAAATAGCGAAGTGGAGGAAAAAGCATGGAGCGCAGGACATTTCTGATCGGGACGGCGAGCTTCGGCATCGGCGCATCGCTCACAGGCATACTGCCCGCCGCGGCACAGGATGCGAAACCGGAAAAGCCGGACCTGTTGATCGGCGTGGGCGGCAAGCCCCTGCTCTATTATCTGCCGCTGACGATCGCCGAGCGGAAAGGCTTCTTCAAGGAAGAGGGTCTCAATGTCACCATCAATGATTTCGCCGGCGGTTCGAAATCGTTGGAGGGTCTGATCGGCGGCTCCCTTGATGTCGTCGCCGGCGCTTACGAGCATACGATCCGCATGCAGAACAAGGGGCAGGACATTGTCGCGATCTGCAATCTCGGCCGCTTCCCGGGGATCGTCATCGCCGTGTGCAAGGATCTGGCCGGCGAGATCAAGTCCATGGCCGATATGAAGGGCCGCAAGATCGGCGTGACAGCGCCGGGTTCTTCGACGGCGCTGATGTTTCAATATGCCATGCTGAAGAACGGGCTGAAGACCGACGATGCATCGCTGATCGGCGTCGGCGGCGGGGCCGGCGCGGTGGCCGCGGTCAAGAGCGGTCAGATTGACGGCCTTTCCCATCTCGACCCCGTTATCGCACAATTGCAATATGACGGCGACATCACCGTGCTTCTGGATACACGCA
The DNA here is from genome assembly GCF_014193575.1 of Rhizobium sp. BK289. NCBI lineage: Bacteria > Pseudomonadati > Pseudomonadota > Alphaproteobacteria > Hyphomicrobiales > Rhizobiaceae > Rhizobium > Rhizobium sp. BK289. Next base: position 180,616 of record NZ_JACHZO010000004.1, read on the forward strand.
CCGAGGCCGGTACGCGTGCGCTTTTCGGTGGTCCGAACCCGGCCGCGACCGTCTATATCAAGCGTGAATTTGCTGAAGCCAACCCAATCACGACACAGCGGACGGTCAATGCCTTCATGAAGGCATTGAAATGGATATCAACCGCCAGCCCGGAGGACGTCGCGGGCGTCGTTCCAGAAGAATTTCTGCTCGGCAATCGCGACCTCTATATGCAGGCGTTCAAGAATTCCAAGGAAATGTATTCCCCGGACGGCATGGTCACGATGGAAGGCTATCATTCCATGATGGGCGTCCTGAAGACGCTCGATCCTGAACTTGCCAATGCCGACGTGCCGTTCGAAAAGACCTTCGACCCGACCTTCGCCAAGGCTGCGAAGATCTGAGCAAGGCATCCCGCGTGCTAACCTCCCGCCACGCTATTCCGCATGGCAGGAGGTTGAATGATGCCCGATGAGCCGGCCCTTCAGGCGTTGCCGGATCATCGACAGGTAATCCCTGCCCCCTCGCCAGAAGAGAGCGAAATTCAGCGGCGCTTTTCCATCATCCCGCAGAACTGGCATGAGGTGCCCTCTGCACAACATCGTGGGATGCCGATGGCAAAGCTTCAATGGGAAAGCGACGGCGCCATCAAAGGATCTTCCTTGACGACCTCGATTAGAAAGTCGAGCACGGCCCTGATGCGCAACGGCAGGTTTCGCCGGGACGGGTAAACGACATTGATCGGCAATCGGCTCGGCGGAAAATCCGGCATGAGTCTTATCAGCCGACCCGCCTCGATATCGGGCACGGCCAATATATGGGAAAGCACGGCAAGGCCGTTGCCGGCGAGTGCGGCGCGGTGGGCAGCGATGGAATTGCTGGCGATCAGGCGCGGCGCGATGCGCACGGCCACGTCCTCGGCACCATTGGAAAAAGACCATGACCTGCCGTCGCCGGCGCGCTTGTAGCAGATGCAATCATGGGCGCCGATATCGTTAAGTGTTTTCGGAGCTTTTCGCCCTTCCAGATAGGAAGGCGCAGCGACGAGAAATGCCGTCGTCCAGCCGATCCGGCGGCACATCAGGCTGCAGTCCGCAACCACCCCAAGGCGCACCTCGAGATCGATCCCCTCCTCTACCAGGTCGGATGGCTCCTCGCGAAAGAGCAACTCGACGGAGAGTCCCTGATGCTGCTCAAACAGCATCCCGAGGCGATCGCTGATGCAAAGCCCCAACGGCGTCGGTAGGGCAAGCCGCACTTTACCCGTCGCGGCCATACCGCCACGACAGGTCGTTTCACTGAGCGCTTCGACCGCCTCGATGACCTTGAGCGCCATCGGGATGATCTGCTCTCCCTCCGCCGTCAGGGCCAATGCATTCGTCGTGCGGTGCAGGAGACGCGTCTTGAGATGCGCCTCCAGCGCCGAAATCTGCCTGGAGACCGCCGGCTGCGTCACGCTGAGGTGAACCGCGGCCGCCGAGAAGGAGCCGGTTTCCACCACTCTCATGAACGTTTGTAGCGCACCTACGATGTCCATCCCCACCCCCATACTTTTGCGCATAAGCCTTATGTACCCAGCTTAATCGCGAAGGGCTTTACTGTCCAGCAATTACGGATATTTTTTATCCATAAGGATATTAAATGTCCTTAATAACGGAGATGACCTATGACGCAACGTGTGAACTATGCCCAGCAATCGCCGGCACTTTTCAAGAAATTGTCGGATCTCAGCATGGCTCTGAAAGACAGCGCCATCGACCAGAAGATTCATGATCTCGTGCAGATCCGCGCCTCGCAAATCAACGGCTGTGCCTTCTGCCTGGACATGCATGTGAAGGAAGCCAAGATCCACGGCGAGAGCGAGCTCCGGCTTTATCACATCGCCATATGGCGCGAATCCAATCTTTTCGTGCCGCGGGAACGCGCCGCCCTCGCCTGGACCGAAGCGGTGACGAAGCTGCCGGAAGGCGGCATTCCCGACGAGCTCTATGAGCGTGTGCGCGGCCAGCTTTCGGAGAGGGAGATTTCCGATCTGACTTTCGCGATCATGGTCATCAATGCCTGGAACCGCGGGAGCATCGCTTTCAATGCCGTGCCGGGCTCGGCTGACAAGCTCTATGGCCTCGACAGGGCCGGCCTCAACTGAACCTTTCTCCCTGAGTGCCCACCAAACGATACGCGTCCGCATCGGCGGCGCGACGATCACAATTGACAGGAGACCGACATGAACATGAATAACCCCGCAAAGCCCGTTAATTCAGGGCGCGACGAACTGGTCCCGTCGCGCTACGCGGTGCAGATCGGTGATATCGAGGTGCTCGTGATCAGCGACGGCGTGTTGCCGCTGCCGACCAAGATGCTGGGATACAATGCCGATCCGGCCGACCGCGCAGCCTGGCTGAACGACATGTTCCTGCCGCCGGACGCTTTCGACTGGGCGCTGAACGTGGTCGTGGTGCGCAGCGGCAAGCAGACGATCCTCATCGATGCCGGCCTGGGGCTGGACCCGGAATTGAACCTGCCGCGGGCCGGGCAATTGATCAAGCGACTGGAAGCCGCCGGCATCGACTTGGAATCCGTTACCGATGTCGTACTGACCCACATGCATATGGATCACGTTGGCGGGCTGCTCGTCGACGGAGTGAAGGAGCGGTTGCGTCCGGACCTGCGAATCCACGTGGCAACGGCAGAGGTCAAATTCTGGGAGGCGCCTGACTTCTCGCATGTGTCCATGCCGCCCGGCTTCCCGGACGCCCTTCGGGCGGCCGCCAAGCAATTCAGAAAAGAGTACGACAGTCACCTCAGATTGTTCAATGATGAGTATGAGGTGGCGCCGGGCGTGGTCGTCTCCCGAACCGGCGGGCACACGCCGGGCCATAGCGTGGTCCGCGTGGCATCGGGCAAGGATCGGCTGATGTTTGCCGGCGATGCGGTGTTCGCGGTCGGCTTCGATCACCCCGACTGGTTCAACGGCTTCGAACATGATCCGGAAGAAGCTGCCCGCGTCCGCCTCCGTCTTTTGCGCGAGTTGGTGGAGACCGGTGAGTTTTTGGTGGCCACTCACATGCCGTTCCCCTCCGTCGGCCATGTGGCGGCCGACGGCGATCACTTCCGTTGGGTGCCGGTCTTCTGGGACTACTAACCGCCTGGTGAGCTGAGTCGGCGCACGGCCCTTAAGGCCACGCCCCGGCTCGGCCGAGTGGATATGCGGAACCGGCAAGGCCGGCCCGGTCCTCGACCAATCATTCAGAAGCGAATGAACAATGCGGTGCGCGAAGCGGCCGCACATGGAGAAGCACATGAAAATCGTCATCATCGGCGGAACCGGCCTGATCGGTTCGAAGACAGCCGACCGCCTTCGCAAGCAAGACCATGAGGTTATCGCCGCCTCCCCCAATACGGGCGTCAATACGATCACCGGCGAGGGATTGGCCGAGGCACTTGCCGGCGCCTCCGTCGTCATCGACCTTGCAAACTCGCCCTCCTTCGAGGACAAGGCCGTGCTCGAATTCTTCGAGACCTCGGGCCGTAACCTGATGGCGGCGGAGAAGGCGGCCGGCATAAAGCACCACATCGCCCTTTCCATCATTGGCGTTGATCGACTGCCTGGCAGCGGTTACATGCGTGCCAAGGTCGCGCAGGAAAAGGTCATCAGGGAATCCGGCATCCCCTATACGATCGTCCACTCGACGCAGTTCATGGAATTCTTAGGCGGTATCGCCCAATCCGCCACCATCGGGAACGTTGTGCGGCTGCCGACGGCCTACGTGCAGCCGATCGCTTCGGACGACGTCGCCGACGCCATGGCCGCCGTCGCGACGGCGGCGCCCATGAATGGCGTGATCGAAATCTCAGGCCCGGAACGCGTCCGGATGAACGAGCTGGTCGCCCGCTATCTGAAGGCCATGGGTGATGCGCGCAATGTCGAAGGGGATCCCGATGCGCGCTATTTCGGCACCAAGCTGGAGGACGGTTCGCTTGTCTCCGACAACAATCCCCGCCTCGGCCATATCGCCTTCGAACAGTGGTTCGCGACCTCTGCACGGAAATGAATGAACAAGGTGCAGCGCCGCGGGTGCCGCACCTTCAGCTCTCAAGATCTCAAGAAAGGAATTCGAGATGATCAAGTCAATTCTCGGCCTCGCCCTGGCCGCTCTGCTGTCCACCACCGCCGTTGCACACGCTGCAGGCGAGAAGGATGCCAAGGTCACGCTCGTCTACGAGCATGAACTGCCGAACGTTCCTGGCAAGAGCATCAAGGGCGTCCTCGTGGAATACGGCCCTGGAGGCTTCTCCTCGGGTCACACCCATCCGAACTCGGCTTTCATCTATGCGACCGTCCTGGAAGGGGCCATCCGTAGCCAGGTCAATGACGGTCCTGTCAAGGTCTACAAGGCTGGCGAGAACTTCTCCGAGATGCCGGGCGACCGCCACGGCGTCAGCGAGAATGCCAGCAAGACCAAGCGGGCCAAGCTCCTGGCTGTCTTCGTCGTCGACAGCAGCCAGAAGGAACTGACCTTCCCGATCAAGAAATAACTGCCAGGAAATCGCAGAGTTGAGGCGGATGCCGATCGCATTCGCCCCAACTCCACCTGCCCCTCCACCCGTAGGAAATCATCGTCGGTGAGCCCGTCATGTTTGGCGAACATCATTCCCTTCCGCTCGTCCTGATCAATCTGCTTGGGCTGGCCGGCATCGTCATTTGGCATATTCAGGGACGCAGCCGTCCGACCGGGCGCCTGATCGTGCAAATCCTGTTCTTCACCGGCATGAGCCTCGTGCTCTGGCTGGCCGGTATTTCGCCCTATCGCCTCGACGATGCCGAGCTTCAGGAGGCGGGCATGCTGCTCGCCAAATCCGCAAGGGTTCTCTGGTGGCTCCATCTCGCCTGGACGATGATCGGCTTCGTGCAGATCTATATCACGCTCAACCACAAGCCGCGGGAAGCCCACCTGCTGCAGGATCTGATCGTCGGTGTCGTCTATCTCGGCGTGGCTCTGGCGGTCATCGGCTTCGTCTTCGGAGCGCCGATCGGCCCTCTGGTTGCCACCTCCGGCGTGGTCGCCATCATCATAGGCCTGGCGCTGCAGAACACGCTGGCCGATGTCTTTTCCGGGATCGCGCTCACGCTCGGTCGTGCTTACGTCATCGGCGACTGGATCCAGCTTGGCGATGGCACGGAAGGGCGCGTCGCCGAAACCAACTGGCGCTCGACCAACCTGCTGACCGGCGGGCACAATGTCGTCGTCCTACCCAACAGCGTCCTTGCAAAACAGGGAATGACCAATCTCAGCCGCCCCGACGAAACGCACTGGATTGCACTTGCCGTGCATGTTGCCGCCACCCAGCCGCCGTCCGTCATTGAAGACCTCATGCTCGGCGTTCTGCGGAGCTGCGAGCGGATCGTTAAAATTCCGCCGCCGTCCGTGGCGCTCAAGGCGATCGATGCAGTGGCCATCGAGGTCGAGCTGCAGTTTTGCGTGGCAAGCCCGGCGAGCCGAATGCCGGCTAAAAACGAGGTCATTGATCTCGTCTATCGGCACTGCAAGACAAACGGTCTCTCATTGGCGATGCCGGAACAAAGCTTTTTCTGGCTGCCGCCCGCCGATGGTGCCGAGCCCGCTGCAGCGATTGTCAGGCAGCTTTCATCCGGCACGCTCTAGCACCCATTCGAAAGAGCTCTTCCAAAGCTCCGGCGAAACTTCCTGCGATAGGATGCCGACGAGATCCGACAGTTTGACCCCGCGCAATTTTTCCCGCCAGGCTTCGTCAGCCTCCCACATGATGCGCGCGACCGCGCATGGGCTGCTTTCGCAATAGCCCTTTGGCCGGCAGGGGTTGTTGGCCCGGATATTGGTGCAGACAAAGGTACGCTGCCGGCCCTCGACGGCCTCGACGATCTCGAGAAAGGTCAGCTCGGCCGGTGGTTTCGCCAGCCGGTAGCCGCCCGAAGGGCCGAGGGTCGTATCGACAAGCCCTGCCTGCGACAGGCCTTGCAGAGCCTTGGAAAGATATTCCTTGGGAAGTCCATGGAATTCGGCCAATGCTTTGGTGGAAAGATAGCGACCGTCGGGCAGACCGGCTAGAATGGCGCAGCAATGAAGCGCCCATTCGACTTGGCTTTTCAAGATCATGAATTTATTCCACGGGGCCGATCTTCGCTGGCTCCTATCAAGGACAAAGGATATCCTTATTTCGCCAAAGTGTAAACCGAACGCCGCGTATCGCTTGTGCAAGCCGGACACATCTGCGTCACTTGCCGCCAACAAGCAACAATCCGGATTTTCTCGCCGCCGGATTGGACGACTGGGAGTTTAACTTGTCTCCGCTCGGCAACGCGGACGTTACGCAGCTATCAGCATGTTCAGCGGAGTTTGAGACGTGACCGCTCAGGTCATCCATTTGCGGTGCTCGATGAAGCGTTCCGCCAGAAGGTCGATGAACAATCGTACCTTCGTCGGCAGATGACTGCGGTTCGGATACATCGCGCTGATCGTGAACTCCACGGCACGATAATCGGGCATGGCGCGCACGAGGCGCCCGGCAGCGACATCTTCGAAGACGATGAAGCTCGGGGCAAGGAAGATGCCGTGCCCGCTGGCCAGGAGATAACGCAAAGTCTCGGCGCTGTTGGAGACGACATTGCCCGCGATCTTGACGCCTTGCTGCTTGCCGTCGGCATCCTCGAAACGCCATTCGTCGCCATAAGGATAGTGCGTATATTGCAGGCAATTATGCGCCGCGAGATCGGCCGGCACCTTCGGCAAGGAATGCGTGTCGCGATATTCGGGCGAGCAGACGAGCATGTGGCGCCAAGGCGTAAGCTTGCGTGCGACCAGTGTCGAATCCTGGGCAGGCAAGGTGCGGATCATCAGATCGTAGCCCTCTTCGATCATGTCGATCGAGCGCTCGCCGACGTTGAAGTCGATCGAGATCGCCGGGTACTGAGTCATGAATTCATTGATGACGGGAAGCAGGAAACGGACGATGGCGCCGCTGGTATAGATTTTCAGCGTACCGCGCGGCATGGTGCTGAGAGCGCCCGCCGTCCGATCGGCCTCCTCGAGATCGGCAAGGATCTGCGAGGAACGCTCATAATAATATTTGCCTGTCTCCGTCAGGCTGACCCTGCGCGTCGTGCGATTGAGGAGCCGCACGCCGAGACGATCTTCGAGGGATTGCACATGATTGCCCACCATGGTGACGGACATGTTGAGCCGGCGGGCGGCTGCGGAAAAGCCGCCGCAATCCACCACCCGGCCAAAGACTATCAGGCTGGTCAACCGATCCATATCGTCCTCGGATTATCCGCTGTGAGTTGATGATCCTTCCAGATTTGAGGAGATTATCAGAAAGATCGTTCGGACGCATCTTCATCGCATCAAAAAAGGAGCCCATGCAAACGGGCTCGATGCTGAAGGAAACGGACCATGGTCGAACTACCCCGCAACGAGGCGTTCAGAAACGCGAGCCAGGCCGAGGCCGCACCAGCCGGCGAAGTGGCAAAGTCTCCAGCTGCCGAGGCGCCGCAAGGCCCGACCGTCGGCACACCTGCCACCGCCGCTGCTGCCAGGACAGGCCGCAAGCTGGTCAAGCGCGGCATGCTTGCCGCCACGCTGCTGGCCGGCGTCGCCTTTGGCGCCGATTTCGGCTATCGCTACTGGACGGTCGGACGCTTCATCGAATCGACCGACGACGCCTATGTGAAGGCCGACTACACGACCATCGCACCGAAGGTCGCCGGCTACATCAAGGACGTGCTCGTCAACGACAACGACACGGTCAAGACCGGCCAGGTGCTTGCCCGCATCGACGACCGCGATTTCCAGGCGGCTCTTTCCCAGGCAAAGGCTGATCTCAAAGCCGCCGATGCGGCAATCGCCAATATCGACGCCCAGATCCTGCTGCAGCAATCGCTGATCGCGCAGGCCAAGGCAACGGTCGATTCTTCCAAGGCTTCCCTGGACTACGCAGTCTCGGACGCAGCGCGATCGGCACGGCTGATCACCAACGGCGTCGGCACCCAATCGCGTGCCGAAGAGACGCAATCTGCCAGCAAGCAGGCCGCCGCCGCCGTCGAACGCGATCAGGCTGCAGTCATTGCGGCCGAGAACAAGGTGCCGGTGCTGCAGACCCAGCGCGATCAGGCGGTCGCCCAGCGCGACCGTGCCGCGGCCGCAGTTCAGCAGGCAGAACTCAACCTGTCCTATACGAACATCGTCGCGGCCGTCGATGGCACGGTCGGCGCCCGCTCGATCCGCGTCGGGCAATACGTCACCTCGGGCACGCAGCTGATGGCGGTGGTGCCGCTGCACTCCGTCTATGTCGTCGCGAATTTCAAGGAAACCCAGTTAACCTACGTGCGCCCCGGCCAATCGGTCGAGATCAAGGTCGACAGCTTCCCGGATGTGGCCATCAAGGGTCACGTCGACAGCCTCTCGCCGGCAAGCGGACTGGAATTCTCGCTGCTGCCGCCGGACAATGCGACGGGCAATTTCACCAAGATCGTCCAGCGCATCCCGGTGAAGATCGTCATCGATGACGAACACCTGGCAGGGTTGCTGCGCTCTGGCATGTCGGTCGAGCCTGAAATCGATACCAAGGCAGTGCAGACATCGACCGCCAATGCCGAGAAATTATCCAGCGACGCCGGATAACCCTTCCCCTCCTTTGTCGATCATCTGCTCGACACCGTCATGAGATTGTTCCGGCATCAGCCGGATGGAGAAACATCGTGGCCACTCTTCAGATCGCCGCAAACAACAATTCCGCCATACCCGTGAACGCTGCCCTCGCGCCGGCTGCCCGGCCCGCCATGAGCCCTTTGCGCATGTGGACCGCGGTGATCGGCTCCACGCTTGGCGCTTTCATGGCCGTTCTCAACATCCAGATCGTCAATGCCTCGCTCGCCGACATCCAGGGCGCGATCGGCGCCGGAACCGACGATGGCGGCTGGATCTCGACCTCCTACCTGATCGCCGAGATCGTCGTCATTCCCCTTAGCGCCTGGCTGGCGCGCGTCTTTTCGGTCCGCAATTATCTGCTGACCAACGCCATCCTCTTTCTCGCCTTCTCGGTCGGCTGCGCTTTTGCTGCAAACCTGCAGCAGATGATCGTCCTGCGCGCCATACAGGGCTTTTCCGGCGGCGTGCTGATCCCCATGGCCTTTACCATCATCATCACGCTGCTGCCGAAGCCCAAGCAGCCGATGGGTCTTGCGCTCTTCGCCCTTTCCGCAACCTTCGCGCCGGCCATCGGTCCGACCATAGGCGGCTATCTCACCGAGAACTGGGGCTGGGAATACATCTTCTACGTCAATCTCGTGCCCGGCATGCTGATGGTCGGCATGCTCTGGGTCTCGCTCGACCCCGCCCCGATGAACCTTTCGCTGCTCGCCAAGGGCGACTGGCCCGGCATCATCACCATGGCGGTTGGCCTTGCAGCGCTGCAGACCGTGCTTGAAGAAGGCAACAAGGACGACTGGTTCGGCTCGCCGTTCATCGTCCGCCTCTCCGTCATCGCCGCGGTCTCTTTGACGCTCTTTCTCATCATCGAGCTGCGCGCCGCCCATCCACTCCTCAACCTGCGTCTGCTGGCACGCCGCAATTTCGGCTTCGGCATCGTCGCCAATTTCCTGATGGGCGTCGCCCTCTATGGCTCGGTCTTCATCCTGCCGATCTATCTGACGCGCATCCAGGGCTATAATTCCGAGCAGATCGGCATGGTGCTTGCCTGGACCGGCATTCCGCAGCTCATCCTGATCCCGCTGGTGCCGCGGCTGATGAAGCGTGTCGACGCCCGGCTGCTGATCATCGTCGGCTTCGCGCTCTTTGCCGCTTCGAACTTCATGAATATCTACATGACGAGCAACTATGCCAGCGATCAGCTCTTCTGGCCGAACATCGTGCGTGCCATCGGCCAGGCACTCGCCTTCACGCCGCTGACGGCGATCGCCACCGCCGGCATCGAGCAGGAAAATGCCGGTTCCGCCTCGGCGCTCTTCAACATGATGCGCAATCTCGGCGGTGCGGTCGGCATTGCCGCGCTGCAGACCTTCCTGACCAAGCGCGAGCAGTTCCATTCCAACATCCTCACGGATTCGGTCTCGATATTCGAAGAGGCTACCCGCGCCCGCGTCGCCAATCTGACGAATTACTTCATGAACCATGGTGTCAGCGACCAGGCGCTTGCCACGCACAAGGCGATCGTTGCCATCGCCGCCAGCCTTCGCAAGCAGGCCAACATCATGGCTTTCAGCGACACGTTCTTCCTGCTCGGCGTTGCGCTTGTCATTGCCCTCGTCGCCAGCCTGCTTCTCAAGAAACCCGGTCAGCTTTCCGGCGGCGGAGCGCACTGAGCGGTGCACCTCGAAGAGGAGGAAATAACGATGACCTTGCTGCACGACATGCCAAAAGCCACAACAGCAAACCCCAGAGCGCCGCACGGCGGCATCAATATCGGGGCAATCCTGAGTCTCATCGAATGGCTGACCGGCGACGAATGCCACGCCCTCGACGAGGCAGGCCTTGTCGCAGGTCTTGGCCGCCGCCTGCAGGCGCTTGGCCTTCCCGTTGACCGGCTGACGCTGCACCTGACGACGCTGCATCCTGAGTTCATCGGCCGCACCTTTGCCTGGGCGCCGGGCGAGCCGGTCGAGATACATGATCGGGAGCATGGCACGCGCCTCGCTTTGGCCAATACGCCGCTCGTGAAGGCGCAGGACATGCGCGAACTGCTGGTCGTCGGCCCGGGCGAGAGTCCGCATGGGCGCTGGCAGCATATCGACATCTTTTATGGCCGCGGACTGGTGCAGCTGATCGTGGCGCCGCTCTGCAATGCCGACGGGCCGATCAGCACCGCCGCCTTCGGCACGCGCCGCCCCGGTGGTTTCACATCGGCCGAACGGGACGTGATCGAGCGCATTCTCCCGGCGCTGCGCAATACCTGCGAGCTGCGCGTTCTCAGGCAATGCGAACTCAGCCTTCTCGATACCTATATCGGCCCGATGACAGCAAGCCGGATCCTTGCCGGACATATCCGCCGCGGCGAGATCGAATCCATGGAGGCGGCGCTTCTGCTCTGCGATCTGCGCGGCTTCACCGAACTTTCCAACCGGCTGCCCGGCAGCACCGTCCTCAGCCTCCTGAACGCCTATTTCGACAAGGTGGTACCCGCAATTACCCGCGAGGGCGGCGAAGTGCTGAAATTCATGGGCGATGCCGTTCTCGCCTTCTTCCCTGGCGCCGATGCGGCCGGTGCCTGTGGGGCCGCCCTGGCTTCAGCGAAGACAATCCTCGATGAAATAGGCAGCTTCGAATATGATGGCATCCGCGTCAAGGTCGGCATCGCGCTGCATTATGGCGAGGTCAGCTACGGCAATGTCGGCTCCGGCAACCGGCTGGATTTCACCTTGATCGGCCCCGACGTCAATATCGTCAGCCGCATACAGAGTATCTGCAGCGAAAGGGGCGAAGCGCTCCTGACCTCGGCCCCCTTCCGGCAAAAGGCGGGGATCACCGACGCAATTTCGATCGGTCAGCAGCGCTTGAAGGGTTTCGGCGAAACGATGGAGCTTTTCGCGCTAACGCGCGCGGAGTGATCCCGTCTCAATCGAAGACAAGGATCGACGCGCGTTTTTGCATCCGCTCGACATTTCCGAAGGTCGCGGTAGTCGATCCCGATATCGGCAGCGGCGACGACGCCCTTCGGGCGACATAGTTGAAATCATTCAGCAAAAATCCCGTCGCACACTTGGCATAGGATTCCTGTGCAGTCCGCGAATCCTTACAGTCATTCATTTAAGTATTTGAAATTAAAATATAAATATTTCCGAAGTCACGATAGCCTTATGAAGGCCCGGCGCCCTGAGCATGGTTGACAGATGCGCCTGGGTCGCGATAGCCGATAGCATGGAGAATTGAATGAGCATTTTACCGAACGTCTTTTCTTCGCGCTTCGCCGCCCGAAGAGCATCCGCCGCGACCAGTCGATCGTCCGATGAATTTCGGTGGGTGAACTGGATCCTTGCGATATATTTCGCGGTGCAGGCCGTCGTGCGGATTTCTCTTTCGAGCTCGGTGCGAATAGACGAAGCGCAGCAATTCGTGGTCAACCAGTGGCTGGCGTGGGGATATGACGCGCAGCCGCCGCTTTACAATTGGATTCAATACGGAGTGTTTGACGTCTTCGGCACCAGCGTCGCATCGCTTGCCGTGCTGAAAAACATCCTGCTTTTCCTCGTCTATTTCGCCTATCACCAACTGGCGCGACTTCTTTTGGAGGACAAGCGCCTGGCCGCGGTCGCCACGCTGTCGCTTCTGACGATCCCCCAAATGTTCTGGCAGGCGCAGCGGGACCTGACGCACACTGTCGGCACGCTCCTCGCAGTGACCGCTTTCATCTATTTCGTCGTGAAGACCATTCGCAAGCCGACATTCACCTCCTACGCCATGATGGGCCTATGGGCAGGGCTTGGAATGCTCACGAAGTACAATTTCGTACTGATCATCGCGAGCGTCTTTGTTGCGGTCGTTTTTCATCCGCAAGGGCGCTCAAGGCTGCTGGACAAACGCTTTGTGATGACGCTGGCTCTGGCCATCCTCGTGTTCCTGCCGCATGCGGTGTGGATGCTGTCGAACATGGACCTGGTCCTTACCTCCACCGTCGCAACCATGTCGGAACAGGGACAAGGGGGGAAGCTTTCCGATATCGGTCATGGCGTTGTCGAACTGATCAAGACCAGCATCGTCATCATCGCGCCTACCGCCGCGATCTTCCTGATCGTCTTTCGCCGGCCGTTTCTGCAGTCGCTTCGGTTTAAAAGCGAATGGGTGAATTTCTTTGAAAGAATATTCCTGAGCACGGTGGCCATACTGTTCGCGCTGATCCTGGTTACGACGCTCACGGAATTTCGCGACCGCTGGCTTCTGCCCTTTCTGTTTCTGGTTCCGCTTTACTTCTGCCTGAAGCTTGAGGCCGCCGGCGCACAAAACCCGTCCGACATAAAGAAATCCTTTTATGTGCCTTTCGGCCTGATGATCGCCCTCCCCCTCATCCTGACGGCAGGCACGATCTTTCCGAAGCTGTTCGATTCATATCAGCATTTGAACACGCCCTATGGCGCGTTTCTGAAGGAGACGATCGCCGCGGAAGGCAAGCAGCCGGTGGCGGTGGTGACGACAGCATGGCTCAAGGCGGGCAACATCCGCGCCAATATGCCGGATACGGCCGTAATATCCACGGCATATCCCGCATCCGATCTTGACCGCCAGGCTTTGGGGAACGGACCGATCTTGCTGGTCTGGAATGAGCGTGACGGACACGCTTCGTCCATGCCCGATGAGCTCAAGCGGTGGCTGACGGCGAAATTCGGCAACTCGATCACCTTGCCCGCGCAGAACGATGCCGCCATTCCGTATTACTATGGGAAAGATCCGGATCGGTTCCATTTCGGCTATGCGTGGTTCTACCCGGCCGCGGGCTAGGGAACGCGCCTGCCCCATTTCCCGGACCGGCGCCCAGGACACATAATCTCTCATGATTGCCGATGACCTCTTCGGTTCGGTATAGCCGGCCGCATCGCGAAGGCGATGACGCGTAAGCGCGGCATTGAGCCGCCGCGCATTGATTCTATGCTCTCTCTTCCCCGGCATGGCCCCGGACGACGTCACGCGGACACCCATGGCAATTTCTCCTGGCCACCGAAGCCTTTCTCCGATCCATCGGTGCGGCGTCGCAATCAATTTGAATGCAGCTGCTAAATGCGCCGTTCCACGATCACCGCTGACGGATCGCCTGCCCGGTATCGACGATTCCGATCTCTCGCATCTGAACGCCCGAATCGAGGGGAAAATCAGTATAGTTTGTAATAAAGACTTACTATTTGGCGGATTTTTGAGGAAAATAATATACATCTCGTATGTTTATATAGTATATCCTACAAATGTTCTTAAGGCAGACTTATTTATATTTATGGATTCTGATGTATTTTTGCATCTATGACGCTTTTATGTCGTTACTTACAGAAAAATCCGAAACTATTGTATTTCGATGCCGGCGCGGCCTCGCTAGTTTGCGTGCGCGGACATCCTGTGACGTTCCGCAAGAGGGAACAGCCGGATAGATGGAATGTGGCGGGTAGTTACCGACATCGTTCTGATCCGGCAAAGCGATTGGAGAAAAAATGAATATCAAGAGCCTTCTTCTCGGCTCCGCTGCTGCACTCGTAGCAGTTTCCGGTGCTCACGCGGCTGACGCTATCGTTGCTGCTGAGCCGGAGCCCCTGGAATACGTCCGCATCTGCGATGCATATGGCGCTGGCTACTTCTTCATCCCGGGCACGGAAACCTGCCTCAAGATCGGTGGTAAGGTTCGTACCGAAGGCAAGTGGTATGACGCTTATGACCCGGATGCACGCTATGGCACTCTCTGGCACACTCGTGCCGAGCTGCAGCTGCAGACGGCAACCGACACCGAATATGGTCCTCTGAAGACCAACACCGAACTGCGTTGGGACTGGAATGACGGCAACGCCACCTCCACCAACCTGCTGCACGCAAGCATCAGCCTCGGTGGCTTCACCATCGGTAAGGAAGACTCGCAGTTCAACGTCTTCACCGGTTATGCCGGCGACGTCATCAACGACGACGTGATCGGCGATGGCCCGTACGAACTGAACCAGATCACCTACAACTACGACGCCGGCAACGGTTTCACGGCTGTGATCTCGGTTGAAGACAGCAATTCGGGCCCGGGTGCTACCGGCGCCAATGGCGAAGACAGCTCCGACCACTATGCTCCGGACGTTGTCGCAGGTGTTGGCTACAAGGCCGGCGCATGGGGCTTCAAGGTCGTCGGCGGCTACGACTCGATCGTTGAAGAAGGCGCCATCAAGGCTCGCGTTGATGCCGACTTCGGCGTATTCGATGCCTTCGTCATGGGCGGCTGGAACACCGACGGCGACAAGCTGAACAAGTATGCCAATGGCGATTCGATCGGCCAGAGCTGGGGCGACTGGGCAGTTTGGGGCGGCGTTGGCGTACCGGTCAACGAAAAGCTGAAGTGGAACCTGCAGCTCGCCTACACCGACAACAAGACCTTCTCGGCAACCACGAACGTCAAGTGGAAGCCGGTCAAGAACCTGCTCATCGAGCCGGAAGTCACCTACACCAACTGGGATTCGATCAACGAAGACCAGTGGGCTGGCGTTCTCCGCTTCGAGCGTAGCTTCTAAGCCTATCCAGATCTAATCTGATCTGAAATAGACCTCCGATCAGAAAGGGAGGAAGGTTCGGTTTCCCTCCGGACCTTCTTTCTTTTTTGCATTCTGGAGATCATGATATTCCGGCTGGCTCTTCCGAAGCCGGCACCTTTCCCGGGCGCACGGGCGTGCTCAAAAAGGCAGCGGCATGGCCGCAAATTGATGCTTTCCACCGCCACCAACCTTGCCGTATCCGTTGAGCGACGACACGCTGGCGAGAGGATACGGCCATGGCGAAGCCCTTCTATTGGAATGAACTCAACACATATGATTTCGCCGATCTCTCGGCCGACACCACGATCGCGATCCTGCCGATTGCCTCGACGGAGCAGCACGGCCCGCATCTGCCGATCGCAACCGATGTCGCGATCGCTACGGGCATGCTGGCGGAACTGAAAGTCCAGCGCTCCGCCGATCTCGATTTCCTTGTGCTGCCGACGCAGGAAATCGGCAAGGCCAACGAACATATCTACGGTCCCGGCACGCTTTCGCTCAGCGCTGAGCTGTTGATACCGGTCTGGACCGCCATCGGCGCGAAGGTCGCAGAGGCCGGCATCCGCAAGATGGTCATCGTCAACTCCCATGGCGGCAATCTCGATATTATGGGCATCGTCGCGCGCGAGCTGCGCGTGCGTCATCGGATGGCCGTCGTCGCCACGCAGTGGAGCCGCTTCGGCACGCCTGACGGCATGATCGACGACCATGAGCAGCGCTTCGGCATTCATGGCGGCGATGTCGAAACCTCGCTCATGCTGCATTTCCGGCCCGAGCTCGTGCGGATGGACAAGGCTGAGAATTTCGCCTCCAGAGCGGAATGGATGAAGGAACATTCCAAATATCTGCAACCGCTGCCGCCGCATTCGCTCGCCTGGATCGCGCATGATCTCAATCCAAACGGCGTGGTCGGCAATGCCGCGGCCGGCACGGCCGAAAAGGGCGCGCTCATCTGCCGGCACCAGATCGCCGGCTTCATCGAGATGCTGCGCGACCTGCGCGACTATCCGCTCTCCAACCTCTATTCGAAATAGGTGTCCGAACGGCGGCGCTCGGAGGGCGCGATGATATGCCCCTTCGCGTGCAGCTCCTCCACCATTCCGGCAAGTTCCGCCAGCAGGTACTCGGCGAAAAGGCTGGTGGCGGCATCGAGCGGCGCACGCGTCCGGGCGAAAAGCTTCATGGGTTGGGGCCGTGAGTGGGGCTCGGCGATCGGCCGAAAGACCAGCTCCCCGCGGCGACACTCGGTGATAACGTCGAGCGGGTTGAGCAGCGTCAGCCCCGCCCCGCATTTCACGAGTTGCTTGAGCATTTCCGACGCATTGCTCTCCAGCACGGGCTCGACCTGCACGGAGAGGCGCGCCAACGTCAGATTGATGATATCGCGCAGGCTGCTTCCAGGCTGCGCCAGCAGCAGCCGCTCCTCGACGACATCGGCGAGATTGATCGGCCCCGGTCCGATCAAGGGGTGACCGGGAGGCAGCACGACACCGATCGGTATGTCGAAATTGCCGAGCGAGCGGATGCCGGGCGTTGCCGGTATGTTGAAGCCCAGTCCGATATCAACCTCTCCGGCGACTACCGGCGCCATGGTGGTGGAGCCGGCATCGTTGCGCAGCTGGATGAAGACCCTCGGATGTTCCAGGAGGAAGCGGGCGATGATCTCGGGCAGAGGTCCGGCGGCAAGGCCGACCGTCGCGACGATCCTGACCTTGCCGGCCTGCTGCATCTTGAGGCTGCGAATGCGCCCTTCCAGCCGCTCGTAATTCTTCAGCACCTCGCGGATGTGCTCGATGCAGAGCTCGCCTGCCGCCGTCAGCCGCAAGCCACGCGGCAGACGCTCGAAGAGTGGCGCCCCCATTTCCTCCTCCAACGCCAGAATCTGCCGGTTGATCGCCGATGACGCCACGTTGAGCCGCGCCGCCGCCTTGCGGATCGAGCCGCAGCGGGCAATTTCATTGATGTAGAGAAGCCGTCTCGAATGCAGCATATGCGTTCCCATTGCTTAATTTTTGCCCAGGCCGCACAATTTAGGCACAGACCTGGGAAGAGATGCCGAAAAAGCATCAATGCGGACGAATTTTGATGCTTTTCAAAGCGCAAGGCAATCGCTCAAATGCAAGAAATGGGCCTCAACAATGACGTCCCATGGCAGATAAGGGGAACAGTCAGCCATGCATAATACATTGAAGATAAAAGCATTTTTCGCCGCCATGGGTCTGGCCGCAGCAATCGTCTCGGCTGGACCCGCAAACGCACTCGATAAAGTCACCTACGGCACCAACTGGCTTGCCCAGGCCGAGCATGGCGGCTTCTATCAGGCCATTGCCGATGGCACATACAAAAAATATGGCCTCGACGTCACCATCGTCCAGGGCGGCCCCAATGCCGCCAATTCGGCTTTGCTGATTTCCGGCAAGCTTGATTTCTACATGGGCGGCCCGCAGCAAGAGATCGATGCGGTCAAGCAGGGCATTCCGATCGTCGATGTCGCGGCGATCTTCCAGAAGGACCCGCAAGTGCTGATCGCCCATCCGGATGCCGGCGTGGAGAAATTCGAGGATCTCGCCAAGCTGCCGACGCTATTCCTGAGCAAGGACGGCTATATCACCTATTTCGAGTGGATGAAGGCGAATTTCCCGGGCTTCAAGGACGAGCAGTTCAAGCCCTATAATTTCAGCCCGGCGCCCTTCCTCGCCGACAAGCAGTCGGCGCAGCAGGGATATGTCACCTCGGAACCCTATGAGATCGAGAAGCAGGCTGGCTGGAAGCCGAAAGTCTTCCTGATCGCCGATGCCGGCTATTCGCCCTATTCGACGATGATCACCGCGCAGAAGGCGCTGGTCGACAAGAATCCCGATCTCGTGCAACGTTTCGTCAATGCCTCGATCGAAGGCTGGTACAACTATCTCTACGGCGACAACAAGGCGGCCAACGAGCTGATCAAAAAGGACAATCCCGATATGACGGATGGCCAGATCGCCTATTCCATCGCCAAGATGAAGGACTATGGCATCGTTGAATCCGGTGACGCTCTCGACAAGGGCATCGGCTGCCTCACCGAGGCGCATTACAAGAAGTTCTTCGACGAGATGGTGCAGATCAAGATCTTCGATGCCGATATCGACTACAAGAAAGCTTTCGATACGCAGTTCGTCTGCAAGGGCGTCGGCATGTCGCTGAAGAAGTAAGCCTTGACACCTCCCCTTGAGGGGGAGGTCGCCGTAAAGCGGCGGGTGGGGGTGATCTTCTCGGATTTGCAAAAGATCACCCCACCCCGGAGCTTCGCTCCGATCCTCCCCTCAACGGGAGGGTGGATCAACAAAGAGCCGAACAATGACACTATCGGAAACCATTGCGACAAATCGAACGGAAGCACGCAAGCGGCCGCTCGTCATCATGGAGCAGGTCTCCAAGACCTTCTCGAACGGCACGTTGGCGCTGTCGGACATGTCGCTCCATGTGGAGAGCGGCGAATTCATAAGCCTGCTCGGACCTTCCGGCTGCGGCAAGTCGACGGCTTTGCGTATCATCGCCGGCCTCGGCGGTGCTTCCAGCGGCAGGATCGATTGGCCGAGTTCACGCATCAACGCGAAGGGCCTGCCGGAGGGCGATATCGGCTTCGTCTTCCAGGAACCGACGCTGCTCCCTTGGAAGACGGTGTTCGGCAACGTCCACCTGCCCCTGAAGCTAAGGGGAATTTCGAAAGTTGCCGCCCATGAACAGATCATGGAAACATTGGCGACGGTCGGCCTTCAGGACTTCGCCGATGCCTATCCGCGGGAGCTGTCCGGCGGCATGAAGATGCGGGTTTCGATCGCGCGTGCGCTGGTAACGAAACCGAAGCTGCTGCTGATGGACGAGCCCTTTGCCGCGCTCGATGAAATCACGCGCCAGAAGCTCAATGACGACGTGCTGCGCCTCTGGCACACAACAGGCATCACCGTCATCTTCGTCACGCATTCCGTCTATGAATCCGCCTATCTCTCCAACCGCATCGTCGTCATGAAGGCGCGGCCGGGCCGCGTCCACACCGACTTCCCCCTGCAAACCAGCGGCGAACGCGATCCGCTCTATCGCTCATCGGAAGAATACCGGGAGGTGTGCGAAAAAGTATCCCGTTCCCTGATCGAGGCCATCGGCTGGCCGGAGGCCCATTGATGAGCGACAGCACCAGCCTGCCCGCCATTCTTTCCGCTGAAACAATCAATGCGCCGGCTACCGCCGCCAGGCAGCGCAATCTAGAACGCGCGCTCGGCGTCGTCGTACCGATCGCGACCGTTCTCGTGCTTCTCATCCTCTGGCAGCTTCTCGTCGTCGGCACCGGCATTCCGCAATATATTCTGCCGAGCCCGATCGCCGTCGCCAAGGCGCTTGTCTCCGATTGGGGCATTCTCTGGCCGGCGCTGTGGGTGACGACCGAAATCACCTTCATATCCCTCGTCCTGGCGCTGATCGGCGGCGTCGGCTTTGCCATCTTCCTTGTGCAGTCCCGCTGGATCGAACTCGCCTTCTATCCGCTCGCCGTCATTCTTCAGGTGACGCCGATTGTCGCGATCGCACCGTTGATCCTGATCTATGCGCCGACACGCGAAGCAGCGCTTTTAATCTGCGGCTTCCTCGTTGCCTTTTTTCCAATCCTGTCCAACATGGTGCAGGGATTGAAAAGCGTCGACCATAATCTGCTTAATCTCTTTGATCTCTACGGTGCCTCGCGCTGGCAGGCCTTGCTGCATCTGAAGCTGCCGGCAGCCCAGCCCTATTTCATGACGGGCTTGAGGATCGGCGGTGGCCTGTCGCTGATCGCATCGGTCGTCGCGGAATTCGCCGCCGGCTCCGGCGGTCCGAATTCGGGCCTGGCGTTCCGCTTGCTGGAAGCGCAATACCGCCAGAACATGCCGCGGCTCTTCGCGGCACTGCTGCTTCTGTCGGCGCTCGGCGTCGCCATCTTCGCCTTCACCTCCTTCATCTCATGGCTGAGCCTGCATCGCTGGCATGAGAGCAGCCTCAAGCGGGAGAACTGATGTCCCACGCCTTCATGTCGCCGCCGAATGCCGCTCGCTTCGTGCTGAGCAATGCTACCGTTCCCGCCGTGACGCTGTCCGGCTTTCCGGCACCCTCCAGTGAGGGCCTCGTCAAGGCCGATATCGTCGTGGCCGACGGCCTTATCAGCGATATCCGCGCGCCGGGTACATCGCCGGTGGAATATGCCAAGGTCGATATGAGGGAGGGCATGGTCTGGCCGACTTTCGCCGACATGCACACCCATCTCGACAAGGGCCACATATGGGAGCGCCGCTCCAACCCGGACGGTAGTTTCATGGGCGCGCTTGATGCCGTGCGCACCGACCGCGAAGCCAACTGGTCGCCCGATGATGTGCGCAAGCGCATGGAATTCTCGCTGCGCTCGGCTTACGCCCATGGCACAGGCTTGATCCGTACCCATCTGGATTCACTAGCGCCGCAGCACCGCATTTCCTTCGAGGTTTTCGCCTCGGTTCGCGAAGCCTGGAAGGACAAGATCGCGCTGCAGGCCGTCGCTCTCTTTCCGCTCGACAGCATGGTGGACGATGCCTTCTTCGCCGATCTGCTTCGCGTCGTTCGCGACACCGGCGGCTTGATGGGCGGTGTCACTCAGATGAATCCGGACCTTGAGGGCCAGCTGGACAAACTGATCCGCGCAGCCGCCGACAACGGTCTCGACATTGATCTGCATGTCGACGAGACGGAAGACAGGGAGGTGCTGACGCTGAAGGCGATTGCCGAAGCCGTGCTTCGCAACGGCTTCACGGGCAAGGTCACAGCCGGCCATTGCTGCTCGCTTGCCCGGCAGGACGAGGATGTGGCAAGCGCCACCATCGAACTCGTCGCCAAGGCCGGGATTTCCATCGTCTCGCTGCCGATGTGCAACATGTATCTGCAGGACCGTCATGCCGGCCGCACACCGCGCTGGCGCGGTGTCACCCTTCTGCATGAGCTTGCCGCCGCCGGTGTTCCCACAGCCGTTGCCTCCGACAATACCCGCGATCCCTTCTATGCTTATGGCGATCTCGATCCAGTCGAAGTGTTCCGGGAAGCCGTGCGCATCCTGCATCTCGACCATCCGCTGGATACGGCCGCAAGGGTCATCACCACCTCGCCCGCAGAGATACTTGGCCGCCCGGATATCGGGCGGATCGCCGTCGGCAGCCCCGCCGATCTCGTGCTTTTCAGCGCCAGGCGATGGAGCGAATTCCTTTCCCGTCCGCAGTCCGACCGCGTCGTCCTTCGCAAGGGCAAGGTGATCGACCGTAGCCTGCCGGATTACCGTGAACTCGACAGCGTCATTGGAGCCTGACATGCCGGATTACCAGCGCATCAAGAAAGAACTCGAAGGCATCGCCGTCGAAGACAATCCGGCGCTCGTGCGTCAGAAGAGCCGCGACTTCTATTGGTATTCACCGATCCTGAAGGCCCAGCTCGACAATGTCACAGCCGATCTCGTCGTGACGCCGAAGACCGAGGAAGAGGTGATCCGCACTTTGAAGGTCGCCTACGCGCATGACGTACCCGTCACGCCGCGTGGCGCGGGCACCGGCAATTACGGCCAGGCGATGCCGCTTTCCGGCGGTATAGTGCTCAATCTCGCCGCGATGAACAGGATCAAGGAGATCCATCCCGGCCGCGTCGTCTGCGAGCCCGGAATCGTTATTGCCGAACTCGACCGCCAGACCAGGGCCCATTCGGGCCAGGAACTGCGCTTCCATCCTTCGACCGCGCAGACGGCGACGATCGGCGGC
This sequence comes from Rhizobium sp. BK289, assembly GCF_014193575.1. NCBI lineage: Bacteria > Pseudomonadati > Pseudomonadota > Alphaproteobacteria > Hyphomicrobiales > Rhizobiaceae > Rhizobium > Rhizobium sp. BK289. Next base: position 202,627 of record NZ_JACHZO010000004.1, read on the forward strand.
TTCATCGCCGGCGGCTCGGGCGGTGTCGGCTCGATCACCTGGGGCGGCCTGCGCGATCTCGGCAACATCCTGCGGCTGCGCGTCGTGACGATGGAAGCAGAACCCCGCACTCTCGATCTCACCGGCTGGGATCTGACCAAGGTCAGCCATGCCTACGGCACCAACGGCATCATCACCGAAATCGAGATGCCGCTGGCGCCGGCCTATGATTGGGTCGATGTGCTGGTCGGTTATGACGACTTCATGGATGCCGTGCGCTTCTCCGATGCGCTCGCCAAATGCAACGGCATTCTGGTCAAGGAGATCGCCCCGATCGCCGCTCCCATTCCGCACGAATATTTTACCCGCCACAAGCCCTATATCCGTCAGGGGCAATCGATCGTGGCGCTGATGATCGCGCCGCACTCGATGGATCCTTTCGTTGCCTTCACCATGCAGCAGAAGGGTGAAATCACCTTCCGCTCCGACAAGGTGGAGAGCATGAAGGGCATTCCGCATGCCTATGAACTCGCCTGGAACCACACGACGCTGCGCGCTATCAAGGTCGATCCGTCGATCACCTATCTGCAGGTGCAGTATCCGGGGCCGGACCACGTCGCCAAAGTCCAGAAGATGGTGGAGATTTTCGGCGACGAGGTGCCCGGTCATCTCGAATTCATCAAGTTCGACGGCCAGATCCAGTGCTCGGGCTTGCCGCTGGTGCGCTATACCTCAGAGGCGCGGCTTGAGGAGATCATTAGGATTCATCAGGACCACGGCTGCCCGATCTTCAACCCGCATCGCTATACGCTGGAGGAAGGCGGCATGAAGCAGACGGACGCCGTGCAGCTTGCCTTCAAGAAGGAAACAGACCCGAAGGGCCTGCTCAACCCTGGCAAGATGATTGCCTGGGACGATCCGAATTTCGATTTCAAATCCGGCAAGAATTACCTCTTCCCCGGCCTTGCAGCGCTGATGGAGGCCTCATGAAGGTTCTCGTCCTTCATTCCCATCCGGTCGAGGAAAGCTATGGCGCCGCGCTGCACCGGCAAACCGTCGAGAGCCTGAAGGGCGCCGGCCACGAGGTCGACGATTGCAATCTTTATGCGGAAGGGTTCGATCCCGTACTGTCACGCCAAGACCGCGTGATCTATCATGACTATCCTGGCAATATCGAGGCGGTAAAATCCTATGTCGAGCGGTTGCAGCGCGCGGAAGCCTTAGTCATCGTCACGCCCGTCTGGAATTTCGGCTTTCCTGCGATCCTCAAGGGTTATTTCGACCGGGTCTGGCTGCCCGGCGTCTCCTTCGAACTCGTTGACGGCAAGGTGCGCTCAAAGCTGCAGCACATCCGCAAGCTTGGGGCGGTGCTGACCTATGGCGCCGACCCGTTCCGCGCCTTCATCGCCGGCAACCCTCCGAAGAAGATCGTCAAGCGTGTCCTGCGCGCCCAGATCAAGCCCTTCGCCCCGGTCGTTTTCCTTGCCCATTACGACATGAACCGCTCGACCGACGAGACGAGAGGGCTCTTCCTTGACAAGGTAAAGCGGGAAATGGCTCGCTTCTGAGATTGAACGCGCTTGTTATAGCCGATCTCTAAGCATATCCGCGGTGACGTTCCGGCCACGCCGGAAAACACCCAAAATCGTTACCTGATCGCGTTCAACGACGAAAGCAATCGACGTTGTGCGGCGGTAGCCGATAACACGAAGCCCCGGCACCGGCCCTTCGTGAACGGTCCCGCGCTCCGCAAACGTTGCAAGCCCTCAATAAGCTCATAATACCGCCGACACTAGTTGCCGGCAATCACTGGCCGAAATTGGCAGCCACGTCGTCAAAAATCTGGTCAAGCTCTGCCGGCGTGGATGACTTCGTTACGGTCATGATAACGGCCAGATTCAAGCTGGCGCTGGATGAACGGCTCGTCGTGATCGGTCAAGGCTTGGCGGTTGCGCATTGTGATCTCCTTACCCTGATTGTGGGGTGGGAAGCGGATTTCTGCAATGGTTTTGCGGCACCGGCAAACCATCGAGGAGATCGATACGTTATCCCGCTTCGCGCCGCGTTCAGATGCGACATCAAATCATCGACCCGGCGGTGATACCGCCGAGGCGATTTTCCACGCCGACATCTGCCACATTGAACTGATTGCTCATCACTCACATGGCCAGCGCATAGGACGCCTGCTCTACCCGCAGATGCTCGAGCATCCGTGCGATCCCTTCCTCCAGGCTGATCGAGGGAGTTAATCCGTAGGAGCGTTGCAGGGCCGTATCGCCGCAGCGGTAGAAGACGCCTTCCGGGTGGCTCGATCGTCCGATGACGGCAGGTTGCCAACCGATCTGCTGGCTGATGGTCTCGGCCAATTGGATGAAGGAGGTGGCGATGCCGGTTGATAGGTTGAGGCTCGCACCATCGGGGAGCAATTCCCGCGTCTGCCAGATGAATTCGATGCAGTCGGAAATGTGGATGAAATCGCGGCATTGACGGCCGGAGCCCCAGACGAAGACTTCCGCCGCGCCCTTTTCCGCCAGCAGCCGGCGACAGATCGCCGGGAAAGGATAGGCGAGATCCTGATCTTCGCCATAGCCGCTGAACGGTCTATAGGCGATGGCTCGCCGGCCATAGCGCTCGACATAGAGTTTCATCAGATATTCGCCGGTGAGTTTCGCCCATCCATAGCTGAGATCGGGCACGCCGACGGCGGCGTCGAAATTGATCATGTCCTCCGCCAGCAGCCGATGATTGTCGACGGTCTGTAGCGAGACCGGATAGGCTGCGCTGGAGCTGAAGAATATCACCGAACCCGGCTTGGCCCGCGACGCCCACTGCCATAGTTCCGCATCGACCGACAGATCCTCGGCGACATCGAGTGCCCGCGTTTCCAGCGTCACCCGGCCGCCGACCAGCGCCGCCAGATGGAAGACATAGTCAAAATGCTCAGGCGCGCGCGTGAAGAACGTGCGGCAGTCTTCCTCATGGAAACTGAAGCGCGAACGCGTAAAGCGCTGCCATAGATCAGGATGAAGCGCCCCTGTTCCTGTAACCAGTGAATCGACGCAGACGACATCCAATCCCTCGGCAAGAAGTCGCTGGATCAGATGTCGGCCGACGAAGCCACAACCGCCTGTCACCAAAGCGCGCATTATTGTTCCCCCCAACCTAATGTTCCGAAAAGCTGCCCCGCCCCATGTAGATATCCACCATGCGGCGTCCCCATTCCGCTCTGCTCGGTGCGATATGCTGGCCGAGGGCCAATGCTCCTTCGCTTAACCGCCGCATCAGGTGGTCGTCATCGGTCTGCGCCAATTTCTCCGCCAGCGACGCGGCATCGCCACTTGTGAAAACCAGACCCGCGCCATGCTTTTCGACCTCTTCTGCAATCAGCGCGTTGCTGCTGACGATGACCGGGATGCCGGACATCAAGGCTTCGGCGGCAACCAGGCCGTAAGGCTCGGGCATGCGCGACGGCATGACGAAAACACGCGCTTCGCCGGCAATCCTCGCAACCTCTTCATCGCTCAGCCAGCCGGGCACGAAGCAATGCGGCAGCGCGCGCTGCATTTCCTCAAGCAACGGCCCCCGCCCGATGAGCGTGGCGGTTCTGCCGGTCTGATTAAGGGCATCCGCCAGCGTCCGCACACCTTTTTCCCAGCACATGCGGCCGAGAAAGACGGTGCGGCGGTTGCGCCACGCCTCCACCGGCGTCCGCGTCAACGGCTCGGTCGGCGTGCGCAATGTCATGAAGTGCTGCAAAGGGCCGGAGCGCAGATGCGCCTCCATGTTTTCATGGGCGAGCACAATACCGACGCGGCTCCAGAATTCCTCGCCGACACCCCGCTGTGTCAGGGTGCGGCGGAAACGCCAAAGCTTATGGAAATAATTGCGCTTGTCGCAATTGGTCGTGAGACACGCGGCAGACAGTGGCTTGATATCGCAAACATCGCCGCTGTGGAAATTGATGAGCCCGCCGTTCGGACAGCTCAGGAAGAAGTCATGCGCCGTGACGATGACTTTGACCTCGTGTTTGGCAAGTGCATAAAAGATCGACGGCGACAGGATCTGGGACCAGCCATGCACGTGGACGACGGTCTCCTCATCCGACTCCCGAAGCAAACCCTCCATCGCCTCATGAGCGCGCCGATTGTAGTTTTTCGCGAGGATATCCCCGAACGCCGGACCTTCTCGAAGGGGTCGTTCGCCAAGCGCAACCGTGCGGATACCGGCGAACCGCGGCTTGAGACCTTCCCCGTCATCGCCGACCAGTATGGCGCAGGTCAGGCCCGCATCCCGGCTTGCATCGAGACATTGCAACGCCACCTTGGTGGCGCCACCGCGAACTGTCGAGACATCATTGACAAGGATGAGACGCATGAGATCGGCAACTCGTCCGCTTGTGTTATCCGGGTTGAACGAAGAAACCGCCCTCTCACGTTCACGCCCGCTACATAAAGCGCCCTAACACAATGACTTTTCAATTCATCCATTCGCACGAGGACATCCCGCTTTCAGATTGAATCCACAGGATTTCGTCACTTGAAAGGACAGAAGCGCCGCTCGCGCGCTTACCGTTACGCTCGGCTCCGCTGATTCTATATGTCTACGAAATCAAGGCGCTGGTGAACGGGATTTGCGCAATCGCTCGATAGCGGTTGCGCGCATCACAATATTCGTCACCAGCTCCTAGTGGACGCTGGGAATCTTCACGACCGCGGCGAAATCTTCCGCCACCAGTTCGCTGATTGCGATCAGGACCTCCTCGGCCGTGAAGCCGGCGGCGATCGTATCGTCTATCAAATCCCGCAGATCGGGCTCGATGACGTCACGGCAATCTTCGAGCCGCTCATCGGAGACCGTGATATTATTCAATTCTTCCATCTCGCGCCCTCTTCAAAAGATATTCGCGGCCGGCTCGATGCACCGGCCGCCGTTGAGCTGTTATCGAGCCGAAGCCCGGCGCTTGGCAGTCGGCAAGAGCCCCTCGCGTTGCAGCTTCTTGCGCACAGCCTTGCGCTGCCGGGCAACCGCCTGTGCTTTTTCGCGAACCCGGCGCTCGGAAGGCTTTTCATAGGCGCGACGCTCCCTCATTTCCCGAAAGAGACCTTCCCGCTGCATCTTCCTCTTCAAGGCACGCATGGCCTGTTCGACATTGTTGTCTCTGACGATGACCTGCATCTTCTTTCTCCTTGTTGTCGTTGTTGAATTCAGCCGAGCTGATCGGCAATGATGGCCTGAAGCTCCTGCCTCGTGAGAAGACAGGGATATGGCTTCCAGTTCGTGTCCGGCCGTTTGACGGCTTCGCCGCGCTCGCGCGGCTTTACCGCCGCCGGCGCGGCGGCAGTGTTTTGCATGTTCAATCGAAATCCTTGGCCGCCCGAGGCGGCGAAATGGCTCGGCAGCGCTTGACGCGCAAAATTATCGACGTCCTTGAAACGTCTGCCACAGCCGTGTGTGAAATTTGGGTGATGGCCAAAAGATAGGAAGCGCCCTGTCATATTACAAGGCAGCCGCGCGCACGGCTGGAAAACGGGATGTTGTGCCATCCTATATGGGTTTAGATGCTACCGAGCGCGCGGAAGAGACTAACCCAGAGGATTCGGGCCAGTGAAATGGATCTTACATTCTCCCCGCAATCTGCTTAGCTGGAGCATCGGTTTGGTGGTAAACTTCCTACCAGAAAGCGGATGAGGACAGCCATGTCTAATGTCTCAAAGGTCAGCATTGCAGTAACGCCGCAGCAAGCTGAGCTTTTACGCGATGCGGTCGAGAGTGGTGCATATGCCAGTAGCAGCGAAATTGTCCGCGAAGCCATGCGTGACTGGTCTGCGAAATGGGCTAGCCGGAAGAACGATATTCAGCATCTGCGCGAATTGTGGGCGCAGGGTAAAGCCAGCGGCGCGCCGCAAGCTGTTGATTTCGACGCAACCCGCGAAAAAGCCCGGCAGAAATTAAACGCCGCTCGCGGTCATGGCGGTTAAGCTCGCTTGGTCGCCTCAAGCCGAGGACAGCGTTATCAGTATTATGTCGAGATAGGTCTTCACCAACCACAGCTGCTGAACGCTATTATGAGCAGTTTAGGCAGAAAATCGGCCTTTTGGCCGATGCTCGATATCCCTGTTCGAAGATGAGAACGACGCACAATCTAGCGGGATAGCCGAGGATTTATCTGCCAAAGCAGTAATTGGCTGTGTCGACAATAATCTGACGGGCCGAAGAAGACGATCTCAGGCCCAGCTCGGACATGACCCGGCGTATATGGATTGCCGTCAGCACCATATGCCACTATCTTTGAGCCCAGGCACATTTACTACAAAGGAGGTTGCCTATGTCATCGCGGGACGCCTGATCCAGCAATACCAAGACTTCTGTCTTTCCAAAGACATCGACTTCACACGTATAGAATCCGTATGGCCGCACGACAATACCACGCTTTTCTGCAGCGCTGGGATGCAGCAGTACAAACAACTCTTCTCCGATCCCTCCCACATTGGAACCGTTGCCAACGTTCAGGCCTGCCTGCGAATGGGCGATCTCGACGAAATCGGGGACGGGACGCATTTCCTTCATTTCACGATGCTCGGTCTCTTCTCCTTCCGAGAAATGAGCGTCGGTGACGCGATCGATTTCTGGATCGAGTTTCTCGGCTCGATTGGCCTGGTGCCAGACCATGTCACGATCCATCCGGACCGCCTGGAGGAATGGTCGCCGCTTTATCGAGACCGTATCCCCATCGTACCGGATGACGGATGCATATGGAGCGATGGCAGCGTCAGCGGTTACTGCACCGAGTTCTACAAGAACGGCATTGAGATCGGGAATATCGTCAATCCGCTCGGGACCTGTATCGACGTCGGGTTTGGTGCCGAACGCCTTGACATGATCTTGAACGGCACGCCGCCCAGCGATGCGCTCAGCACGCTAAGCGACACCGTCATGAAGATCGTCGAGAGCGGCTATCGACCGGGAAGCAAGGAGCAAGGATATGTATTGCGAAAACTCCTTCGTCGCATCCATGTGCTCGGCGGAAAACTCGACCATCCTTATTTCGAGCAGGAAGTTGAGCGCCAGGAGCGACTACACTCCAAATATCTGCGCCTTCGCGACAAATATCCTGAGATGAGTCCGGAATGGTGGTTCGATACGCATGGGATCGACCTTTCCGACATGCAGGCAAGGAGGTCGAGCTAGTCTGATCGTTAAGAAAGCGGCGACGGAGCGCGCGGACGGTTTCATCGCCGCTCCATCGCCTCCCGCCGCTGACCAACTACAGGCTGCGCCGCACCCAGCGGAAATGGTCGGAAGAAAAGCCGCCAATTGGTAGGATCATTTAGACGCGCGTGTATTGCCAGCACTGGTTGCTTTGAGATAGACCCGTTCCATCTCACCCGTGTTCAGATTCTCCGGAGCATCCGAAATGCGCCTTCAACCGCAGCAGCGAATTTATGTCTGCTTTTTCCTCTTTGCGGTATCGATGGGCGCATTGCTGTCGCGCCTTCCCGATCTGCAGGACGCCTTGCAGATCGACAAATCCGAGCTCGGCCTGACGTTGATCGGTGCCGCCATCGGCGCATTGATATCGCTGACATTGGCGTCACCGGTCGTAGCGCGCCTTGGCGCGCGCAAAACCGCGTTCGTTACCGTGCTCGGGACATCGGCGATGCTCGCGCTCGTGCCATGGATGGGTGCGGCGCCTCTGGTCTTTGCCGTGCTGTTTTGCGAAGGCCTGCTGGCGGGCGCTCTCGAAATCAATCTTAACGTCGAAATCGATCGCATCGAGGCCCAGCTCGGCCGGGGTGTGATGAACAGGGCGCATGGCTTCTGGAGCCTCGGCTTTTTCGTCACCGCTCTCGTATCCTCCGCGGTCCGTCAAACAGGCGTGCCGATGCAGCTGCATCTTGCCCTGACATTCGCCTTTGTCCTCATCGTCGGCTTCATCACGATCGCCGGTATGCGAAATACCCCCGCACGCGCGACGCATGACCATGCAGACAAAGGCCATATCGCACTGCCAACGCTTGGCCTGCTGCCTCTTTGCGTGATCGGGATCGCGGCATTCCTGGTCGAGGGCGCCGGCATCGACTGGTCGGCGATCTACATGCGCGACGTCTTTCACGCCGAGCCGTTCATCGGGGGGCTCGGCCTGACGCTGTTCACCTTTTTCATGGCATTGGCAAGATTGTTCGCCGACCCGTTTGTCGATCGCTACGGCTCCAGGGCCGTTGCGCTCTTCCTGCTGCTTCTGTCGACCGCCGGGCTTTGCGCCGTCTGGCTTGCCCCGCATCCCAATGTGGCTCTCGTGGGATTTGCCTTCATGGGCGCCGGCTGCAGCGCGGTCTATCCGCTGGCGGTTTCAGCCGCCGCACAGCGCACCGATCGTCCGGCACATGTCAATGTTGCCGCTCTCGGGCAAATGTCGTTCGTCGTCTTTTTCCTGGCTCCGCCGTTGCTTGGATTCGTCGCCGAACATGCGGGCATTCGCACGGCCTATCTCGTATGCATCCCCGTCATCCTTGCCGCCCTGATGGGTGTCGGTTCGCTCTCGGCGCGCCGCAGCGCCTTTGCGACCTCTTGAAACTCGCGGATCAAATCAGGCATCGGCTTCACAAGTTCGACCTGCGAAGCCGGCTGTCTGTCGAGGGGATACGCCATACCGCTTCCCCTCGCCCGCAGGCGGCTTGAGGCATCGCTCGCCTGCGAGGTTTTCACCAGGCAGGAGGCCGAAACCCCTTAACGCAGCGACCGGAATGCCGCCCTGACTTCATCGGTGAAAATCGCCGGTTGTTCCCAGGCGGCGAAATGCCCGCCATTGTCGGCCTCGTTGAAGTAGATCAGGTTGCCATAGCAACGTTCGGTCCAGCTCTTCGGGGCCTGGTAGATTTCACCGGGAAAGACACTGACGGCAACCGGCAGCGTCGGAATCTGAATGGCATTGAAGTTGTTGGAATGATCTTCCCAATAGATCTGGGCCGCGGACGTTCCGGTTTCCGTGAACCAGTAGAGAGAGATGTCATCCAGCATTTCATCGCGGCTCAAGACCTTTTCCGGCTGCTTATTACTGTAAGTCCAGGTGACGAACTTGTCGTAGATCCAAGCGGCCAGGCCGACCGGCGAGTCGACGAGCGAATAGCCGATGGTCTGCGGACGGGTGACCATCATATTGGCGTAGCCCGAGCTGTCGCGATAGAACGCCGCCAGCTTGTTGAAACAGGCGCGCTCCTTGTCCGTCAGATCAGCCGGAGCGGGATCGCCGGCTGCAAGGATGTGGGCAATCTCCTTCGGGACGATGCCGGGCATGTTGAGATGGATGCCGAGCAATCCCGGCACCTTCTGAAGCGCCATGCGCTGCGAGATGACCGAGCCGCAATCGCCGCCCTGCGAGACGAACCGCTCATAGCCAAGGCGATGCATCAACGTACCCCATGCCCGGCCGATATGATCCGAGCCCCAGCCCGTCGTCGTCGGCTTGCCCGAGAAGCCGAAGCCGGGAATCGACGGTACAACGAGATGAAACGCGTCTTCGGCCTTGCCACCATGGGCCGTCGGGTTCGTCAAAGGATCGATCACCTTGAGCATTTCCAGGATCGAGCCCGGCCAGCCATGGGTCATGATCATCGGCATTGCGTTTTCATGCTGGGAGCGCACGTGAATGAAGTGGATATCCAGCCCGTCGATTTCCGTGATGAACATCGGAAGGGAATTAAGCTTCTGCTCCACCTTTCGCCAATCGTAGCCGTCGGCCCAATATCCAACGAGATCGCGCAAGCGCTCGAGCTGCACACCCTGGGAATCATCGGCGACATTTTCCTTAAGCGGCCAGCGTGCCGTCGCAAGTCTCTGCTTCAACTCGGCAATCGCGCTGTGGGGGATATGAACCTTGAAGGGCTTGACGCCATCGGGCAAGGCCTCCGAGCCGGCAAAGGACATCGCAGGCTTGAGCAGCGCCGCTGCACCGGCGACAGCAGCCGCGGTGACGAAGGCGCGTCGATTCAATGAGAAGGATGAAGACGACATCAGGAACTCCATATATTTGGGAGGTTGTTGAATGCCGTGAAGTTCTGCTTTCCGCGTGTATCTGCGTTGTGTCTTCAACCGTATCGAATTGTATCCGTCCGTATCAAGACCGAGGAAGGCTACGATGGATTACAGAAGCCGCGTTTTCAGGCTTTGTCGGCAAAGAGGAAATGCACACAACGTGCCTCCAGCCGGATTGGTCGGCGAGAGGATGTCCGCCGGAAAGCCGCAGCCGCATGGGCAAGCGCGCCGCGCCATACGTAGCCTCTGATGGCGAATATTGGGTTCGGTGTGGGATACAAGACGCAGCGGCGGGAACGTCAAAGTCCGCAAGATCATCGACTTGCCTGGGCTTGTCAGGACCTCCTTCCGCAATAGCGGAATGGCCTCATGGCTGAGCGCCAGGAGCGATAGGAGCGGCTATCCCGGCGGGAGGAGGAGACCGTGGATAGCCGGCCGGCCTGATTTAAAGAAATCGGGCCGGCGATTTCCAATTGCGCAATATCGCCGCACCTTATGGTGCATAGCGCGTGAAGACGTAGTCGTGATCCTTCACATTGCCGACATGGCAGCTGAGACAGGTCTCGTGCTGCGCAATATCCACCGGCTTGCCATCGATGAACCGCCCGAAGCCCCAACCGTGGCTATCGGGATATTTCTTCGAATCCTTCACCATGACCTGCACCGTTGTCGGCGCTCCCGGCACCGTTGCCGGCGCAAACTCCGTCGATTGCTTGCGCTTGTAGGCCAGCTTGACAAGGATCGAACCATCGGGAAAAGGCAGGGTACCCTTCTTATAGGCGTCGACGGCAATATCGTTGCCGAGCACCGCGCGAAGCTCGTCGAGCGGTGGGGCCTCCTGCGCCGGCGCAATGAATTTCCAGTCTCTATAACCTTCCGGGATGTTTACGCCATAAATCGGCGAGGCGTTTTCGGAGGGCGTCGCGGGGTCGGCGGACTGCGAAGCTGCAACGCCGACAGCAAGGCTTGAGACGACAAATGCGCCAAGGAATGCGAGTTTCATTTTGGACTCCTGCCCGATCGATGATTTGACGGGAGGATCGCGCCGAATTGTATCTGCCAGATTTCAGGAAGCAGCCCGATTGTATCGCAATGTAGCCTCGACAAGCGGCGGCGGGCCGTTATCTGTTCGGGGAATCGAACATCAGTCCCCCTTCCCATCGCGCGCGAGGGACGAACGGAATAGCCTTGGCGTCGTTCCCGTTCGACGCTTGAAGATATCGTAGAACCGGCTGCTGGAACCGAAACCGCAGTCATAGGCGATCTGGAGAATGGGCGCCTCCGTTTCCGCAAGCTGCTGCATCGCCCGCGCCAGACGATAGCGCGTGAGATATTCGTTGACAGGAATGCCAAGGAAGCTGCGGAAGATTTTGTTGGCGGTGCTCGGATGCATGCCGGCAAGCCCAGCCAATATCGGCAGGCTGACCGGCTCGGAATAACGGGCGTGAATGAGGTCGGTCAGCGTCTCGGCTCGACCTATGGCGGCGCCGCCGCCCAATGCCGAGGATTGGCGGGCGACAGAATGATCGTCGATGGGAGCATCGAGAACGAAGCGCCGTATTCTGAGTTTGACCTCATCCACAATCAGCTGGCGCTTGGCCGCATCGCCAAATTGCCAGTCTTGCACCCACTGAGGCAAAAGGACTGCGTCGGCTGCATAAGCGCGCGCATCCGCGAAAAAACGTCCTTGCATCATCGACTGGCGAACGCCGCGATCGATCGGCAGACCGAGGAAATCAACGAGCGGAAGATAGATGCAGACGAGCGGAGCATTCGGCGTAACCGCGACCGTTCTATGGGGAATAGCCGCCCAAAAGAGCACCAGCCGCCCCGCCTCGACCTGTTCCTGCCTCCCATTGAAGATGTAGGTCATCTGACCATCGAGCAGATAGTTCAGCTCGACATGATCGTGCCAATGCGCTGCGTTCATGGCGCCGGCGATGTGACGCTCGATCATGAAATCGCCCTGGGATGCGAGAAGAGCACCCTCCTCGGCGGATATGTGAAGTTTTGGCATGACTACTCGGCACCGCGGCGCGAATCCGGGAATAATCTGCTTATTATCGGGAAGAAATCCGATTTTGAAAGATGCATTCAGCTTCACAGATATCTCTTGTGGAGGCTTTTCCATGCCAAAGATCTGCCTGATCGGTGCTGGCAGCACCGTCTTTGCCCAGAACATCCTGGGCGACGTCCTCTCCAGCCAAAGCGGTGGCGATTATGTCATAAGCCTCTTCGACATCGATCCGGAACGTTTGAAAACATCCGAAATCGTTGCACGGCGCATATGCGAGGCGCTTCATCTCGACAAGGTGCACGTCGAGGCGACGCTAGACCGCAGGCAGGCGCTGCGAGGTTCGGATTTTGTCATTCTGATGATGCAGGTCGGCGGCTATAAGCCGGCCACGGTGACCGATTTCGAAATCCCGAAACGGTACGGGCTCCGGCAGACCATTGCCGATACGCTTGGGATTGGCGGCATCTTCCGAGGGCTTCGCACCATTCCCGTTCTCGAAGCGATCTGCCGCGACATGGAAGAAGTGTGCCCGAATGCCTTGCTCATGCAATACGTCAACCCGATGGCGATCAATTGCTGGGCGATCAAGGAGATTGCTCCGAGCATCCGGACCGTTGGTCTCTGCCACAGCGTACAGCACACAGCCGCCCATCTTGCCGATTGCCTTGGCGAGGATGTCGCCGACATCAATTATCTCTCGGCCGGCATCAACCATATCGCCTTCTTTCTCAAATATGAAAAGCTGCGTGCCGATGGCAGCCGCGAGGACCTCTATCCGCGCCTGCGCACCCTGGCCGAGGAAGGACGCGTCCCTTCGGATGATCGGGTCCGTTTTGATGTTCTCAAGCGGCTCGGCCATTTCGTGACGGAATCGAGCGAGCATTTTTCGGAATATACATCCTGGTACATCAAGGAAGGCCGTAGCGATCTGATCGAGCGGCTCAACATTCCCCTGGATGAATATATCCGCCGTTGCGAGGTGCAGATCGCCGAGTGGCACGAGTTGCGCCGCGACCTTGAAGGCGGCAAGCCGATCGATGTCTGCCGGAGCAATGAATATGCGGCCGGCATCATTCACGCGGCAGTCACCGGCCAGCCCGCGCTGATCTACGGAAATGTCCCGAACAACGGACTGATCCAAAATCTGTCTGACGAGTGCATTGTCGAAGTTCCATGCCATGTCGATCACAACGGCGTTCAGCCCATGCGCATCGGGCGGATACCTTCGCAGCTCGCCGCCGTAATGAACTTGAGTATTTCCGTGCAAGGACTGACGGTCGAGGCGGCGCTGACGAAGAAACGGGATCGCATCTATCAGGCGGCTCTGCTTGATCCGCATACCTCGGCGGAGCTGTCGCCTGATCAAATATGGACGCTTGTTGACGACATGATCGAGCAGCACGGCAATCTCTTGCCCGCTTATCATTAGTCCATTTGGGCGTCCCAGACATCATGTGAGCGCGCGGCTTCTTCGCAAGAGGATGCCGCGCGCTCACATTTTGTGGTTTCCGCCGATTAGAAATTAGATCAAAAAAGATCAGAATCATGATTGACATTGATCTTATTGAATGGAAACTTGAGCGAAATAGAAACCTTCGTGGGACAGGAGTTTTCGTTGAGCCAAGCCGGGGGAGTGAAAGTGGATCGCCTCGACGCTATTCGCAGCCATCTGTATGCGAATGGATTTTCGACCATTCAGGCGCTCGCGGATGCCATCGGCGCCTCCCTGGCAACGGTGCGCAGGGACTTGCAGGTCCTCGAGCGGGAAGGCGCCATCGACCGCGTGCATGGCGGCGCCCGGATCGCCGAGGGGTCGTCGGTGGAGCTTGCCTTTCAGGAGCGGGCCAAGCGCCATCTGTCGGCCAAGCGCGCGATCGCAACGGCTGCCTACAATCTGCTAACGCCGCGCACGGCCATTTTTCTCGATGCTGGCACGACGGTTCTGCAACTGGCACGGCTCATCCGCCTGAACCCGATGCCGCTTCGCATCTTCACCAATGGCCTGACGGTGGCGCAAGAATTCCTCAATATCCCCAATCTGGAAGTCGTCTTGCTCGGCGGCCAGCTTCGCAGCGAAAACGCTTCGCTCGTCGGACCGCAGGCCGAAGCGATGCTCGAGAGCATCTGGTTCGATCAGCTTTTCCTCGGTGCAAGCGCCATCAGCCCGGATGGCGCGATCTATAGTGTCGACAGCGCCGAAGCGAGCCTCAACAAATGCATGCTCAGCCGTTCAGCGCATCGTTTCGTGCTCGCCGATTCCTCGAAGTTCGGCACGATGGCAACCTATAAGGTCGCTCCCCTGAATGCCGCCAAGGTGATAACCGATGCGGGCCTTTCCGCGCATTGGCGCAGCGAACTCGTCAATCTCGGCGTCGAGATGACGATTGCGGATCTCGGAGCGCCGGAATGAGCGACGAGCTGATCCTCGGCATCGATGGCGGCGGCAGCAAGGTGCTGGTCGCGCTCGCTGATCGAGCCGGCAACATACTCCAGATGTCGCGCAGCGGCGGCGTCAATCCAATGGACAATCCGAACTGGCGGCGCGAACTGGATCTTGCGCTGTGCCCCTTCCTGGAGCGGGACCAGCCGGCGGTTGTCGCCGCCGCATTGCCGGCCTATGGCGAAGTGGCCCGCCTGTCGGAGCAGCAGCGCGAGGCGATCGAGGCCAGCTTTCCCAAGGCGAAGCGGCATATTCTCAACGATGTCGACGCAGCACATCTTGGCGCCTTTGCCGGAGAGCCAGGTATTCTGATCCTATCCGGCACAGGTTCGATGGCCTGGGCGCGCAACAGCGCTGGGGTTTCTGCACGCGTCGGCGGCTGGGGCGATGTCATCGGCGACGAAGGCAGCAGCTATTGGATCGGGCGGACAGCACTCAGTCTCGTCAGCCAGAGTCTCGACGGCCGTGCAGGCCCGACCGCGCTGGCCAAGGCCATGTTCGAATTCCTGAACCTCGACAGTATCGACCCGGTCAACGCTCTGGGAGGCTGGGTAAGTGAACTCAAAAACCCTCGTGCTGATATCGCTGCCCTTTCGGTTCTCGTCGATCGCGTCGCACGTGCCGGCGACCGAGCGGCAAAGCAGCTGATCGGCGAGGCGGCGTCCGAGCTTGCAAAGCATGCCGAAGCCATAGCGCCGCATTGCGATCCGGCGGCAGACTGGACCTATGCCGGCGGAACATTTGCAAGCCGCGCCCTGCTTGCCGCACTGGAGCGGCGCATCGGCCGTCCGGCTGTGAGCCCCAAACTTCCTCCCATCGGCGGCGCTCTTCTGGCGGCCGCCCGTCTTCTCGATTGGCCGGTGAATGACGGCTGGATCACGCAAATCGCCGCAACGGCAAAGACCGCAGCGGTGCATTCAGGTGAAGCAGACCTCAATAACAAGGAAAGAAGGGAACATGCGTAAATTAACTTTGCCATTCGTCGCCTTGGCGGCGCTCGTTGCCGCCGTTCCGGCTCTCGCTCAGGATGCGAAGCCGCTTGCCGGCCAATCGATCACGGTGCTGATGCCTTCGCCGCAAGCGCCGAATATCGCCGGCGACTTCGAAGCCGAAACCGGCATCCACGTCAACATGCAAACCTTATCTTGGGACGATATCCGCCCCAAGCTCGTCACATCGCTGATCGCGGGAACAGCGCCGGCCGATGTCACCGAATTCGATTGGTCGTGGACCGGCCAGTTCAGCGCCGCAGACTGGTATCTGCCGCTCAACGACGTGATCGACACCGACACGGTCAAGGATATCGGTGTCTCCAAGATCTTCACGGTCAACGGCAATCTGCTCGGCGTGCCTTATACCAACGACTTCCGCGTCATGCTGATCAACAAGAAGCATTTCGCTGATGCGGGCATCACGACAATGCCGAAGACACTCGACGAGCTTGTCACCGCTGCCAAGCAGATCAAGGAAAAGAAGATCACGACCTATCCGATCGGCCTGCCGCTTTCGGCGACCGAAGGTGCGTCGACGAGCTGGTACCTGCTAACCAAGGCCTTCGGCGGCGAACTGTTCGACAAGGATTTCAAGCCGCTTTTCGTCTCGAAGGATTCCGCCGGCTACAAGGCGCTGGCCTTCGAGCTGATGCTGTTGAAGGAAGGTCTCGTCGATCCCGCCTCCACCGGCCTCAAGGACAGCCAGATCAATGAGAGCATGTTTGCCCAGGGTGTCACCAGCATCATGATCTCGGGTGAGCCGGGCAGGATCGGCCAGATGAACGATCCCAAGCAGTCGAAAGTGGCCAGTCAGATCGAGGCGATCCTGGTGCCGACGGCAAGCGGCGAGACCCGCAGCTTCGGCCTTCCCGAAGCGCTCGCCATCCCCCGCGTTTCGCAGAACAGGGAAGCCGCCATTGCCTTCGTCAAATGGTTCACCAGCAAGGAGTTCCAGAAGAAGAACGCGGCCAATGGTGCATTGCCGACCCGCACTTCGGCATTGTCGGAGCTCAATGCCGCCGGCCAGTTGTTGAGCGGCGATACACTCGTTGCGCAATCGAAGACCGTCGAGCCGCTGTTCCGACAGGGCACTCCCCCCTGGTATCCGGAATTCTCGAGTGCGGTAAATACGGCGATCAATAGCGCCGCAAAAGGCCAGGTCACCGTCGATCAGGCCATGCAGAACATCGCCGAAGCGGCAAAGCAGGCATCGGCGCAATGACAATCGCAATCTCTGCCAGTGGCAGGAGCAAGCGTGGTGCCGGCGTCAAGGCCGACACCATGCTGGGTATCCTGCTTATCTCGCCGATCCTGATCACGATGACGGCCCTTGTCTTCTACCCGATCGGAAGAACGGTGTGGGACAGCCTGCACAGGGTCAATCCGATGCAGGCGGGAACGCCCTTTGTCGGGCTTGAAAACTACACGCGCATGCTCTCCGACGGGCAACTGGGCACGACCTGGATCAATACGTTTCTCTACGTTGTGCTCGCAGTCGTGGCCGAGACCGTGTTCGGCGTGCTTGCCGCCGCTCTTATCAATCAGGTCAAGGTCGGCCGGCAATGGCTACTCGCAGCTGTCGTCCTGCCCTGGGCGCTGCCCGGTGTCGTCAATGCGGTGATCTGGCTCTGGATCTACCAACCCGGTGCGGGATTGCTGAACGGCATTCTCTCGGCGGTCGGCTTGCCATTCGAAAACCACGTCTGGTTCAACGATCGCACCAGCGCCATCATTGCAGTCACGGTGGTCCACGTCTGGCGCATGATGCCCCTGACCGTCGTCATCGTGCTGGCCGCCATGCAGAGCATTCCCGCTCATCTCTATGAGGCCGCGCGCATCGATGGTGCGACGCGCACACAGATGTTCGCCCTTGTTACGCTTCCGCTGGTGCGCAGCGCCATTGCCGTTGCCATGACCAACGCGACCGTCAATGCATTCAACCTCTTCGA
This sequence comes from Rhizobium sp. BK289, assembly GCF_014193575.1. Classification (NCBI taxonomy): domain Bacteria; kingdom Pseudomonadati; phylum Pseudomonadota; class Alphaproteobacteria; order Hyphomicrobiales; family Rhizobiaceae; genus Rhizobium; species Rhizobium sp. BK289. The sequence goes on from NZ_JACHZO010000004.1 coordinate 220,036, forward strand.
CGAAGCCTGGGTCTTGGCGGGCTCGAGCCTCGAGACGCGACCGGTTCTCGTCCAGATCTATCTCGAGACCTTCCAAAACCTGCGCTTCTCCTACGGCATGGCCTTGTCTCTCGTGATCACGCTGGTCTCGTTGCTGGTCTCGCTCGTCTATGTCCTGCGCGTCTATCGCAACACTCGGTTTGACTGATGAAACAGAGCCTTTCCTATCGTTTGCTGATCTGGGCCGGTGTCGCGGTTCTTCTGATCTGGTCGCTCGGGCCGATCTACTGGACGCTCGCAAGCTCCGTCACGCCGACCGAGGACTTCTCAGCTAGACCCATCCATTTCTTTCCGCAGCATTTGACGCTGGATCATTTCTCGCGCTTGTTCGGTATCGATATCGCTCGAATTGGCGGTGTTCAGGTCTGGTCGCAGTTTCGCGCCGCACTGATCAACAGCATCGTCACCTCGGTGGCTGCAACGCTTCTTTGCGTGGCGATATCGGCACTCGGTGCCTACGCCTTCACGCGGATCCAGTTTCCAGGCCGGGGCTTTTTGTTTGCCGCCGTCGTCGCGACGCTCGCAATCCCCGGTTATGCCGTGCTCATTCCGCTTTATCGGATCATGATCAGCCTGCATCTGGTCGATACTTATGTGGGCGTGGCGCTGATCTATGTCTCGGCTTACCTGCCCCTGTCGCTCTGGCTGTTGCGCAGCGTCTTCGAGGCATTGCCGATCGCGCTTGAAGAGGCGGCACAGCTCGATGGCGCCGGCAGGCTCTACATCTTCTTCAACATCGTCCTGCCGCTTGCCGGTCCCGGCCTGACGGCGGCAGCCATCCTGACCTTTCTTGGCGCATGGGGGCAGTATCTCGTCCCGCTCATCTTCTCGCCGCAGGCGACGAAGCCCCTGACGGTGCTGATCCCGGAATTCGTCACCAAGAACTTCATTGACTATGGGCTGATCACGGCAAGCGGATCGATTGCCATCATCATCCCCGCCCTGGTCGTCATCTTTCTCAATCGATACCTCGTCAGCGGTCTGCTGGCCGGATCGGTCAAGTAAATCGGAGCTGATATGAATACGACGGAAAAGGTGATATTCGAACAATTCCCTTATTGGGAAAAGGCGATTGGACCGGTCTCCGCCCCGCATGATGCCGAACTGACGGTTTTTCTGGGCTGCGGCACATCCTACAATCTTGCTTTGTCGCTTGCGGCTCACGCCAATCTTGCCGGCTATCCGGCGATTGCCGTACCGGGTGCGGAATGGCTGAACCGGCCGGCCGCCTTCTGGCCGCGCTGGCAGAAGGTCCATCTGGTGGCCCTTTCCCGCAGCGGCGAAACGACGGAAACCGTTGCTGCCGCCAAGACAAGCCGCAAAGCCGGCGTTTTCGTCACTGCCATCACGGTCGAGCCCGAAAGCTCGCTTGCCAAGAACTGCGACCGGCTGATCGAAGCGGCGACCCATGGCGACGAAGGCATCGTCATGACGGTCTCGGCAAGCCTGATGCTGCTCCTGGGCATGCAGATGGTCGGCGTGGAGATTCCGCTGTCGATCGTCCAATCGGCGCGCGTCCTGGCCGATCGGCTCGACAAGGCCCTCCCCGGTATCATCGAGGGGCGGTCGCATTTCGTTTTCCTCGGTAGCGGATCGCTCTACGGCATCGCTCTGGAAGGCGCCTTGAAGCTGATGGAGATGAGCCAGATCATCACTCAGGGCTTCCATCCCCTGGAATACCGCCATGGACCGATCAGCCTCGTCGATGAAAAGACCGCTGTTGTCATGCTCTACAGCGCCGACCAGAAGACCGCGGAAACGCTGCTGGTCGAGGAGCTGCGGCAAAAGGGGGCCACCGTCATCGGTTTTGGCGGCCCAGGCGATCTGGAGTTGACTGTCGATTGCGATCCGGCACTTGCGGGCCTCTGCGTGTTGCCGGCTCTGCAGATCCTCGGCGAACGGGCAGCGCAGTCGAAGGGTGTCGATACGGTATCGCCCCGCCACCTGACCAAGGTCGTGATGCTCGGATGAACGCGTCCCTCGAACACAATCGCCGTGCGGCGCTGAAAAAGCTTCTCGGCGATCGCATCAAGACATTGCCGCGCGGCATCGCCTCCGTTTGCTCCGCACATCCGCTTGTCATCGAGGCGGCACTGAGGCGCGCGACTTCCGAGGATGCGGCCGCTCTCATCGAAGCGACCTGCAACCAGGTCAATCAGGAGGGCGGCTATACCGGTATGACGCCGCGCGACTTCCGGCGTTTCGTGGAAGACACCGCCTCCACGGTCGGCTTTCCGATCGATCGCCTCATCCTCGGCGGCGACCATCTCGGGCCGAACCCATGGAAGAAGCTGCCCGCGGAACAGGCAATGGTGAAGGCCGAGGCGATGATAATGGCCTACATCGAGGCGGGTTTCGAAAAGATCCATCTCGATACATCGATGGGCTGCGCCGGCGAGCCCGCCGCCTTGCCGGACGAGCTGACGGCGGAGCGCGCAGCAAGGTTGGCGCGCGTAGCGGAAGAGGCTGCTCGCCGCTCCGGCCGCCGCTCGCCAATCTACATTATTGGCACCGAGGTCCCGCCGCCGGGTGGTGCCACCCATGCCCTCGACGAGCTTGAGGTGACGCGACCCGAGGCGGCGATAAACACGTTGGCAGTGCATCGCGAAGCTTTCGCCAAGGCAGGCGTCGAGAAAGCCCTGGAGCGAGTGATCGCGATTGTCGTCCAGCCCGGCGTCGAGTTCGGCAATGCCAATGTCGCCATCTACAGGCCGGATCGGGCGTCATTTCTGACCGGCGCGCTGGAGCAGATGCCTGGCCTACTTTTCGAGGCTCACTCCACGGACTACCAGCCTGCGGAGGCGCTTGCCGCCCTCGTGAACGACGGATTTGCGGTCCTCAAGGTTGGCCCGGGTCTGACTTTCGCCTTGCGCGAAGCGCTCTACGGCCTCGATGCCATCGCGTCTATTCTCGCCGGTGAGACCTTACCCGGCACGCTTTATGCCACCATGGAGACCGTCATGCTCGAAAGTCCGGGTCACTGGAATTCCCATTATGGCGGCTTGGTCGAGGAACAGCGCTTGCAGCGCCACTTCAGCTATAGCGACCGCATCCGTTACTATTGGCCGGACGAGCGGGCAGCAGCAGCGGTCGAGACGCTGCTTGCGCGCTTCGACGGTGATATTCCCGAAACGCTGATCAGCCAATACCTCCCCCGGATCTATCCGGCGGTGGTTGAAAAGAAGGTTCCACCTCGCGCGCGGGATCTCTGCATTGCGTCGATCGATGCCGCCCTCGCACCCTATTCCGCCGCAACGATCGCATAGGTCGGCAGGGCGCGGGCGATCAAACAACACGTTTTTCTAATTGGAGATCAATATGGCATCGGTCAGCGTGGCGAATGTCCGCAAGAGCTACGGTCACTTCGAAGTTCTGCATGGTGTGGATATCGATATCGAAGACGGCGAGTTCGTCATTCTCGTCGGGCCTTCGGGCTGCGGAAAATCGACCCTGCTTCGCATGATCGCCGGACTTGAGGAGATCAGCGGCGGCAATGTCGCCATCGGCGGCAAGGTGGTCAACGATGTCGAGCCCAAAAGACGTGACATCGCCATGGTGTTCCAATCCTACGCTCTCTATCCGCATATGACCGTCGAGGCGAATATGGGTTTTTCGCTCCGGCTGGCCAAGGCGCCGAAGGAAGAGATCCGGCAGCGCGTACGCGATGCGGCGCAGATCCTCGGCCTGGAAAACCTGCTCGACCGCCATCCGCGCAATCTGTCCGGCGGCCAGCGCCAACGCGTTGCCATGGGCCGCGCGATCGTGCGTCAGCCACAGGTATTTCTCTTTGACGAACCGTTGTCCAATCTGGACGCCAAGCTGCGCGTGCAGATGCGCTCGGAAATCAAGCAGTTGCACCAACGTTTACGCACGACCACGATCTACGTCACCCATGATCAGATCGAAGCCATGACGATGGCGGACCGCATCGTCGTCATGCGCGACGGTTATGTCGAGCAGATCGGTTCGCCTCTGGAGCTATACGACCGACCCGCCAACCTCTTCGTTGCCGGCTTCATCGGTTCTCCGGGGATGAATCTCATTCGCGGCAAGATCAGCAGCGCCGGCCCGCTGGAATTCGTCGCTGATGGCGGCGGACGCCTGCCGTTGCCGCAAGGGCTCGATGTCACGCGAGGAGCCGAGATCATCTATGGTATTCGGCCGGAGAACATCTCGATCAGCGAAGCCGGCATCGATACCGACGTCGTCGTGGTTGAGCCCACGGGAGCAGAGACGCTGATCGTCTCCCGCATGGGATCGGACGATCTCGTGACGGCGTTACGCGAGCGGGTAAGTACGCGGGTTGGAGAGCGTCTCTCGTTAATGCCCGATCTTGGAAGGTTGCATCTTTTCGATGGAGCGACCGGCCGTCGGCTTGAATGAGCCAACCTCTCCCGATCGAAGCTCATCGCGACTCGTGACCGCCTGAAAAAGACGATCAATGGAAAATGCCACGATGGTGCGTGTTCTGAAGCTTCTGATGAAAGGCCATATGCATACTTGACTTATTCATAACTCTCCAGCTATTCATCCAACCAATAGCTGGAGAGTTATGAATTGCCATGGCCAACGGTCACGATCCAATTTTCAGGGCTCTCGCCGATCCGACGCGGCGGGCGATTTTCGAGCGATTGTGCCACAATGGCGATCAGACCGTTGCTGCGCTCACCGCTTATGCCGGGGTATCCCAACCAGGTGTTTCGAAGCATCTTGCCGTCCTGAAACAGGCGGGGCTGGTGGGTGACCGGCATGAAGGACGCCAGACCCATTATAGCGTACGGCGAAACGCTCTTAAGCCGCTGGTTGATTGGGCAAGCCAAATGGCTGGCTTTTGGGAGGACAAGCTCGACGATCTCGAAGATCTGCTCGGCAGGATGGATCAATGAAAGAAGCATCGCCCGAGGTGCGCGCCGCCGTCGTCGAGCGAGACATCGCTCATCCGCCGGAACGGGTCTGGCGCGCCCTAACTCAGCCGCATCTGATGGCGGAATGGCTGATGAAGAACGACTTCGTTCCCGCCTTGGGCCACAGGTTTACTCTTCGCAGCGACTGGGGCGGTGTCTTGGATTGTGAGGTGCTCGTCATCGAGCCGAACAGCAGACTGTCCTACACATGGAATTTCACACATGATGACCCGGCTTTCGATCTGAAGAGTGTCGTGACCTTTACGCTGGCACCGACGGAGAACGGAACCCATCTGCGCGTGGAGCAGCGCGGCTTCCGGCCGGATCAGAAACAGGCCTACGGAGGTGCCAAAGCTGGATGGCGGCGGTTTCTTGGAAGGCTTGAACAGGTGCTGACGAGCGTAAGTTGAGGCCATCGCGGCAAGCCGGGGGTGTAATCATGCTTGCACCGTCCTGCCGCTTGCTTTCATCGGGCCCATTATCCTGTTTCGACGCGTCGACTAGCAAAATTTGGAGGTGGATGAGGAAATGATTACCGATATCGAGGATTTCTTCAGCAAGGGATGCGGACGCTGCGAACGCTTTGCGACCCCGGACTGTTCGACCAGACAATGGATTGGTGGTCTGAACGAGCTGCGTCGAATCTGTCTGGAAGCGGGGCTCATCGAGACGGTAAAATGGGCACATCCATGCTACATGCATCAGGGCCGCAATATCGTCATCATCGGCGCATTTCGCGGCGATTTTCGCCTCACTTTCTTCAACGCGGCACTGATGAAGGACCCCGAGGGCGTGCTCGAAAAACAAGGGCAGAATACCAGGCATCCCGATATGATCCGCTTCGTGAACAATGCCGCCGTGGCAAAACTGGAACCCATCATCCGCGCCTATCTGAAGGAGGCAATGGGATATGCGGAAGCGGGCATGAGGCCTGCGAAAGAGGTGGCCGAAATCGAATTGCCAGACGAGTTGATCGAGGCGCTGGATTCCGATCCCGAGCTGGCGGAGGCTTTTCACGATCTGACACCAGGGCGAAAGAAAAGCTATGTAATCAACCTCGGCTCCGTGAAGAAGTCCGAAACGCGGGTCGCGCGCATAGTAAAGTTCCGCGATCATATTCTCGCCGGAAAAGGTGCATTGGAGCGGTAGCCGATCCCCTCGACCGGCCGGCCAACCTCTTCGTCGTGGGCTTCGACGTCATTTCCCCGAAGCCCGACCTTGGCAAGCTTCACCTTATCGACGGAGCGACAGGCCGGCGGATCGGTAACGGCGGAGATTGAGTTCCCTTCGCATAAACGGCTCATCGGAAATCGGGTGGCCACGGTTCCAGTTCGGACGCTAGGCTTCAGGTTCTCGCGGCGACCGGGCGCTTCCAACGCTCGCGGTAGCCCACCCAAACCGAGGACATGACATGAACACCTTGCTATCCACTTTTGCTCCATCTCCGATGGAACGCTCTGTCCAAGCGCGGGTCGACGCTTATGATTGGAAGACCCTTGCTGGAGAACTCGACGGTTTCGGCTGCGCCATCCTTCCGAAGCTTCTCGCACCCGGCGAATGCGATGCAATCTCCCGCCTTTACCCCGAGGAACGCCACTTCCGCAGCCATGTCATCATGGCGCGTCACGGTTTCGGAAAAGGCGAATACCGCTATTTCAATTATCCGTTGCCCGAACTTCTTAGCGGATTACGCACTGCGCTTTATCCTCATCTGGCCGGGATCGCGAACGAATGGAACGAGCGCATGGGCGCGGACGAGCGCTATCCGGATGAGCACGCGTCCTTCCTGAAGCAATGCCATGCGGCCGGCCAGGCACGCCCGACGCCGCTATTGCTGCAATATGTGCCCGGAGACTTCAATTGCCTGCACCAGGACCTCTACGGCGAGCTTGCCTTTCCGATCCAGGTCGCGATCCTGCTTTCCGAGCCGGGCCGAGACTTTACCGGGGGCGAGTTTGTTCTGACGGAGCAGCGGCCGCGCATGCAAAGCCGTGTGGAGGTCGTGCCCCTTCGCCAAGGCGATGCCGTCGCCTTCGCGGTTCATAACCGCCCGGTGCGAGGAACAAAGGGGAACTACCGAGTCAATCTCCGGCATGGGGTCAGCCGGGTTCGCTCTGGCATGCGTCACACTGTCGGCATCATCTTTCACGATGCCCGATAATGGCTGCCACCATTCTCAGCCCACGAAACCGGCGTAGCTCTCGCCGGTAATCCTGCGCATGATCGCGGTATAGGCCTCGTGATTTTGGTCTCCCGCCGAAACGCGCCCCAGCGAGGGCTGCGCGAAGGCCGAGATCGGCAGCAGGGCCAGCGGCGTCGAGACGGGCGTGAGATGCGAGCCCTGCCCGGCGCGCAAGGTCGTCAGAAGGCCAAACATCTCGCCCGTGATGCTGGGCCGCGACAATATGGCCATGCGGTACTGCCCGGACGAATTCGTCACCAGATAGATATGCCCCGACAGATGCGGAACGGAGACCGAGCCATGCTGCGAAAACGAGGCGTCACTGCGCTCGCGTTCCCGGAAGCTCAAACAGGTACGCTCTCCGTCCCAGGCGATCTCGGTACAATAGGCGAAAATCGCATTCGGATCGCCGAAGGACGGACGCAGCGTCAGGTAGGTGCCTTCGAGCCACGAGACCGAAGCGCGGGAATAGGCACCGAGTTCCTCAGGGGCATGGCCCGGCTTGTCGTTGATGACAGTCGATTGTGCTCCGCTCGCATCGCGCAGGACGACACCCATCGCCTGCTCAAGGCGGATAAGGGTCGCAAGCGTGAAGGGCCGGTGGCCGGAAAGAGCCTTCTCCAAGGTCGAAAGACTGATGCGCGCATCGTTGGCAAGACGCTGACGGGAAATGCGCCGGCGGGCGATCTCTTCGCGAACCCGCGCCGCCACGGCGCTGTTCTGATGTTCGGATAGATACGGGTCGCCCTGGACCATTCACTCGTTTCCTGATTGCGTAATTTTCTTCACAATTCCACACATGACCGCCACCGGCAAGACCGTTTGCGGCAAGATGCGGACGAAACAGGGCAAAGCTTACGCTGGCGGGAAAATAGCCTTTGTTCACAATGGCTTCAGTCATTCCACAGCGAACAAGGAGCCTGTCATGTCAGCCTCGCCAAGCCTTTCACGCAATCGAAATCAGTACGCCGTCCTTACAGGAGCCGGCCTGTTCCTATGGTTCAGCAATGCCATCCTGCTGCCGGTGCTCGCCGTCATTCTCGCCCTGCTTCATCCCTTGGAGTCGCAGGCGCAGCCGGCGGCCTTCGTCACCCCAAACGACATGGGCGCGGGCAGCCTTCTTCTCCAGACGGCACAGGATGGCAAATACACCGAGGCGCCGCGCCTTGCGACCGATGTCGACATCGACGTCAACGGACCGACGGCACGTGCGGTCCTGACCCAGGCTTTCGAAAATTCGACCGACAAATGGGTCGAAGCCCTCTACGTATTTCCTCTTCCGGAGGACAGCGCCGTCTATTCCTTGAAGATGATCGTCGGCAACCGGGTCATTGTCGCCGATATCAAGGAAAAGCAGGCCGCACGCGCCATCTATGAGAAGGCGCGCAGAGAAGGAAAGAAGGCGTCCCTGGTCGAGCAGCAACGGCCGAATGTCTTCACCAATGCGGTTGCCAACATAGGTCCGCATGAAAAGATCGTCGTCCAGATCGAATATCAGCAGGCCGTACACCTGGCCGATGGCCGCTTCTCCTTGCGGGTTCCGCTGGTCGTTGCTCCTCGCTATACACCGCAAAATGCCGAAGCCATCACGCAGCGGGCAGACCTGAAGGCCGGCTGGGGACAGACCAAGCAGAGTTCGTCGCGCAATGGCGTCAGCAAGCCCGTTTCCGCGCCGCTGTTGGCGCCGGAGAGCGATCGTACCAATCCTGTCACGCTGAAGGTCAATCTCAATGCCGGCTTTCCGCTCGACGACGTCAAAAGCCTCTATCACACAGTCGAGATCGATAGGGTAAGCGACGGTGCGCGCCGGATCGTTCTGGATGGCGATACGACGGCCGATCGTGACTTCGTACTCGAATGGAGTGCTGTCGCAAGCAGTGCGCCGAGCGTCGGTCTCTTCCGCGAACGTGTTGGCAAGGATGACTATGTGCTTGCCTATGTGACGCCGCCGGCTGTGGCAACGCCGCAAAAAGCCGGCCGAGAAGTGGTCTTCGTCATCGACAATTCCGGCTCCATGGGTGGCACGTCGATCGAACAGGCAAGGGCGAGCCTCGACTATGCCCTGTCCCGGCTCAAAACGAATGACCGCTTCAACGTCATTCGCTTCGATGACACGATGACCAAATTCTTCCCGGATTCGGTCATGGCGACGGCGGACAATATCGCCTCCGCACGCCGCTTCGTCACCGGCCTCGACGCTGCCGGCGGTACTGAAATGCTGCCGCCGCTCCAGGCAGCGCTCGATGACAGCCATCAGGCTTCGGGATTGCGTCAGGTCGTCTTCCTGACCGATGGTGAGGTCAACAACGAGCAGCAGCTTCTCGATGCGATCGCCCAATCGCGTGGACGCTCGCGCATCTTCATGGTCGGCATCGGCTCCGCGCCGAACACCTACCTGATGAGCCGTGCCGCCGAGCTCGGCCGCGGCAGCTTCACCCATATCGGTTCGGTCGCCGAGGTGGATGAGCGTATGCGCATCCTCTTCGACAAGCTGGAAAACCCGGCAGTCACCAATGTCGCGGCTGCCTTTTCGGAGAAGAATGTCAACCTGTCGCCCAGCCTCCTGCCCGACATCTATCATGGCGAACCGCTGGTCCTGGCCGCCCGCATGGGGAAAGCCGCGGGCAGCCTGACCATCAGCGGCATGGTCGGTGACCGCCCGTGGACGATCTCCTTGCCGCTCGATCAGGCAAGCAACGCCAAAGGCATCTCCAAGATCTGGGCACGCCGCCAGATCGACGATGCCGAAGTCAATCTCACCCTTGGCAAGATCACGCAGACGGAAGCGGACAAGCGCATCCTGCAGCTGGCGCTGGAGCATCATCTGGTGACACGCCTCACGAGCCTCGTCGCGGTCGACAGCAAGCGTCTGCGCCCGGCAAACACACCTCTGACTACGGCCGATATCCCGCTGCAGCTGCCGGCCGGCTGGGATTACGACAAGCTCCTCGGCATCGAGGCGATGCGGGAAGCGAAGGCAGACACCAGGGACCACCAGACGGGCGACAAGTCGCAAAGTGTCAACGGCGATGCAGATGTTCAGGAGATCTCGGCACCGCCTTCGGCAAGCCCGCCCCTGCCGCAGACGGCAACACCCGCAATGCTTCTCATCCTTCAGGGATTGCTTGCCCTGCTGTTTGGAGCGTCGCTGCTGATCTTCATATCGCGAAGGAGCAAGGCATGAGCGCCGTCGCTCGGATCCAATCGATCGGGAGCGCGCCAGCGCGCTCCCTTCTGTCCCTGGCCGCCGGCATTTTCATAGCCATAGGCCTCTTCCTCGCTGCCCAGGGCGGATGGATCTACGCGAAGGCAGCCCTGGCTCAGGTTCTGCTGGAGCGCGCCTTTGCCGAGAGCGTGACGTCCGGCTTGCCGGTCAAGCCCTGGAGCTGGGCCGACACCTGGCCCGCGGCGCGCATAGAGGTTCCGCGTCTTGGCGTTTCCGCCATCGCCCTCAATGGCGCAAGCGGCCAGGCGCTGGCCTTCGGTCCCGGTCATCTCGACAATACGCCGGAAGCCGGCGAGAACGGAACGGCGGTTTACGCGGCGCATCGCGACACGCACTTCACCTTCCTGCGAAATATCAAGGAAAATGACCAGATCACGATCACGCGCCGCGATGGCCGGATTTTCACCTTCCGCGTGGCGCATATGGCCGTCGCACGCTGGGATGAGGCCGGGATCGACCCCGATGCGCATGGTGTTCATCTCGTGCTCGCGACATGCTTTCCCTTCGACGCCGTAACATCCGGCCCGCTGCGTTATCTGGTCTATGCCGATCTGGAAGAGGGTGGCGCAGCCGCACCTTGAAGAGAATAAGGGCGAAGGCAGGGAATTCGGCCTTCGCCTCGTTGAATATTGTTTGAACTCTTAAAGTTCCGGATCGTTCAGAACGAACCGTTCAGCCAAAGCATTGCCGGCGCACCCAGAATTACCATGGCGATTACTGCCGAAACCGCCATTTTGATCGCCTTGATGCGCCGTGTCCGGACGCCGCTCCAGTCATAACTCACAATCACTAACCCTAGAAAATCATTAGAGATTCGCAAACTAGAGCCGATCGGCCCTTCGACAAGGGAAGCATGTGATTCGTCCACAGGGGATATTTTGAAGACTTGCGCGTCATCAGAGACGGCATCGGCCGTATGCTAATGCGCCAGCTCGGAAGCGACTGCCGCCCGCATCCCATCCATCATCATTCTGCCAAGCCTGAACGACACGGCATCCAGCCATTTGGGGTCAGATCGAAGGCGTTCGGGAAATAACCCCGGAAGGGCATGCAATGCCCTGGCTAGATCCGACGGCGAGCGGACACCCGAAATAGCCTTGGCGATATCGGCCTCGCGCGGGTCGTTGAGCGCATAAGCCGTGCCGTCGTCCTGACGCCCGAGGCAATAGCGCATCCAGGCTGCGACGGCGAAGGCAAAGGGCTCTGTATCCGCGCCTTTGGCCAATAGCTCTACGGCCGGTGCCAGCAGGCGCTGCGGCAACTTCTCGGTGCCATCCATCGCGATCTGGCGGGTTTCGTGGGCAATGGCGGGATTGGCGAAGCGGGCAAGAATATCCGCCGCATAGGCGTCGAGCTCTATGCCCGGCAGCGGCCGGAGCGTGGAAGCCGCGGTGCTCAGATGCCGCATGATCAACGGTCGAAAGCCGGCCGGGCCGACCGTATCGCGGACATAGCGTCGGCCGGTCAGAAACCCCGCATAGGCCAGCATCGAATGCGATCCGTTGAGCATGCGCAGCTTCATCGCCTCATAGGGACGCACGTCATCGACAAACAATGCGCCGCCCGTCTCCCAGGCCGGACGTCCGCTCGGAAAGCGATCCTCGATCACCCATTGCCGAAAAGGCTCGGTTTCGATCGCGGCGTGGTCCACACAACCGGTCATTTGCCGGGCGTCGTCGAGCGTCTGCTGGGTTGCTGCGGGTGTAATGCGATCGACCATGCTCGACGGAAAGGCGACATCGGTTGCAATCCAGTCGGCAAGCGCCGGGTCGGATCTGCGGGCAAAATCGATAACCCCTGCCCGAACGAAAGCTCCATTGTCAGGCAGATTATCGCAGCACAGCACGACAAATGGCGAAATGCCGGAAGCACGCCGACGCTTCAGCGCTTCGGTCAGAACGCCGAGCACACCGGTCGGCTGCGCGGGTTTTGCCAGATCCGCCGCGACGGCGGAATGGTTGAGATCGGCCATCATCCTGGCGCGATCGATGCCGTAGGCCTTCTCCGTCACGGTCATCGACACGATGCGCGTCGCCGGATCCACAAGCGCCTGCATCACGGCAGCAAGCTCGCGGCTCCCAGCGATGACGCGCTCGATACTGCCGATGACCCTTGCGCGTGCTCCGGCAGCATCGCGTTCGATCAGCGTGTAGAGGCCGTTTTGCGGATTGAGGGCGTCGGCAACGTCATGGCCGCGAAGGCTCACGCCCACGATACGCCAATCGCCGCCGCGAGCGGCAAGGGCTGCGTCCGTATAATCGGCCTGATGCGCACGATGGAATGCGCCCACTCCCAAATGCACGATGCCGCGGCCGTGACGGCCGGGCTCATAGCCGGGCCTTGATGCCGGGCCGGCTATGTCGGCGAGCGAAGACAGGCGCTTCCGATCGGTCATGCCTGCAGCCCTGCCGAGGGGTGAGACAGTGCCGTCTCGATGCCGCGCAGTTCGGCAAGGCCCTTGAGCCGCCCGATGGCGGGATAGCCGGGCTGGCCTTCCCGCTTGAGGTCATCGAGGATATCCTGCCCGTGATCCGGCCGCATCGGAATTTGCCAGTCAGCGCGCCCGATGGCGGCACGACGGCGCTCCTCGCGCAGGATGGCGGCAATCATCGCCACCATGTCGGTGCCTCCTCCGAGATGCTCGGCCTCGTAGAAGGAGCCGTAGACGTTGCTGGATTCGCGCTTGACGTTGCGCAGATGCAGGAAATGGACGCGATCGCCGAGCCGTTCCATCATGCCGGGCAGGTCATTGTCCGGCCGGGCGCCCAGCGATCCCGTGCAGAGCGTGATGCCGTTTGCCGGGCTGTCGACGGCTTTCATCAGCGCCGCATAATCCGCCTCCGTCGACATGATGCGTGGCAGTCCGAGAAGCGCGAACGGCGGATCATCCGGATGGCAGCACAGCCGCATACCGAGCTTTTCCGCCATGGGAACCACTTCGGAAAGAAAATCTATCTGATGAGCCCGCAGCCGGTCCGCCGGGACATCGTCATAATCCTCCAGATGGGCGCGCACATCCGCCAGCGTGAAATTTTCGGCAGCACCAGGCAGGCCGCAGACAATATTGTTTGCCAGCTGCTGCCGTTCCTCCTGGCTCATGCCCGCATGCCGCTTGCGCGCCTGCTCCACGAGCCAGTCGGGCAGTTCCTCTGCAGCGGCAGCACGAGCGAGGATAAACAGATCGAAGGCGGCAAAATCGACCAGATCGAACCGCATGCAGGTTGCTCCATTGGGAAGGCGCCATCGCAGATGCGTTCTCGTCCAATCCAGCACCGGCATGAAATTGTAGCAAATCGTCTCGATACCGGCGTCGCGAAGATGGCCAAGGCTAAGCTTGTAGTTTGCGATATGCTCGCGCCACTCGCCCTTCTGCTTCTTGATATCCTCCGAAACAGGCAGGCTTTCGACGACATCCCAGGCGAGGCCGGAGGGGCTGCCATCCGTCATGCGGCCGATTTCGGCCTTACGCTTCGCAATCTCGGCTGCGGACCACACGGCCCCCGTCGGAACGTGATGCAGTGCGCTTACAACACCCTGCACGCCAGCCTGCAGCATATCGTCGATCGAAACCTGATCTCGCGGCCCGAACCATCGCCAAGTCTGCTTCACGATATTACTCCCTTTCGAGACGGCATGATCTGCATGTGCGATTGCATTAGCATGCAGGATTGTGATTGACTAGTATGGTAGTCCACTATATTGAATGCGACATGGCGACGATTGACCACCCAACCCGAACAACGGCGCAACGCACGGACGAGACCCGGACGACCGCATGGTCGCTGGAGCCGACAGTCCCCGTGGGACCGCAAATATATAAAGCCCTCCGCCGGCTGATTGTTCGAGGCGAGTTCAGTCCGGGCACGGCGATGTCGGAAGTGGACATCGCGGGGCGATTTGCCACGAGCCGCCAGCCGGTGCGCGAGGCCTTTATCAAGCTTGCCGAGGATGGTCTGCTCGAAGTCAGGCCGCAGCGCGGTACCTTTGTCCGAAAAATCAGCATCGCTCAGGTGATCGACGCGCGTTTCGTCCGCGAAGCGATCGAGACCCATATCGTACGCGAGCTTGCGGCCAAGAGCGACGCTCGCCTGGTCAGACATCTTCGTCTGCAGCTGGAAGAACAGACGGCAATCCCGATCGACAGGCCCGACGACTTCATGAAATTGGACGAGCAGTTTCATTGGACCCTCGCCGACGCGGCGGGCCGATCCTATGGCTGGAAGGTCATCGAGGACGTGAAGCTGCAGATGGACCGCGTGCGTCACCTCACATTGAGAAGCTTCCCGCAACAAAAGCTCGTGCGACAGCATACCGCCATCGTCGACAGCATCGAACGCTCCGCGCCCGACGAGGCCGAGCGCGAGATGAGGCAGCACCTGCAGCTCATTCTGGAGGATCTGCCGTCGGTCGAGGCGCAATATCCCGATTTTTTCACGCTATCGACCTAGCCGTTTGGCAATCGGCACAGCCAAGGCAGCGGCGGCTGATTGGCTGCTCCATCCTGCCTGACGGAAGATAGCGTCCCAGAAACACAGGAGGGAGCTCATGAAGACGAGAGCTTGCGTGCTTCACGCTCAAGGCGACATACGTATCGAGGAGCGTAACGTCGGTGCTGTCGGCGACAGCCAGGTCCTGGTGCGTGTCGGTGCCGGAGGGATCTGCGGATCGGATATCCATTATTTCTGGGATGGCGGGATCGGCACGATCCGTGTCACCGAACCGATCATCCTGGGTCACGAGGTCGCCGGCACCGTTGAAGCCATCGGCGCAAGCGTTGGAAATGTAAAGCCAGGGGATCGGGTGGCGCTTTGCCCGAGCCGGCCCTGCGGCCGTTGCCGTTTTTGTCAGGCCGGACAGCAGCAGCATTGCCTGGAAATGCAATTCTTCGGAAGCGCGATGCGCAAGCCGCACTGCGATGGCGGCTTTCGCGATCTCATCGTCGTCGAGGATTTTCAATGCGAGCCCGTCGGCGAGGCAGCATTGGACGAGGCAGCCTGTGCAGAGCCGCTCTCGGTCGGCCTTCATGCCATCAACAATGCCGGCAGCCTGCTGGGCAAGAGCGTGGTGGTCATGGGAGCGGGTCCGATCGGTGCCCTTCTGATCGGTGCTGCACGCATGGCAGGCGCGCGTGAAGTCGTTGCCGTCGATCTGGCGGAAGCCCCGTTGAAGGCGGCGAAGAAAATGGGAGCCACCCTGGCCATCAATGGGGGCGACGGCGACCGTCTCGCTGGCTATTCCGAAGACAAGGGATACTTCGATGTCGGTTTCGAATGCACCGGATCCGGCATCGCGCTGGGCAATCTGTTTCCCATCGTGAAGCCGCGCGGCACCATCGTCGCGGTCGGCGTCAGCAACGGCTCGCATATTCCGTTCAATGCCCTGGTCGGAAAGGAAATCCGCCTGGTCGGCACACATCGCTTCCATAGCGAATATGCCCTGGCCGCCCGGATGATAGCGGAGCGACGCATAGATGTGCGCCCGATCATCACCTCGACGGTGCCGATGGAACACATCCGCGAGGCGTTCGATATCGTCCGCGACCGGACCACGCAAATGAAGGTGCAACTCAGCTTCGCGACATAAGCAATCAAGGCGCAATGATCGACCATGTGGAGGAGGAGTGAATGGCAGCAATTGATACTCAAGATCCGGCAGCCATACGGAAATTGTCGGATGAAGCGACGAGAGTCCTGTTAAACAAGCCCAATACGCTATCCAGCACGCAGGGCGGCTGGATGATGATCGCAACCATTCTCATCGAGGCCTGGGATCTCTATGCCATCGCCTTTGTGCTGATCTTCATCAAGACGGATTTCAATCCAACGGCGGCACAGCTCGGTCTTGCCACCGCCGCCGTCCAGGGCGGTGCCCTGATCGGTGCGCTGCTCGGGGGGGTCTTTGCCGATTATTTCGGACGAAAGAAGGTCTTCATCGGCACGATGATCCTGTTCATCGTCCTGGCGCTCGCGCAGGCCTTCGTGCGTGACATATGGGAACTGATCCTCATCCGCTTCCTGATCGGCATTCCGCTCGGCAGCGACATCTCCAACGGCTATGCCTACATCATGGAATCGATGTCCAAGGGCAAGCGCGAACAGATGGGCAGCCGCTGGCAGTTCATGTTCGGGCTCGGCGAGGTATTCGCCATCATCATCATCACGGTGATGTATATCAGCGGCATGGACCATTCGCTGCTATGGCGCGTCGCTCTCGCGCTCGGCGCCGTTCCAGCGGCGATCCTCCTGTTCTGGCGCCTCGACCTGCCGGAGACGCCTCTTTCCCTGCTGCAGCGCGGTCACTTCAGAAAAGCCAAGGAGGTTTCCAAGCGGCTGTTCGACGATCCGCTCGACATGCTTCCGAACCAGGATGTGCAACTCGCCAAGCCCAAGCTCGGCGATTTCCTCAAGGTTATCTGGGCCGATCCGATCAAGAAGCGGGCGACGATCTTCTCGTGGATTTCCAACGCGTGCCAAGGCGCGGAATTCACGGCCTGGGGCTTCTACCTGCCGGTCATCCTGGTGCTGAGCGGTGTCGGTGTGTCGAGCGACGGCAATATTACCGGCACGAACATGGTGACCGCCCTGATCTTCTGCCTTGCGACGATTTCCGGTTATGTGGCGCCTCTCATGCTACCCAAAATCGGCCATCGCGGCGTTGCCATGTGGGGTTTCGGCCTGGCATTCCTCGGCCTTATCCTGGGCGGCCTCGGCATACAATATGATTGGAAGATCATCATCGTCGTCGGAGCCTGCATTCTCATGTGGGGCCATTATTGGGATGCGTCCAACGGCATGACGATATCGTCCATGGTCGCCCCAAGCCGTTTCAAGGCAACGGCTTCGGGATTCGGCTACGTCTTCGTCAAGGGAGCGTCTTTTTTCGGCGCCTTCGTGTTCCCCATCCTCAGCGAGCAGTTCGGCAAGGCTGGCGCGACCTTCTCGGTGGCGATCCTGTCGCTGATCGGCTTCCTCGCGGCCAAGTTCATATTGCCCGAGGTCTATGGCTACGTCGAAACCGAAGAACTATCCGATCCCCGATAGAGGCTTCTGACGACCGATGCCACCGGACCCGAACATCCGGTGGCATCAGGCGCAGGCCATGCTGGTCCTTTGCCCATCGGTAAACTGTTTCGCATTCTTCTATAAAATCATGCGGAGCCGGACGCCGTAACTCGTGCTGCTCATTTGGAGGAAATGAGAAACGCAAAGGTATGGAGGAGCTTATCTTGGCAGCAACCGCAGAGGAAAATACCGCACCATGTTTGCTCATTGGGCATAAAAAAGCTGGCTCCGGGAAACCGTCATTGCTTTGAACTTCGATTTTTTAAGAGAGACTTTCAGGGAGTTCCCATTTCGGGAAATTTTCCTTGTTCCCGATATGGGAATATGCTACATACTGCTCATGCAGATCATCGCTAAGTCCACATTGAGGAAGTTTTGGGAAATCCATCCCCAAGCTGAAACCCCATTAAGGACTTGGTACGCAGTGGTCGACAAGGCGATGTGGAGCGGGCCGACCGATGTCAAAATGATGTTCGGAGCGAATGTCGATTTCTTCAGCGATAACCGCATTATTTTCGATATTGGGGGGAACAAATACCGTCTGATTGTCCACGTCGCTTATCCATACCAACAGGTGCTGATCAAATTTGTCGGCACTCGTAAAGAATACGATAATATCAACCCGGAGACCGTGTAATGGACAACATCCGCGCCATCAGGAACGATGAAGACCTTGCCTGGGCTATTGGCGAGGTTGAACAATACTTCGATGCGCCGCCCGATTTTGGCACCCCGGAGGCAGACCGATTCGATATTCTCTCCACTCTCATCGAAGCCTATGAGGATCGTTATTACCCGATCGAAGCTCCAGGGCCGATAGAGCTGATCAAGGCTCACATGGAGATGATGGGCCGCAAGCAGTCCGACTTGGCTGATCTATTCAACTCCAAGTCTCGCGCCTCCGAGGTGCTTAACCGGAGGCGCGCCCTTACAGTGGATATGATCCACAAACTACATAAGGAGTGGGGCATTCCAGCCGATTCCCTCGTGCAGCCATATCATCTTTTAACTGATGCGGCTTGAAGTGCCGCCGACCAAGCCATCCCGATGTGGCGCGTGAACGCGGTACATCAGCCCGAACCCGGCCAGCGGACCAATGCCTTTGAAAGCCTGGGTCCCGGGATTGACGGAACGACGGAAATCACGACAGAGTGCGCCTGTATACCCCTCTCCATCGAGTTGCCCTGGCGTTGGAAGGGCCCGACAGAACCTCGTAGCGAGCAGGAACGATAGCCATGGCCAAGCAGCTTCCCGATATGACAAAGCACCGCGGCTTTCCATCCGGCATGCCGGGAACGGGCATCCAATTCACCATTCGCCGTGCGAATCCAAGGGGTGTCACGCCGATCAAACAGCTCCCGCGCCGCGCGCGACCGGGATCGCAGGAACACCGTGTCGACGCGGCTTTCCTGCACGCGCTCTGGCATCAATTCGGAACCGAACCTTTCGAGCGCGGCAACCTCGACGCGGCCCGCTTGAACCTGCTCTTTGGACGCGAGGTCGTGGCGGCGGACAAGGATTTCGATCCGATGTCCTATGAGGCGATGCTTGTGATCAACGAAAAGCTGGCACGTGAAAATTTTCCGGAAGCCTTCGAAGACGTCATGGAAGTCTAGCGAGCGCCAGCGGGGATTTTGCAGATATTTTGCCCTTGCGGGTCGTTCACGGCCCCTTCCGCAGTCTCCAACGCCACCCACACAGACAACCTCCGTCCCCGTTCTGAACTTCCTTTCGGCAGCCCTAGAACGTGGTGTCCATCAGCTCTCCTGGCGACATTTGGAAAAATGTTTCCGCAAGGAAAGCACCTGTCTGGTTGCCAAAAAACCATAATTGTTCCACCTAAGATCATACATCCAACATTCAATGATCCAGAATCGGGCCAAGATTTGATGCGTATGAAATATGGTTTACTCTGCCTTTTCCTGGCAATTGCTCCGTCGGCATATGCTCTGGAAGCAGGTTCGCCGCCAATTTTGACGCCACTGCCGCAACAGGCGCAGGCCGCTCATTTGAGCGCGGAATTCCTCACCCGTTTCCACTACAGGCCGGTTCCCCTGGATGATGCTTTGTCGGCCAAGGTCATGAACCGGTTCATCAAATCCCTGGATCCGGACCGGATCATCTTCCTGCAGGCGGATATCGACAAATTCATGGCCGGCAGCACCAAGATCGACGACGCGATCAACCAGGAAGACCTGAATATCCCGTTCTCGATCTTCAACACGTATGAGCAGCGGGTGGTCGATCGCATGAGCTATGCGCGCAGCCTGCTCAAGCAGAAGTTCGATTTCAGCGTGCAGGAAGACTATCCCCTCGTGCGCGACAAGCAGCCGTGGCCGCAATCCGAAGCGGAAAGCAATGACCTGTGGCGCAAACGTGTCAAGAACGACTGGCTGCGCCTGAAATTGGCCGGCAAGGATGATGCCGCCATTCGCGACACGCTTGACAAGCGTTATGAAAACTCGCTCGAGCGGGCCTACAAATACAAGAGCGACGACGTATTCCAGTCGTTCATGGACGCCTATACGACGTCGGTCGATCCGCATACCGACTATTTCGGCGCGACCGCTTCGGCCGAATTCGATATTTCCATGAAGCTCTCGCTGGTCGGCATCGGCGCGGTGCTCCAGGAAAGAGACGATTACACGACGATCCGCGAGCTCGTCGCGGGCGGCCCGGCGCAATTGTCAGGCAAGCTGGCGGTCGGCGACCGTATTATCGGCGTCGGCCAAGGCGAGAACGGTGCGATCAAGGAAGTCGTGGGGACCCGCCTCGATGAAATCGTGCAGATGATACGCGGCGCGAAGGGTTCCGTCGTGCGCCTGGATATCCTGCCGGCCGATGCCGGCCCCGACGGCAAGCATCACGTCATCAGCCTGGTGCGCGACAAGATCAGCCTTGACAAGCAGGCTGCCAAGAAAACCATCCTGTCTGTCAAGGATGGCGATGCCACCCGCAAGATCGGCGTCATCACCCTGCCGGCCTTCTATGAAGATTTCGAAGCGCGGCGAAAAGGCGACAAGGATTACCGAAGCGCGAGCCGTGACGTCGCCAAGCTTCTCGACGAACTGAAGCAGGACAAGGTCGAAGGCGTTCTGATCGACCTGCGAAACAATGGCGGCGGCTCGCTCGCCGAAGCGATCGATCTGACGGGTCTGTTTGTCGGCAAAGGTCCGGTGGTTCAGCAACGCAATGCAGACGGTCAAGTGGAGGTGGAAAACGACGATCTTTCAACCCCCGCCTGGACCGGCCCGGTCGGTGTGCTGATCAATCGCGGTTCGGCCTCCGCGTCCGAGATCTTCGCCGCGGCAATACAGGATTATGGCCGGGGCGTGATTGTCGGCGAACCCAGCTTCGGCAAGGGCACGGTGCAAACCGTTGTCAATCTCGACCAGGTCGCCCATAACGCCAAGCCGAAATTCGGCGAGCTGAAATTGACCGTGGCCCAGTTTTTCCGCGTCGATGGCGGCACGACCCAGCTGCGCGGCGTGACGCCCGACATTAGCCTGCCGGGCCTTTCGGACCCCAAGAGCTTTGGTGAATCGAGCTATGACAATGCCCTGCCGTGGACACAGGTCAAGCCGGCAAAATATACGCCCGCCGGCAACATAAAGGCATTGCTGCCGCAGCTTCAAAGCCGCCATGATGAACGCGTACAGAACGACAAGGATTTCCAGCGCTTTGTCGAAGACATTGCCGTGCTGAAAGCACAGCGAGACAGACAGGTCATTTCTCTCAACGAAACCGAACGCCGCAACGAAATGGCCGCCCAGGCAAATCGCCTGAAGTCGCGCGACCAGATCAACGACGGCGTGGACACTGGAGAGGATGATGGCCTGCAGGCCAACGAGCGCAGCCTGAGTGCCGATATCGCCATCGAGAAAGCCCGCAAGAACGCAAAGGACGTGCTGCTGAACGAGGCAGCCGCGATCCTCGCGGACGAAGCGGACCTGCAGGCTGGAACGCCGAGGACGGCGGCTCAGTAGCGCGGAAACAAAGGGTTTGCACAAGGGAGACATCGCGGTGAACCGCGATATCTCCCTTGACTGGCGGGCGCCGCAATAGGCCTAGGACGTCCCCTCTGGTAATCTGGGCGATGCAACCTGAATGGGTTCAGGCACCGCCGCAGCGGCTCGCAGAACGCCATGAAAGCCGATCCAAAGCGCAATCGAGCCGAGCGCGAAGCTCCCCAAAATAACGAACATCGCGCTGTAACCGATTTCCTGCGCGAGCCAACCACCAATGGCTGGGCTCAAGGATGCGCCGACACCTTGAACGGTCATCACAATCCCCTGGCCGGCATTGATGCGGCCGGTTCCGTTCAGGATACGCGCGACCAGCGCCGGCACGGCGACACTCTGCAGGCCCGCGCCGACGCCGTCGAGGATTTGGACCGGATAGACGCCCCAGGCGGTAATCAGGTGGGCTGCGACAAAACCGCGGACCGGCAAAGACATGAAGGAGATCAGCAGCACGAGCCACTGCCCTCTCCTTTCCGCCATATGCATCGCAATCAACGAGGTGATGATCATGGTGCCCTGTGCCACCACGACGGTCAGGGCAACGAAGGCTGCGGGATCGCCTCGCTTGGCGGAGACCACGGCAAGCCCGTAGAGCGGCAGCATCGCTCCGTTACCGAGATGGAATAATGCGAGAGCACCGGCCAGGATCAGCAGCGGCTTTGATTCCACAAGCACCATGAAACCGCTCGGTTTGCGCTGCATTGCAGTTTCCGTTTTTCCTTGCGGGCCGATCACGGTGAAAACGGCGCCCCGCGCCTCGTTATCGTCGATCGCGGCAGAGGGAATCATCAGAACGGAACCGATGGTGAGCACGCCGAACACGGCGGAAAGCCAGAATACCGCCGTCAGTCCGAACATCCAGCCGAGCCATCCTGATAGCGCGGCGCCGACCAAATTGCCGGCATGGTTGAAAGCTTGGTTGTAACCGGTCTGCCGATTGAAGCCGGCTTGCCGGACGATGCCGAGGGTAATCCCGCTGAGAGCCGGGCCGATCGCGGCACCCGCAACGGCAGTCGCAACCTGGGACAGCGCCACAACCCAGAAGGCCTGTGACAGTAATATGGTCATGGAGGCCAGGACGGTACAGATGCCAAGCACGATGATACATGCGCGCTTGTGCGTCGTCTCATCGATGAAGGCGCCGGCCGGCGCCATCATCAGCATGCCGGCAAAGCCGCCGATCGTCATGACCGAGCCGATCGATCCGCTTTGCCAGCCATGCGCGGTCAGGAAGACCCCAAGAAAGGGGCCGATGCCCGCCTGAACATCGGCCATGAAGAAGTTGAGGAGCGCGAGTGGGATGAGTGCGCGGGCTTGCTGGTCAAAAGGAGATGAGCGCGGCAAAGGATAACCATATCGTTCTTGAAATCGTCAGACGAAAAGCACTCGGCCGCAAAAAGGTTCCCGCGGGTGGAGTGCCGCCTGCCCTTAGCAGGCCCGCCTGCGTTTCATCATGGCTTTCAGCCTTTCGGCTCCGACCTCATCGACAGGCGTGTAGACGATCATGCGGTCGTCGTTGCTGGGGCTTGCCCACCAGTTGTTGGATTGCAGCGCAAGGATCGTACCATCGGCAAGACGGAAGCGTTTCACGGCATTCTCGATGCCCTTGAGCTGATAGCGGTCCCATACGATACGGAACTGATCCGAGGCGCTCATATAGCGCTCCAGCTGCCGCTCCCAGACGGGATCGTCGAGATGTTCGGCCATGGAGGCGCGAAACAAGGCAGCCATGTGGGCCAGCATCTCGTCGGGGTCGGCCTGACTTGCGCGCCAGGCAGGATTGACGAGGGACAGATAGATGCAGTTCCGATCTTCAGCCGGGATCGCATGGAGGTCCACTCCGACCAGACGGCGATAGGCTTCGTTGAAGCCACGAATATTGTAGCGTTGCGTCTGGATGAGAGCGGGATAGGGACAGAGTTGATCGAGAATGTGCTGGCTTGCCGCGGTCAGCGGCTTGCACACCTGGGGAGAATCGAGCCGGGGCGGAACGGGCAGGTTTGCCAGCCTGAACAGATGCTCGGTTTCGACCTCGTTGAATTCCAGTGCCTGCGCGACGGAAAGCAGCACGCGCGGCGACACGCGGATCGGCCGGCCCTGTTCCAGCTTCGTGTACCAGGTGATGCCGATATCGGCGCGCGCCGCCACTTCTTCGCGCCGCAATCCGGGTGTACGAACTCGCCCGACGCGGCCGAGGCCCAAACGCACGGGATCGAGCGTTTCCCGCCGCCGACGCAGCAGCTCGCCGAGTTCCTGGGCTCGCGACAGCATGTGATTGGGGGCAATATCGAGCGTGCCGTGCATTTTCATTCTCCAGCCTGATACTTTTTATACCAGTCTAAACAGGTATCTTGTACCAGTTTAACATGGGTGTAGAAGACTGTGGACTCAGTTTCGGAAATCCTTTGAGGTCTTCATGTCATCCGCACCAATCCGGCTCGGCCAAGTCGGCCTGATGATCCTGCTTGCCGGGCAATTGCTGCTGCAGCTCGATTTTTCCATCATCAATGTCGGCCTTGCCGCCATTTCCGCCTCGCTGCATGCCGGCGAGACCGAACTCGAGCTCTTCGTTGCCGCCTATGGCGTGGCGTTCGCCGTCTGCCTGGCCATGGGTGCACGCCTCGGCGACAATTTCGGCCGCCGACGCATGTTCGGTCTGGCCGTGCTGCTGTTCTGCCTTGCTTCGCTGCTCTGCGGCGTCGCGACATCCGTCGCCTTCCTCATCGTCGCTCGTACGCTGCAGGGAATTGCGGCGGCGCTGATGGTGCCGCAGGTGCTGGCGACGATCCACGTCACGCTCACCGGGCGCGACCACGCCCGCGCGGTTGCGCTCTACGGCGCAATCGGCGGCATCGCCTTCATCATCGGCCAAGTCCTCGGCGGCTTTCTTATCTCCGCCGATATCGCCGGCTCCGGCTGGCGCAGCATCTTCCTCATCAACCTGCCGATCTGCGCCCTGATCCTCTTCTGCATGTGGCGCCACGTTCCGGAGACGCGCGGACAAGGCAGAGTGCCGGTGGACTGGTCCGGCATGATCACGCTGGCATTGCTGACGCTATCGGTGCTGCTGCCGACGGCGCTTGGCCCGTCTCTGCATTGGAACTGGCTCTGCCTGGCGGGTTTCGTGCCGATCCTGCCGCTAACGGCGCTTCTCTGGCGCATCGAGCGGGCCAAGGAAGCGCGCGGCGCCTTCCCGATCCTGCCACCGTCGCTGACCCGCATCTCCAGCATGCGCTTCGGCGGGCTGATCGCCATCATTTTCTTCACCTGCTGGAGCGGCTTCATGTTCGTCCTCGCCCTGACGCTGCAGGCGGGCGCCGGCCTGACGCCGCTGCAATCGGGCAATGCACTGATCGCGCTCGGCGGCTCCTATTTCGTCTCGGCCGCCTTCGTCACGCGCCGGCTTGCCGGCATGCGCCGCGAGGCCATGCTGGTGACGGGCTGCCTCATCCAGATGACCGGGCTTGCCCTGCTCATCGTGACGCTGGAAATCGTCTGGCCGCGGCCCGCTGTCATCAATCTCATCCCCTCCACGATCCTGATCGGGTTCGGTCAGGCACTGATCGTCAACTGCTTCTATCGCCTCGGGCTCGCCGATGTGCCGCATGAACATGCAGGAGCAGGCAGCGCCATGCTCGCCACCATGCAGCAGGTTTCGCTGGGCCTCGGGCCAGCGATCCTTGGCGCAGTATTCGCACAGGTCCTGCAATATGACAGCGTCTATCTCACGGCGGGAGTAACGGCCATCGCCGTCGAGCTCGGACTGATGGCCGTTCTGCTGCTGGCCACGCTCCTGCGCCTGGCTCGCCAGCGCAGCCTTTCGGAAGAAGACGCCAAAATCGACGAGACGCTGGTCGTGGCGCCCGAATGATACTCGATGAGGCCGCTGCTGCTGCGCCACCAGTTGCAGCGGCTTTACGCCAGACATGCTTCCATGCCGGACCTGCCGCCGGCGTAGCCGATCATTCAATTCCGCTCAGCCTGCTTGTCAGTGCCGTTTTCGAATGCCATTGCTCTTGAAACCTCGGATGACAGACAAGCGGCTTTAAATGAAACTGGATGCAATCGACCTGCGGATACTGGATGCCATTCAGCGCGATGGACGCATCACAAAGCTTGCACTCGCCGAAAAGGTCGGCCTCTCGCCGACGCCATGCTGGCTTCGCCTTCGCAAGCTGGAAAAGGCAGGCATCATCACAGGTTACCACGCGCGCCTGTCGCTGCGCCGGCTCGCCCCGATCGCCAATGTCATGGTCGAGCTTACGCTTGCCAACCATCGCCAGGCCGATTTCGATCGTTTCGAGCGGGCCGTCGCGGCCATTCCGGAAATCGTTGCCTGCTGGGCCGTCGGCGGCGGCGTCGATTACATTCTGAAGATCATGGCGGCCAATATCGATGCCTATCAACGCCTGATCGACGATCTCCTCGATCGCGATCTCGGTATCGAGCGCTATTTCACCTACATCGTCACCAAGACCGTGAAAGAGGAGACGGTGCTGCCCGTCACGGATCTGCTTTCCCCGGATGTGCCCGGCGGCGAATAGAGAGATTCTCCATCGGCGCCTCTCTCTTTAGGTGCTTTCTCTCTTCCAGCTGCCTGCAATGGACAATCTCTCGCGGCATTCCGTGACAGCATTGGACATCTGGCGACCATCTGGAAAGAAAGACCCGATCATGACTGCGCTCCATGCCCGCGCCACCTATCATGAAGCCCTTTCGCGGCTTAACGACCGTCATTTGCTGCGAGACCTCTCCTATGTCGCCGGCCGCTGGGTCGCCGGCAAGGCCGGCCGCAGCTTCCAGGTCACCGATCCCGCATCCTCCGTAACGCTCGCCTGGGTCACCAGCCTTGACCAGAGAGAAGCTTTCGAGGCCATCGACGCGGCAACGGATGCCTTTGCGGCCTGGCGCTCACTCCTGCCGCAGCAACGAGCGTCGATCCTGCGCAGGTGGTACGAATTGATGATCGAGGCGCGCGAAGATCTGGCGCTGATCATGACTCTGGAGCAGGGCAAGCCGCTCGATGAATCCCGCGGCGAGATCGACTATGCCGCAAGCTTTGTCGAATGGTACGCCGAGGAAGCCAAGCGGATCAATGTCGAAAGCGTGACCAGCCATCTGCCCGACACCGAAATGTTCGTCCGCAGGGAAGCCTTGGGCGTCGTCGGGATCGTCACGCCCTGGAATTTTCCGGCTGCCATGATCACGCGCAAGGCCGCCGCGGCGCTTGCAGCCGGCTGCACGGTCGTTTCCCATCCGTCGTCGGAAACGCCTTTGTCGGCACTGGCGCTCGCCGAACTCGGCGAACGCGCCGGGCTTCCCGCAGGTGTCTTCAACGTACTGACCGGTGATGCCGCAACCATCGTCGGGGCCTTCTGCGACGATCAGCGGGTCAGGGCATTGAGCTTCACCGGCTCGACCGAGATCGGCAGGCTGATCGCCGGCCAATGTGCCGCAAGCATGAAGCGGCTCGTCATGGAGCTTGGCGGTCATGCGCCGCTGATCGTCTTCGACGATGCCGATCTCGATCGCGCCGTCGATATCGCCATCAATGCCAAATTCGCGACCTCCGGCCAGGATTGCCTCGCGGCCAACCGCATTTTCGTGCAGCGCCCGATCATGGACGCCTTTGTTGCAGCGTTCGCCAAGCGCGTTGCCGCCTTGAAGGTCGGCCATGGATTGGACGGTGCCGTCGATATCGGGCCTCTCATGCACGAACGCGCCATTACCAAGGTCGAGGAGCATGTCGCCGACGCATTGAAACATGGCGCAAGGCTTGTCGTCGGCGGGAAACGGCACCCGGCCGGGAAGCTGTTCTTCCAGCCGACCTTGCTCGTCGATCCCTCGCCGGACGCGCTGATCATGCGCGAGGAAACATTCGGACCGGTCGCCGCCGTGACCGCTTTCGATAGCGAAGACGAGGTCATCGCCCGGGCCAACGACACCCAATACGGCCTCGTCGCTTATGTCGTGACGGCCAACGGCGCGCGGCAGATGCGGCTCGGCCGGGCGCTCGAATACGGCATGGTGGCCATCAACCGCGTGAAGATCACGGGCGGCCCGATCCCCTTTGGCGGTTGGAAGCAGTCCGGCCTCGGCCGCGAAGGCTCCCGCCATGGCATCGAGGCCTTCACCGAACTCAAATATCTCTGCGTCGACACGACAGCCTGACGCCGCGAATAGAAAAAGAAGGAACGATAATATGCTGGACAAGCGCAACGAACTGAACGCCTGGGACAGGGACCATTTCTTCCATCCCTCGACCCATATGGGAATGCATGCGCGCGGCGAAACGCCGACCCGCGTCATCGCCGGCGCCGAAGGCGTCTACATCACGGATACCGCCGGCAAGAAGAGCCTCGATGCCTTTGCCGGCCTTTACTGCGTCAATGTCGGTTACGGCAGGCAGAAAATCGCCGATGCGATCGCCGAGCAGGCAAGGAACCTCGCCTATTACCATGCCTATGTCGGCCACGGCACGGAAGCTTCCATCA
This sequence comes from Rhizobium sp. BK289, assembly GCF_014193575.1. Taxonomy (NCBI): domain Bacteria; kingdom Pseudomonadati; phylum Pseudomonadota; class Alphaproteobacteria; order Hyphomicrobiales; family Rhizobiaceae; genus Rhizobium; species Rhizobium sp. BK289. Next base: position 247,964 of record NZ_JACHZO010000004.1, read on the forward strand.
CGCTTTCGAAGATGATCATCGATCGCGCGCCTGAGGGTATGAGCCGCGTCTATTTCGGTCTTTCCGGGTCTGACGCCAACGAGACCAACATCAAGCTGATCTGGTACTACAACAATATCCTCGGCCGACCGGAAAAGAAGAAGATCATTTCGCGCTGGCGCGGCTATCATGGCTCCGGCGTCATGACGGGCAGCCTCACCGGCCTCGAACTGTTCCACAAGGCCTTCGACCTGCCGCGCGCGCCGATCCTCCACACCGAGGCGCCCTATTTCTTTCGCCGCGCCGACCGCTCGATGACCGAGGAACAGTTCGCACAGCATTGTGCCGACAGGCTGGAGGAGATGATCCTCGCCGAAGGTCCTGAAACGGTCGCGGCTTTCATCGGCGAGCCGATCCTCGGAACCGGCGGCATCGTTCCGCCGCCGAAGACCTATTGGCAGAAGATCCAGGCCGTCCTCGACAAATATGACGTGCTGCTCGTGGCCGACGAGGTCGTCACCGGCTTCGGCCGTCTCGGCACGATGTTCGGCTCCGATCATTACGGCATGAAGCCGGATCTGATCACCATCGCCAAGGGTCTCACGTCTGCCTATGCGCCGCTGTCGGGCAGTATCGTCTCCGACAAGATGTGGCAGGTGCTTGTCCAGGGATCCGATCAGCTCGGCGCCATCGGCCATGGCTGGACCTATTCCGCCCATCCGATCTGCGCGGCTGCCGGCATCGCCAATCTCGAGCTGGTCGACGAACTCGGCATCGTCGAGAATGCGGGCTCGACCGGTGCCTATTTCCGCTCTGAACTTGCCAAGGCCGTCGGTGGCCACCGGCATGTCGGCGAGGTTCGCGGCGACGGGCTGATGGCAGCAATCGAATTCGTCGAGGACAAGGACGATCGCAAGTTCTTCGATCCCGCGCCGAAGATCGGTCCGCAGGTGGCGACGGCACTGCTCGAGCGCGGCGTCATCGGCCGCGCCATGCCGCAGGGAGACATCCTCGGCTTTGCACCGCCGCTGTGCCTGACCCGCGAGGAAGCCGATACCGTCGTCAAGGCAGCGGCAGGCGCCATCGAAAGCGTATTTTCGAACCGCTGATCCGATCCTGACGAGACGATCCTATACACCCTACGCCGATGGCGGGGCCCGTTGTTGACAATTGGCCCCGCCATTGCATTCGGACGTCGCCATCCGGCACCGAATGGTGTACATGGATTCCTGTAATTGTACCGGATCAATCCATGTATCGTCATGATTCAAAATCTCAGGACAATGGTGCCTGGAAACCCGTCCTTCAGCATCGCAAGGGTGCGACCAAGCACAAGCTGCTCACCGACAAGATTATATCCGACATCGATGAGGGTATTCTGCCGGTGCACGCGCAGATGCCGACGCATCGCGATCTCGCGCATGCACTGGGAATTTCGGTGCAAACCGTGAGCCTGAGTTACAAGGAGGCGGAGCGTCGCGGCTATCTGCGCGGCGAGGTCGGGCGCGGCACCTTCGTGCGCAGCCGCGTCACCGAACGCGCCGACAGCTTCATGCTCGATCGTGATCCGAGCGGCAGCGCCGATCTCTCCATCATCCGGGCTGTTTATACCGAGGCGCATGAGCGATCGGCCCGTGAACTGATGCAGGCACTTGCGGAAAGCGACAATAGCAGCTTCATGCGGCCCTGCCGTCCGATCGCCGGCCTCGATGCTCATCGCGCGGCAGCACAGGTCTGGCTCGCCGGCTTATCGGTCACAACCGATCCGGATCGCATCCTCATCACCAACGGCGCGGCGCACGGCCTCTTCCTTGCGGTCGCCTCGGTCGTTCGGCCAGGCGAGGTGGTCCTGACCGAGAGCTTGACCGATCACGGCATCATCGGTCTTGCCAATGTTCTCGGTTTCACGCTGCGTGGCCTTCCGACCGATCGCGAGGGTATCCTGCCGGACGCCTTCGAGGCGGCCTGTGCCATCGGCGACGTGACCGCGCTTGTCATCGTTTCCTCGCTCGGCAATCCCACCAGCCACGTCATGGGGGCCGAGCGGCGGCGCGCAATTGCCGATATCGCCCGTCGGCACGGCATCTTCGTCGTCGAGGATGAGGTCTATAAGCCGATGCTGCGCGATCCCCTCCCCTCGATGGCGGACCTCATACCGGAGCTCGGCTTCTTCGTAACCAGCTTCACGAAATCCGTGATGACGGGATTGCGCATCGGCTATCTCGTCGTGCCCGCCCACTATTCGATCCGCGCCGCTTCGATCCTGCGCGTCACCGGATGGAGTGCAACCAACGTCGTTGCCGAAATGGCGTCGCGCTGGGTGCTGGATGGAACGGCGGAAGCCCTGCTTGCCGTCCAGCGAAACGAGGCGGAGGCCCGGCAGGCGATCGTCTCCGATGTGCTGGCGCCGTTCGTCGCCGGCAGCCATCCGCTGTCGCTTTGCGCCTGGCTGTCTGTTCCCGAACGTTGGACCGAGGAAGGCCTCGTGCGGGCGCTGGCCCGCAAGGGTGTGGCGGTAACGCCATCCGATCCGTTCGTCGCGGGTGGAGAGCGGCCGGTCGGCGGTATCCGCATCTGTCTCGGCGGCCGCCTCTCGCATTCCGCTCTTCGCTCGGCGCTCGAAACCGTTCGCGGCACGTTCGAACAGCTGCCGCCCGTCTTCGATGTGGGATCGATCGTTTAACCTTGCCGCAGGTCGATCTTTCAAAGGATCGAGCCCAGAAATTCCTTGGTGCGCTCTTCCTTCGGCGCGCTGAAGATCTCTTCCGGCTTGCCCTGTTCGCAGATGCGGCCCTTGTCGAAAAAGCAGACGCGGTCGGAGACTTCGCGGGCAAAGCGCATTTCGTGTGTGACCAGCAGCATGGTCAGATCGTGTTCATGTGCGAGATCGCGGATGACGCCGAGCACCTCGCCGACAAGCTGCGGATCGAGCGCCGATGTCGGCTCGTCGAACAGCAGCACGCGTGGTCGCATGGCGAGCGCACGGGCGATCGCGACGCGCTGCTGCTGGCCACCAGATAACTGGCTCGGATAATGATCCTTCTTCTCCGAGAGCCCGACCATGCGCAAAAGCTCGACCGCGCGGCATTCGGCCTCCGCCCGGCCAAGTCCGAGCACGCGTGTCGGCGCCTCGACGACATTGCGCAGCACGGTCATATGCGGAAACAGATTGAAGCTTTGGAAGACCATGCCGACATGGGTACGGATCTGGCGCAGATGCGCCTCGCTGGCGAGGAAACGACCACGGCCGTTGTCCTGATGATAGGACATGCCGGCCAGATGCAGGGTTCCCTCCTGGAAGGGCTCGAGCGTCATCAGGATGCGCAGGACAGTTGATTTTCCGGAGCCGGAAGGGCCGATCAATGTCACCTTCTCGCCGGGCGTGACGTCGAAGCAGAAATTGTCGAGCACGGTGAGGTGGCCGTAGCGCTTGGTCACATCTTGAAAGCGGATCAATGGTTGCGTCATTTGAGAGCAATTCCGTTTTTCGGCAACGCCTTTTCGAGCCAATGAATGGCTGCCGAGCAGACGAGCGTGAGGATGAGAAAGATCAGGCCGACAAGGGAAAGCGGCACCAGATACTCGAACGTCCGATCCCCGATGAGATTGGCGAGGTTGAGCATGTCGACCACCGTGACGACCGAAAGCACGGGCGTTTCCTTCAGCATGGAGACGAGATAATTGCCCATAGCCGGAACGATGCGAGGAATGGCCTGAGGGATGATGATATCCCAATAGGCGCGGCCGCGGCTGAGATTGAGCGCCGTCGCAGCTTCCCATTGTCCGAGCGGCACGGCATCCAGACCGCCGCGATAGACCTCCGACGTATAGGCGGAATATTGCAGCCCGAGCGCCAGCGCGCCGGTCAGGAAAGCAGGTAATACGATGCCGTAGATCGGCAGGACATAATAGAGGAAGAAGAGCTGGACGAGCAGTGGCGTATCGCGCAGGAACTCGATGACGAAAGCCGTCGGCCAGGAGATCGCCACAAAGCGGCTACGCCGCAGCAAGGCGAAGACAAGGCCGAGAACAAGCGCGATCGCAAAGCCTGCGGCTGCCGCCTCCAGCGTGACGATGAGGCCGATGCCGAGGATCGGCAGGATCGACAATGCGAAGGACAGCGTCGTCGACGTATCCCAGGTGAAGCCATACATCATGCCGGCGCCCTCCCCGGGAAAGCGGCGCCACGACGAAGAACGGTCTCCAGCCAGCGCATGAAGGCAACCAAAATGAGAGCCATGATGAAATATCCGATGAGCGTCAGCGAGTAGATCGTCACGCTGTCGAGCGTGATGTTGCGCAATTGCTGCGCCTGGAAGGTGAGATCGCTGATCGAAATGAGCGACACCAAGGCGGTGTCCTTCAGATTCTGAACGGCGAGATTGCCGAAAGCCGGCATCATTTCGACCACGGCCTGCGGCAGGACGACATGGAAGAGCGCTTGGCTCTGCTTGAAATTCAGGGCGCGCGCCGCCTCATGCTGTGTGTCTGGTACCGCCTGCAGCGCGCCGCGCACCACCTCCGCGCCATAGGCGCCGATGTTGAGCGCCAGGCCGGCGATACCCGTGGTGATGGGATCGAAGGAGATCCCGATCAGCGGCAGCGCGTAATAGAGCCAGAACAGCTGCACCAGAAGCGACGTGCCGCGAAAGATCTCGATATAGACGATTGCGATTGCGGAGAGCAGGCGTCCTCCGGCAAAGCGCGCAAGACCAGCGGCAAAGGCGAGGATTGCGCCGAGGAACATCGAGGCTACGGCGATGAGTGCTGTCATCTCCGCGCCCTTTAGCAATGCCGGCAGATAATGTGTCCAGCTCATGTCCGGGTCACCTCCGTTCCAGTATGGGAGGGGCCGAACGACCTGGCGATCGTCTGCAGACGGCCGCCAGGTCGTTCTTGATTATCGATAGGCTCATTTGCCCGCGCACAGATCTTCGGTGCTCTTCGTGCGTGCGGCCTCGACGCTTTCGGCGCTGAGACCGTAGGACATCAGGATCTTCTTGTAGTCGTCGGTCTTCTTGAAGGCTTCGAGAGCGGTATTGAAGGCCTTGTAGAGTTCCTTGTCCTCGGGCCGGAAATCGAAGCCCCCATAGCTTCTGACGGATTTTCCGTTGATCACCGGATCGGTGAAGGGCTCGGCATGCTCGACATTCGTGCTGCCCTGAACGAGCTTGGCGACGGTCAGCTCGGTTGCCGCATAGGCGTCGGCGCGGCCGGTCTGGATCGTGGACAGCGCATCCGCATTCGCCTGGATCATGACGATCTGGGACTCCGGAATGCCGAGACCATGGAAGAAATCGAGCTGATCGGCACCCGATACGATCGCGACCTTGAGCGACGGATCCTTCTTGATATCCTCATAGGAATGCAGCTTCTTCGGATTGCCCTTCGGCACCAATAGTCCCTCGCCGTAGCTGGAGTTCGGCATGGTGAACTGCACCTGCTTGCAGCGCTCCGGCAGGATGTTCTGCTCGGCGGCGACAAAATCGAAGCGCTTGGCCTTCAGGCCGGGGATCAGCGACCCGAACGGCGTCACCGTCCACTCGACTTCCTTGACGCCCATCGACTTCAGCACGGCGGCGGCAACATCGGGACCAATGCCCTTGGCGGCACCGCTCTCGTCCATATAGCTGTAGGGAACCTCATTGGCGCTGGCGCCGCGGATGTAGCCATCCTTCTTGATCTGCTCGAGGCTGGCGGCATGGGCGGATGCGGCGAAGCCAATGGCAAGAGCCGCGACGGCTGCGCTACGGTAAAAATTCGATCTCATGGTTCACTCCTCTGTGGTTGAAATTCGTCATCGGCTGTCCGGTTTTCCGGATCTTTGCCGATAACGGGGTGGTGACCCGCGCCGCGCTGTCGCGGCGCGGGAATTCAAGGCGCCTCCGTCAATGTTGCGACGACGGCCAGGCAATCCCCGGTCTTGATGAGGCCGGGGAAATGACGTGCGGCGAGAACACCGTCCAGCGCCGCCCGATAGTCAAAGGGTGCGGCTCCCGTGCGGCCGGTCGGATGGATGCGGGCGATGATCTCGCCCCGGACAATCGTGTCGCCAAGATCCTTCAGCGGCTCGAAAAGCCCCTCAGCTTCGGCAAAGACGAAGCAATCGGAGGACGGCATATCGAGCCATTGCGTCGCTTCGACCTCCGGGGGGCCTGCAACGATTCCGACGTGCTTCAAGACATTCAGAACGCCGCGCTTGGCAATGGAAGCCGTGCGCGCCGATATGGTTCCACCGCCCGAAAGCTCGGTCGTCACAAAGACCTTGCCCATCTCCTCGGCCGTGGTGTCATACATGCCGACGGCATCGATCTCGATCATCCGCATGGAATAGGGTGCGGAAAACGCAGCAACCCCATCGAAGCAGGCCTTCTCCTGGTTCCTATCCGGCAAAGCATGCGCTGCGGCATAGGGCAGGAAATCGAGGGTACGGCCGCCCGAATGAAAATCGAGCACGATGTCGGCCAACGGCAGCAGGTAGCGCGTGAAGTAGTCCGCGATCTTCTCGGTCACGCTGCCGTCGGGCCGGCCCGGAAAACTCCGATTGAGATTGCCCTTGTCGATCGGCGAGGTACGGGTGGCCGCCCGGAAAGCAGGGTAATTCATCGCCGGAACGATGATGACCCTGCCCCTGACCTCCTCCGGCTTCAACGTACGGGCGAGATCAAAGAGGGCAACAGGCCCCTCATATTCATCGCCATGATTGGCGCCAGTTAAAAGCGCCGTCGGCCCCTCACCGTTCCTGATGACGCAGATGGGGATCATGATCGAACCCCAGGCGGAATCGTCGCGCGACCAGGGAAGGCGCAGATGCCCGTGCTGAATGCCGTCCTGGTCGAAATCGACTGACGGTGTAATCGGCGATGGACGTTTGGATATGCTCATGCTGTTCATCTCTGGCGATCACTTCACGACAAGCCGCCGCGGCACGTTGGAGAGGCACTCGACGCCGCTCTCGGTGATGACGATGCTTTCGGTGATCTCCATGCCCATGTCCTCCAGCCAGAGGCCGGTCATGAAATGGAAGGTCATGCCCGGTAGCAATTCGGTGCGATCGCCGGGGCGCAGGCTCATGGTCCGCTCGCCCCAATCCGGCGGATAGGAAAGGCCGATCGGATAGCCGGTGCGGTTGTCCTTGACGATCCCGTATTTCTTCAGGACCGCGAAGAAGGCGTTGGCGATATCCTCGCAGACGTTACCTGGTTTGGCGGCGGCAAGGCCGGCCTCCATGCCCTCAAGCGTCGCCTTCTCCGCGTCGAGAAAGGCCTGCGTCGGCTTGCCGAGGAAGACGGTGCGCGACAGCGGGCAATGATAGCGGCGATAGCAGCCGGCGATCTCGAAGAAGGTGCCCTCGCCGCTCTTCATCGGCTTGTCGTCCCAGGTCAGATGCGGAGCGGAGGCATCCGCGCCCGACGGCAGCAAGGGAACGATGGCAGCGTAATCGCCGCCAAAGCCGTCGACGCCGCGAATGCCGGCATCATAGATTTCTGCGACCAGATCGGATTTGCGAATGCGCGGCTCGACCTTTTCGACGATCCGCTGGTGCATGGCCTCGACGATGCGGCCGGCCTTACGCATATAATCGAGCTCGGTCTTGCTCTTGACGGCACGCTGCCAGTTCACGAGCCCCTGGGCATCCTTGAAGCGCGCATTCGGCAAGTGCTTGACGAGCGAGGCATAGGCCGCGGCGGTGAACCAATAATTGTCCATCTCGACGGCGATCGAGGCATTGCCCCAGCCGCGCTCCTCGATGATCTTCGAGAGCAGATCCATCGGATGGCGCTCATTGGACTGCACGTAGTGATCGGGATAGCCGATGATATTGTCATGGGCGAGATAGGCGGTACGCTTGGCACCATTGGCATCCTGGCCGCGGCCATACCAGATCGGCTCGCCGGTATCAGGCACCAGCACACATTGATGTACGTAGAAGGACCAGCCGTCGTAACCGGTCAGCCAGTGCATGTTGGAGGGATCCGTGACGATGACGAGATCGACACCGGCTTTTTCCATGGCCCGGCGCGTCTTCTCGAGCCGCTCGGCATATTCGGCGCGGGTGAAATTGAGGGTCGGTTCGCTCACGCTGGGTCTCCTGATGCTTTTGTCGTTTCAATCGCTTGGCCCACGCCCGCCGAGACGGCACGGCGATGGGCAAACGTGGCAATGGCGGTATCCTGGACGCCGGTCCCAGTGAGATCGCAAAGGGTGATCGCCTCGGGCGAACGGCGGCCCGGCACCTTGCCGGCGACAATGGCGCCGAGTTCTGGAAAGTCGGCGGCCTCGCTCACAAGGCCCGCGGCGATCGCATGATGAAGCTCGCCCAGCCGCCGCGTCTGTTTCAGGCTGTCGGCAACATAAGGCGCGGCCTTCAGGATGGCGGCCGGGTCGATCTCGTTCTTATGCTCGGCGTCGGAACCCATGGCAGTCACGTGCTGGCCCGGCTGCAGCCAGGTGGCATCGAGGATCGGCTTGTCCGCCGGCGTGGTGGTGACGATAATATCCGCGTCGCGGCAGGCCTGCTTGGCATCCGCCTCCGCCACGATGGGAAAGCCGAGTTCCGCCGTCAGTTCTGTCGCGAGTTTTTCCGCCTTTACCGGATCGCGCGCCCAAATCCGAGCAGCTTCGATCGGCCGAACCAGCGTGAGCGCACGCAATTGCAGGCGGGCCTGCATGCCGGCGCCAAAAATCGCTGCGATCCGGCTATCTGGGCGGGACAGGTGTCGCGCGGCAACGGCCCCTGCCGCGGCGGTTCGAACATCCGTCAGATAGCCATTGTCGAGCAGGAGCGCCTCGACCAGTCCGGTGCGCGCTGATAACAGCATCATCAGCCCGTTGGTGCTCGGCAAGCCGAGCGAGGGATTGTTGAAAAAGCCGGGGCTAACCTTGATCGCGAAACTGTCGAGATCAGGAACATAGGCCGTCTTCACGTCGACCTCGCCGCGATGGGCTGCTATATCGAGCCGCATGATCGGCGGCATTTCCACGGCCTTTGTCGCCAGCGCCGCAAAGGCCTGCTCGACGCAATCGACGGCGTCGCCATCGAGCTCAACGATCTTGCGAAGATCTGTTTCCGTCAGGATCAGCACACGCGTCATGGCGCCACCTCCGCCTTGATATCATCGACGATTGCCCGATGGACCGCCGGATCGATATTGGCCCCGGAAACAACAATCACAGTCGGACCATCAGGCCTGATCTTGCCGGCAAGCAGTGCGGCAATGCCCACGGCACCGGCCCCTTCGACGGTCTCGCCCTCGATCCTGGCTGCATGGCGGATGCCCGCGGCAATCTCGTCTTCGTTGAGCAGGATCACGTCATCGAGCAGCGAACGGCACATGGGGAATGTCAGGCGATTGTCGAGCCCTATGCCGCCTCCGAGCGAATCCGCCAGGGTCTCGACCTCCTGAACATCGATCGGCCTCCCTGCTGCAAGGCTCGCCGCCATCGCCGCACCCCGTTCCATCGAAACGCCGATCACTTTGGCGGCCGGCAGGCGGCCCTTGATCGCGGCGGCGACACCGGAGGCCAGCCCGCCTCCCGAGAGCGGCACGAGAACAAGTGTGGTCTCAGGCAGATCATCGGCGATCTCAAGCCCGAGGGTGCCCTGGCCGGCAATGACGGCGGCGTCATCGAAGGGAGGCACGAAACACATGCCCTCTTCACGGACAAGACGTTCGACCTCCCACATGGCGTCATCCTGCGAATGCCCGACGATGCGGATGTCTGCCCCGAGGCTTCGGATGGCCTCGACCTTGTTGGCGGGAACAAGTGCCGACAGGCAGATGGTCGCGCGTGCACCCATTGCCCTAGCGGCGTGGGCGATAGCCCGGCCGTGATTGCCGGTCGACGCCGTCACCAAGCCGCACGAGCGCGCTTCATCGCTCAGGCATTGAAGTGCATTGGTGGCACCGCGAAGTTTGAAACTGCCGGTCTCCTGATGGTTTTCCAGTTTGAGATGAACGGGGACGCCCATGCGCTGAGACAATGCATGCGACGACCGTAGCGGCGTGCGCTGCACATATCCGGCAATGCGCGGCTGTGCTGCCTCGATATTCTGCAGCATGACCATCCTCGTCATGGCGCGCACCGATGCTTCGCTGTCGAGGTGAGCGATACCATGACGATTTTCATTCCTCTGTCGCGCTGGATGTTCATGACATCAGCGTGAAAGAGGTAATGGATCATGTCAATCTGTATATTGTTTCATTACAATTATAGACGTTCTTTTCCGACGTGGGGCCGAGCGGTAAGCCCCGAAAGCGTTGCATAGTGGTCAATTATAGGAGGATATCACCCACGCCGTTTCCAGCGGGGCACTATCGCACCGCCGGAAATGCGCGGTTGCGCAAACTATCGGCTTTCGAAATCAACGCTTGTCGTCACCTCAGCCAAGGCTTCGAATTCAGCCTTCAGCGTCTCCATCCGTGCCCTGGCGACCTTCAGCGCGGATGCGCCAAGGAGAAGCCGAAGCGGCGTTTGCTCGGCTTTGACCGCGTTCAGGATCGCTTGTGCTGCCTTCTTCGGATCTCCCGGCTGCGAGCCGGAGACCGCACGCGTCGCGGTCCGCCTTTTCCCCGCCGTCTCTGCATAGTCGTCGATGATAACGGGGGACTCGATCATCGAACGCCCGGCCCAATCGGTGCGAAAGGCACCGGGTTCCACGATCAGAACCTTGATGCCGAGCGGCCCGACTTCATGAGACAGCGATTCCGAAAGCGCTTCGATGGCAAATTTCGTCGCGTGATAATATCCAGTTGCGGCGAATGCGACCAATCCTCCAAGAGAGGAAAGATTGACGATGCAGCCGCGCCGCCTTGCGCGCATACCCGGAAGCACCGCCTTGGTGACATCAAGCAGACCGAAGACGTTGGTTTCGAATTGGGCGCGTATGCCACTATCTTCTCCCTCCTCAATCGCCGCGAGGTAGCCATAGCCCGCCGCATTGACGAGCACGTCGATCCGGCCGAAACGCCGCTCGGCCTCGCCGACCACCTGTGCGATGGTCGTGCGATCGGTTACGTCAAGCCGCGCGGCAACGACCTGATCCGGAAATCTTTCAACGAGTTCGCGGATCGTCGCCGGGTCGCGTGCGGTAGCAATCACGATATCGCCCGCCTCCAGCACCGCTTGAGCAATCGCGCGTCCAAGTCCTGATGAGGCTCCCGTGATGAGCCATATCGATCGGTGATATCTCATTCCATTATCCTTCCAAATGCTGCGATCATGATGATCCCGCTTGCGGAAGAGATACGCTCGGCAATGGCGGAGGCTTAGGCCGATCCTTTCGAAGTTTTGCACAATCCTACCATCCTGGCCTATCTTGATCTCGACAATAGGCAGAAGAGGGGAAAGCGATGGAAGCCATACGACGAAGCTTGATCGAGCTGATGCGCTTTCATTGCAGCGCGCCCAAGCAAAAAACGCCGGTCCCCGGTTTGACGCTCTTTCGCAATGAAGCACCGACGGAGCCGGTTCGCAGCCTTTATGATCCGCGCCTTTGCGTCGTCCTGCAGGGTCGAAAGGAGCTCATTCTGGATCGGCAACACATTGAAATCGGGCCGCGCGACTATCTCGTCGTCGTCCTCGATCTTCCGGTGACGGCACGTGTTGCCGAGGCAAGCCCTGGTCACCCGCACTATGCGATAACGCTTGATCTCGATCCGGCAATCATTGCCGAGCTGGTGGCAGGTAAAAGGGAACCGAGATCGGCGGCAAAGACGAAGGGCGCCGCCATTGCCGGCCTCACCGCCGACATTCTGGAGCCTCTCGAGCGGCTGGTGCGGCTGCTGGATCGGCCCATGGACATCGAAACGCTGGCACCGCTTGCGCAACGCGAGCTTTTCTACAGGCTCATCCAGGGCAGCCTCGGCGACATGGTCATCGAAAGCGGAATGGGAAATTCCCGCCTGTCGCGCATCGCCCGCACGACCGCCTGGCTTAAAGCCAACTTCGATCAGCCTGTCGATGTCGCGACCTTGGCAGATATCGCCGGCATGAGCCAGACCTCCTATTACCGCGCCTTCAAGGCCGCTACTGCGATGAGTCCCTTGCAATTCCGGGCACGGTTGCGATTGCATGAAGCGCGACGACGGCTGCAGTTGGGCGTCGAGAAGATCGGATCCGTCGCCTTTGCGGTCGGCTACGAAAATCAGTCGCAGTTCAATCGGGAATATCGGAAACTGTTCGGGAGACCGCCTGGTGCAGACCTGTCTCGCTGAGACGCAGGCCAGCCGTCCATTCGGGTAGGTTCACTAAATCGTCGTGGCCGCTATTGTTTCTGCTGTCGGTTCGGACGCCACCCCCGAACCGATCACTACAGCGTCCGACGAGACTGCATGCCCTCGCAGTGTCGTCGGACACCCCCATGGGAATGAATGCCAGTGACGAGGACTGCAGCCCGCGGCCATATCGATGATATGGAGCTGGATCAGTCTTTACCGGAAACACCGGCCGCGAACGCGCGGCTCATGCCGCCCGCCCGGCATTGCGTCCGGAAAAGATGCAGCCTCCCAGGAACGTGCCCTCCAGCGCATTGTAGCCATGATATCCGCCGCCGCCGAAACCTGCCGCCTCGCCGCAGGCGTACAGTCCCGGTATGCGCGCGCCGTCATGCCCGAGCGCCTGGCTGTTCAGATCGGTTTCGAGCCCGCCCAGAGATTTACGGGTGAGAATGTGGAGACGCACGGCGATCAGGGGCCCGGCCTTGGGATCCAGGATCCGGTGTGGCGGTGCGGTGCGCATGAACCGATCACCGAGATAGCCACGCGCCTGTCTCAATGCGACGATCTGGGCGTCCTTGGCAAAGGGATTGTCCAATTCGCGGTCACGGGCCTCGATCTGGCTGAGCAGGTGGACAAAATCGATCGGATGATCCCCGATGCGGTTCATGCGGGCGACGAGCTCTTCCAGCGTTTGCGCGACGATGAAATCCTCGCCCTTCTCCTTGAAAGCCTCCACCGGCGGAGGCGCCGAGCGGCCGAGCCGGCTGCGCAGGAGGAGACCGATGTCGCGGCCCGTGAGATCGGGATTTTGTTCGGACCCCGAGAGCGCGAACTCTTTCTTGACGATCTTCTGAGTGGTTACGAACCAGCTGTAACCATGCCCGAGCTTGCAGATATGCTGTAGCGTCGCGAGGCTGTCGAAACCAGGCAGACAGGGAGCGGGCATACGATTGCCGGTGGCGTCGAACCAGAGAGAGGATGGTCCGGGCAGGATGCGAATGCCATGGTTCGGCCAGATGGGGTCCCAATTGCGGATGCCCTCGGTATAGTGCCACATCCTGTCGCCGTTGATGAGCCGTGCGCCCGCCGCTTCGGCATGGCCGATCATCAGGCCATCGACATGGTGAGGCACCCCGCTCAGCATCCGGTCTGGCGGTGTGCCGAGGCGCTCGGCAGGCCATGCGCGACGAACCAGTTCCGGATTGCCGCCGATGCCGCCGCTCGCCACGATCACGGCTGCGTGAATGCGAAAATCCCCGACGACATCGCGGTTCGATCGCTGGCCGCGCTGAATATTGTCCTCTGCCAGGATCTCGCCTTCTACGCCGGCAATGCCGCTGCCGTCGCCGATCAGCCGCGTCACTCGCCGGCGGAACATTAGCTCGATCTTTCCCTCCTTCTCGGCCGCCAGCACCCGCTTCACGAACGGATCAAGCACGCCCGGACCCGTGCCCCAGGTGACGTGAAAGCGCGGCACGGAGTTGCCGTGGCCATGAGCAAGGCTTCCGCCGCGCTCCGCCCAGCCGACGACGGGGAACCAGCGCATGCCCAACTCGTGCAGCCATCCACGCATCTCGCCAGCGGCGAAGTCGAGATAGGCGTCCGCCCAGGCACGCGGCCAGAAATCCTCAGCCCGGTCGAAGGCGGCCGAGCCCAGCCAGTCCTGGCGGGCAAGTTCGATGCTGTCGCGAATTCGCATACGCCGTTGCTCCGGCGTATCGATCATGAAGAGCCCACCGAGAGACCAGAAGGCCTGGCCGCCGAGGCTTGTGCGCGGCTCCTGATCGATGAGGATCACCCGTTTCCCACGCTCAATCAGCTCCGAGGCGGCAACAAGACCAGACAAACCTCCTCCAACGATGACGACATCCGCGTAACTGTCCATCCGACCTCCCAGCGAATAGTTATTCGCCGAGAATTCTAACGACACTTACGTAAAAGTAAAACGAGGAACGGCTTTCTCGCCGCTCGTCCAGCGAAGCCGATTTCCGTCGTCAGCTTCTCTGCAGCCGCCACGTCCGGATCTCGAACGGCATGATATCGGCGGGTCCCTTGCGTTCGATCGGCTCTTCTAGGATATTCAGCGGCCCCGATGCTTGCCATCCCGGCGCCAGGTTCAGCGACAGGCGGCCCCGGCGGCCGGCCGGCTCGTAGAGCCGCAGAACAAGGCCCTCCCCCTCCTCCGCCGGTTTCAAGCCCGAGAAAGCGACCGGTATGCCCTCGATGCCGAGAGGCGAGAGCGTGCCCTGCGAAAGCCCGCTTGCCTCCATGGTGACGAGCGGCTGGTTGAGATCGATCGCCTCCGGCAGAACGCCTCCTTCATGCCAGGCGCCTTCATGCGGCATCAACGCATAGGTGAAGCTCTGCCGGCCTTCGTCGGCAAGCGGATCGGGATAGATCGGTGACCGCACGAGGCTCATGCCGATGACATTGCCGCGGGCGCTGTGTCCGTATTTGGCGTTATTGAGCAAGGCAACACCGAAGCCGGGTTCGCTGAGATCGACGAAACGATGGGCGGCTGCCTCGAACATCGCCTGCTCCCAGGGGGTGTTCGTATGCGTCTGCCGCTCGACGATGCCGAAGGCACATTCGAAAGTGGCTGCGCGAGAATGCACAGCGACCGGGTTCAGGGTCCTGAGCAGGGTACGCCGGTCATGCCAGTCGATCGTCGTCTCGATATCGAGCCGGCGGGCATTGGCCGTCAAAACATAAAGCTGGGTGATGGTCGAGTTGCGATATCGATTGACAACACGGACCGCGGCGCGATGCGGCCCCTCCTCGACCAGGGCGATGCTTTCGGGCTGGTCGAGGCGAATGCCTTTCTCGGCATAGTCGGCGTCGACATCCCAGGCATCCCAGTTGCGGGGCTTGTCGGCGGGATAGGCCCAGAGCTGATTGGCGGAGCCTTCGATTGCCTCCCGCCCCGTCGCCTTGTGAACAAGGCTCGACACGGCCCCATCTTTGCCGATGACAACGGATAGATGCTCGTTCTCGAGGTGATGGGCGTCGGCTTTCAGCATGCTGGCGGGCTTGAGCATCTTGCGATCGAAAACGGCGACGGAAAGAGGCGCGACAAGATCGGCAGACGACAGAACCGTTCCGTCGGACAGCGCGGCTGTGAGCGGCCGCGGTGAAAGGGACGGGTTGACGACAATCAATGCGTCCGTGACGCCGCCCGTCGGAAGATGGGCCGATAATGCCTTGAGCGCCTTGCCCTGCTCCGCCTTGGCATTGCCGATCACGCCGTCAAGTTCCCGCTCGGCATCGACATAGACCTCGCGAATGCTCGACCCCGGCAGGATGTCATGAAACTCGTTCTTCAGAACGGTGCGCCAATCCGCCTCGAGGCTTTGCGGTTTCGCAGCCCCCAGCATGTGGGCGAGCGAAGCCAGCGTCTCGGCCGTGATGAGGGCGCGTTCGGCCTGGCGGTGCTTGCGCTTGACGCCGCTTTGCGTCGTCAGCGTCGCGCGATGCAGTTCGAGGTAGATTTCTCCGTCCCAGACCGGCAGGTCCTTTTCCGTTGCCGTGTGATGCGCCTTGTCATAATAGTCCTTCACGGTGCCCCAGCGTGCCCTGGGGATTGCCGGAAAATCGCGCAGCTGAACTTCGCGCTCGACCATTTCCGGTGTGACACCGCCGCCCCCGTCACCATAGCCGACGGCCAATAGCGAGGTGTCGTGCTCAGTCTTGCCGCGGAAATTCTTCCATGTCGGCACGAAGCAATCCGGCTGCACGAAGCCATTATAGCCTTGCATGGGATTGTCGAAGGTATGCGTCAGCACCTTGCTACCGTCGAGCCCCCTCCACCAGAAGAGGTCGGAGGGAATGTGATTGGTCTCGCTCCAGTTCACCTTGATCGTGAAGAAGCTGTTCATGCCCCCGAGTCGGAGGATCTGCGGCAGGGCACCCGAAAAGCCGAAGCAATCCGGCAGCCAGCAGACGGTATGGCGCAGGCCGAAATGCTTTTCGAAATAGCGCTGCCCATAGAGCACCTGACGGGCGAGGCTCTCACCCGTCGGCATATTGGTATCGGGCTCGACCCACATGCCGCCGACGGTTTCCCACTTGCCCTCGGCGACCTTCTTCTTGACCCGTTCGAGGAGATCCGGATCGTCCTCCTCCATCTGCGCGTAGTAGTGGGCAGTCGATTGATTGAACCGGAAATCGTCGGAGCGCTCCATCAGCGAAAGCGCCGTATTGAAGGTGCGGCGCATCTTCCTGCGCGTCTCGCCATAGGGCCAAAGCCATGCAAGATCGATATGGGCATGGCCGGTCAGCAGTAGTTCGCCGTTTTGCGGAAAACGCTTCTGAAGCTCCTTCAATCGCTCAAGCAGCCGATCATGGGCGGCTGAGGCTGAAGCGCTCTCAGCTTCGCTGAGACCGGCTGGATTGTCCTGGAGTTCCGGCAGTTCCCAGATCTTCTGCTGCATTTCCGCACCCGATGTGCGCGCGATATAGGCAGCCGTGTCGGAGGGCCAATCGAGGCTGCGCAGCGCCCGTTCGGCCGCATCGATGAGATGCGGTACGACGTCGTGACCGTCGAGCGCATCGACCGCCTCACCGATCTGTTTCAGCAGGAGATGCAACCGGTGGACCGGCTCGTCCAGCCAGATCAGCCGGGCTTTGTTCAATCGCGGGGCACGGTTCGGTTCTCCGAAAGGAAAGCGAGCGACGCTCTCCGCCGCGATCGAAAAGTCCCGATCCTTGATCGGAAACTCCTGGTGATAGGGATCCAGTCCGAAGGTCTCGGTCCGGCCATCGGGATAGCGCAAGGTCAGTAGGCTTTCGCCGCCGAGATCGAGCTGCAGGCGGGTCTGCTCGAGCGGCCAGTCATGGGGAGCCCTTGCCGCCGCGGCAAAATGAACCGTTCCCTTGCGGTGCGGCCAGTCCTGGCGATGCGCGATCGGCTCGCCATCAAAGGTCCAGCCGTCGATGTCACGGCTCTGTCTGTCGCGCCAATGGGCGAGCTCGGCTATGCGGACCTTGAGACGATCGAGACGTTGGGCAATGGTGAGAGACATGGCGGTCCTATCGGAAAATCGGCAATTGGCGGTGAAGGAGAATAAACCGATGCAATAGATCGCAATCGCCACGCGCCGTCTCCTCCAGGCGGATCGCATAGCCGAATTTTAGATTAAGTAACTTTGTTTTCGCGTCAAGCGGCCAAGCCATGAGTTACGAGAGTTTTTGGCCGGCGATGTCCTGGGTTACGATCATCGTGGGAAGCGTGGGCGACATCGATCGACGATCTTTCGTGAGATCAACGCAACATGTCCGTTGACAGGATCATTCCCGATCTCAACGGACACTATTGTATAACGGCGCATGACATGGCTTTGAACGGCAGGCAAAACTTCGGAAGTTCGCATGCTTCTCGCAGGTCCGGCAATCGTGATCGACCGGATCACATACGGTCGCTCGCAGCATGGCTCAGAGACGTATTTCGCGTTTGTAACGACGCGGGATGCGGCGCCGATGGCGCGGCTCGCCGGACTGCGACCGAGCCGGCTCGGGACCTTCAGCCATCTTCCGCTGCGTCAAACTCAGCTAACTAGCGGCCGCTCTTTCAACATAGCGCAAGATTCTGGTTACCGTCGCTCGGCTGACGCCAGCCTCTCTTGCTATATCATCGGTCGATCTGCCGTCAGCTTTCAGACGCAGCACGTTTTCGGATTTGCGTCTCGTCGTGGCGGCAGATGGATGGCTCAAAGGAATCATGCCTGGGGAAACCACGTGTTTTCCGGCCGACGTTTCGAAAAGCTCACCATCAACAGGCATAGGGATATCCTCCTTCAAATCGCTATCGACAGGAAGAATGGCGCCAGCCTCGGACCGAGTAAATTCCGATATAAGCAGTATGCGAGCTAAGCCAACTTAACGATGCCACAGCCACAATGGGCAGGACCAATGCGTCAATGGTCAGACAGGTTGCCGGAAAATGGCTTCCATCCTGTGCTGTTCTCATACCAGCCCATCTCGCAGAGCCGAAAATATCGATGCTCTTGAGAGGTGATAAGCGGCTTTGCGACTATCCGCTTCAGTTCCGATAGCTCGAAAAGGCTAAATCGGACGAAAAGGCGGACATCGTTGGCTTTTTCGCGGCTTGCGTTTGGTTACCGTCAGATGCATGCATAACATTCTGAAAGTCACTCAGACGCAATACGTTTGCGGCCCAAATCAAATCAATGGCTTGCAAGAGCCGGTTGGAAAATAGCTGGGAGCGTCGATGTTTGCCGTGATACACAAGCATGAGGGTGCTGAGGGAAGTCGGTTATGCGGTATCTCCGATCCGGGCCACGGCGGCGTCAGCCGGAGGAAACGGACGTTGCGCGGGGGAAAACACTTGGTCTGCGGTCGGGAGAAATCGCCGACAGAAATATTCGCGTCATCCTGGAGGCGATCCGCCGTCATGGCCCATTGACCCGCATGGAGCTCGGCCGGCACTCCGGGCTGACTGGTCCGGGGATCACCAATATTCTGCGCCGCCTCGGCGACGAAGGATTGGTGACGTCGCATCGCCGCAACGGTGCGGGCAGCGGCGCGACCGCGACCGAATTTGCCCTGCGGCCGGAGGGAGCCTTCTCGATCGGCGTCCGGGTCCGTCAAAACCGGGGCGAAGCCGTCCTCGTCGATCTTAGCGGCCAGGTTCACGACCGCGTTTATTTCACATTCGTTCGAACAACGAGAGTAGAATCCGTCCTTTCAACCATCGAAGCCATGATCGGCCGTCATACCGGCCTGCCGATCATCGGCGTCGGGATCGGCTCGAATGACTGGACGGCAGAAGAAGCAGGCAAGCTTGATGCGGCGTCGAAACTTCCGCGCAGTTACGTCGAGAACGAATGCACGGCAAGCCTGCTCGCCGAGCGGACGATCGGCACGCCTGCCCCCGAAGGCGGCCTGGCAATGATCATTGTGGATGAGGATGTCCAGGCCGGTTTCCTCGTTCGCGGCATTCCCTATTCGGGTGTTCACGGGCGCGCTGGCAATATCGGCGACATGCGCACCGGCCCCGACAATGTTCCGTTGAGTACCGTTGTCGGCTTCGGCGTCCTGCGTGCGCTCGTCGGCGATGACGAATTCGCCCGCCTTTTGCAGGGTCAGGAACCGCCTTCTCCGCTGCTGGCGCAATGGATCCGCGAGGCGGCAAGCCACCTGCTCGACCCGATCATCGCGATTGCCGGTTTCATCGCGCCGAGCGTCATCATGATCGGCGGCGACCTGCCAAGAAGTGCCATCGAGGCGCTGATCCATCAACTTTCCGTCGAGCGGCGCGACACGTCGAAGCGACCCTTCCTGACGCCATGGATTTCGCCGATGAAGCCCGCAAGCTTCAGTGGCGGCGGCGTGGCGCTGGGGGCAGCATTCCTGCCGTTCCTCAACACCCTGCTGCCGCCGGTCTCGGCCTGACCAGACATGCCGGGAAAACAAAAAGGCTCTACGCGATCGCCTCGTCCGCATGGCTGATGTCCGAGGCGATCGCCTTATCCAGAACCTTCTGGATATTCGCGGCACGGCGAAACGAAGGTTCCTGCGTCTTGCCCATCCTGACGGCCTGAACGAACCGCTGATAGTTCGTCTCCACCTCGTCGAAGGGAACGTCGCGCCATGTCGCGGTATGGACGTCGTCACCAAGGCAGGCGCGCAATGTCGACTTTCCGGTATCGTAGATCATCTCGATCGAACCTGTCTCGCCATAGACCCTGAGACGAAGCTGATCCATCTGGCCGGCGGCGGTGCGCGTCGCCTGGATGGTGCCGATCGCTCCGGTCGTGAAATCGACGTTCATGGTAAAGCTGTCATTCGCGTCGAGATCATAGTCGCCGATCTTGTGACCCGGCGCCTTGTTGAAGGTCTTCAGCCGCGCGAAGACATGGGCAACGTCGAGGCCGGAGCCATAGGAGGCGAAATCGACGATATGGATGCCGATGTCGCCGAGCGCGCCGTTCGAGCCATGTTTCTTGCTCAGACGCCATAGCCATTTGCTTTCGGTCTTCCAGTCTCCCCAATGCCGTCCCACAAGCCAGCTCTGCAGATGTGAGGCTTCCACATGCCTCACCTCACCTATCTCGCCGGCAAGCACCATCTGCCGGCCCTTCTGCAGGGCGGGCGAGTTGCGATAGGTGAAGTTCACCATGCCGACCTTACCCGCTCTCTCGATCGCCTCCGTCATTTCCATCGCCTTGATCGCGTCGGTCGCGAGCGGCTTTTCACAGAAGACGTGCTTTCCGGCCGCAATCGCTTGAAGCGTCGTCGCGTGGTGGACACTGTCGGGCGTCACGTTGGCGACGGCATCGAACTCGCCCCAGGCAAGGGCTTCCTCAAGCGAACTGAAATGATTAGGGATGGCATGTTCCGTACAAAAGACGGCGAGCCGCTCGGGAATGACGTCAACCCCGCCGACGACGCTGACGCCCTCTATTTCCTTGAAACTTGCAGCATGCTTATTGGCCATTCCGCCCGTACCGAGAATGAGTAAGCGCATCTGATCCTCTATAAGATGTCGGGTGGGCCGGTCCTCGCCAGCCAAGGCAAACCCTCCCACCATCGCGGATGTCCGCAATGGCTCGATTATTTCGTAATCGGGAAATACGGCTGCACGCCGCTAGCTGCTGTTGAATGTCGCCGGCATCTTGATCCTCCGAAGCTGCGGCTTGACATCAAATCAAAGTAACTTAATCTATTTAATGCAGCATGGAAATGAGGAGAGGTCAACCGGCCACCAGGCTGTATCCGTTCAAAATGGGGAGGAGACCCATCATGAAGAGAGCGTTCGTCAGCGCGCTAGCGCTGAGCACGATGTTGTTTTCAGTGCCTGCCGCATTTGCCCAGGAAATCGCGACAAAGGATCGGATCGGTCTTGCCGATGCGCCGAAAACCCTCATGGTCCGGCTGACGAATGACAGTCCCAACAATGCCGATCCGGCGATCGCCAAGGGCTACCAGACGCTCTTCATCGACTTCATCAAGAAGTATCCCGACTGGAAGCTGCAGATGCAGTTCATGTCGACGGATATCGGTACCGAACAGGCAAAGATGCTCGAGCAGGCAAAGGCGGGCAACGCTCCGGACTGCGCTGCCGTCGACTCCTTCGTTCTCTCTCAATTCATGGTCAACCACGTGCTGGCCGATTTCACCCCCTATTTCTCGAAGGACGAGGTTGCCGACCTCTTTCCCTTCATCCGCAACGGCATTACCGACAAGGACCAGACGATCCGTGCCTGGTGGTGGGATACGGATCTTCGCGTGCTCTATCGCAACAAGTCGATCGTCCCGGATGCGCCGCAGACCTGGGACGATCTGAAGAAGGCCGGCATCGCTTCCGTCAAGGAGGGCATGGAAGGCATCCTCTTCAACGCCGGCCGCTACGAGGGCTCCACCTTCGACTGGCTCGCGAATTATTGGGCGCTCGGCGGCAAGCTCGTCGACGATAGCGGCAAGCCGGTCTTCGGCGAAGGCGAAAACAAACAGAAGTTCCTCAAGGCCCTGGCCTATTACAAGGATCTCGTCGATTCCGGCGCCGCCCCCAAGCGCGTGACCACGATTGCCAACTATGACGACCTGAACGCGGCTGCGGCCGCGGGAACAACGGCACTCTTCATCGGTGGCAACTGGCAGCTTGCCCAATTGAAGGCCACGCTGGATGAGGACGAATTCGCCAACTGGACCTTCTCGCCGATCCCCGGCCCGACAGTCGATCAGCGCTCCACCGGCACCGGCGGCTGGACGATCGCCTCGTTCAGCAAGGACAAGGACAAGATCGAGATGTGCGCCAATCTCGCGCGCGATGTCTATATGGGACCGGCCAACGCGCTGCAGCAGCAATTGCCGACGCGCAAGTCTCTCTTTGACAAGTATCAGGTCTTTGCGACCGACGCCAACAAGACCTTCGCCCAAGCGCTCGCCAACGGCCAAGCCCGCCCGGGCGCTCCGATCTATCCGGAAATTTCCAACCAGATCCAGATCATGATGGGCGACGTCCTGTCGGGCACCAAGCCGCCCGAACAAGCTCTCGACGCCGCCTTCAAGGCGACGATGGAGGCTTACAAGCGTCTCTAACGATTGTGATCGCGGTGGCGCCTGCAAAGGGCGCCACCGGTGGCGTCAAACCCGGACAGAGAAGCCTATGACCCCTATCGCCATCGAGGCTGCCGACCGGCCGCACAGCAGATCGTTCATGCGTCGTTTCGCCGGGGCACCCCTGCCCTGGATCATGCCTGTAATCATCGTCATCGGCGTCTTCTATCTCTATCCCATGATCGACGTGTTCCGCCTGTCGTTTACCAACGCCACGCTCATCGGCAACAATCAGGACTATACGCTCGGCTCGATCGCCAACATGCTGAGTTCGCCGCAGCTTCCCGATATTCTATGGGCAACTCTCGTCTTCGTCGGTGGCAGCGTCATCGGTCAGCAGATTCTTGGCCTTGCGGTTGCCGTCGTCGTTGTCCGCGGAGAAAAGCGGGGCCTGTTCGGCACGACGATCTTGCGAACCACGGCGCTTGTTGCCTGGGTGGTTCCAGGGATTGCCGGCGGCATCATCTGGCAGATGCTGTTTTCGGAAGCCCCCTATGGCGCGCTGAACAGCATCTTGCGGCTCATGCATCTGCCCGTGGTCGCCTGGCTTTCCGATCCGTCGATCGCCCCGTGGTCGGCCCTGATTTCGAACATCTGGCGCGGAACGGCCTTCTCGATGGTCGTCATGTACGCCGCTCTCAAGGCGATCGACCCCTCGCTCTACGAGGCCGCGGAAGTCGACGGCGCGACGAGTTCGCAGCAGTTCTTCTTCATCACCATCCCGCAGCTGCGCGCGGCCATCCTCGTCAACATGATCCTTATCACGATCATGACTTTGAATACGTTCGACGCGATCATCACGCTGACGGGCGGCGGGCCGGGGCGCGCCACCGAAGTCATATCGCTCTATGTCTTCAACATCGTCTTCCGCAATTATGATTTGTCCGGCGGCAGCGTGCTTTCCGTGCTGATGCTGATCATAAGCCTCGGACTGGCGCTTGTTTATGCGTCGTTCCTGCCGAAGGAGGAAGAGAGATGAGCAGGCGTACCGGCACACGTTTCGGCGATTTCCTCAGCTACCTCTTCATGCTGGCGATGTTCGTCTTCTTTGCTGGCCCCCTCACCTACCTCCTGTCGCTGGCGCTGCGTGACCGGCGGGAGATCTACCGTGGCGTGGCACGCTATATCCCGCATAATCCGACCATCGACAACTTCGTCACCGTTCTCAACAACAGCTATTTCCCGCTCTATCTCTGGAACGGCCTGAAGCTTGCAACGCTCAGCGGCTTCGGGGTTCTGATCGTCGCACTGCCGGCCGCCTATGCCTTCTCGCGCTTCCAGTTCAGGGGCAAGGGTCTGTCCATGATGGGCCTTCTGCTGTTCCAGATGATTTCGCCGCTGGTCATCATGGTGCCGCTCTACCGCTACATGAACCGCCTCGGCCTGCTCGACACGCATTTCGCCGTGACGATGGTCTATATTGCGCTCGGCGTGCCGCTTGCGACATGGCTCCTGAAGAGCACGGTCGACGGCATTCCGCGCAGTCTCGACGAGGCGGCGATGATCGATGGATGCAACCGCTTTTCGGTCTTCTGGCGCATCGTCCTGCCACTATCGGCGCCGGGGATAGCCTCCGTCTTCATCATCACCGTGATTGCCGGCTGGTCGCAGTTCCTCGTGCCGTTTCTGCTCCTAACGCAAAACAATTTGATGCCGATCGGCGTCGGAATCTTTAACTTCCGTGGGATGCAAACCGACTCGTCCATCCAACTGCTGGCAGCCGCCTGCCTCATCTCCGTCGTCCCCGCGATCGTGGCGTTCCTGTCTCTCCAGCGATTGATCCTTGGTTCCATGACCAGTGGCTCGGTGAAGGGTTAAGGTGGTTGCATGCCCGTGGCTGATAGAGGATCCCGACCATGAACCAGACGACCGGCGTCAAACTCTCTCCCGATCTGTCGGGCGCCAATGTCGAGGATGCGGGCGAGTATAACAGGGCCGTCGTTCTGCGCTGCATTCATCGGCAGGCGCCGATCTCGCGCGCCGAAATCGCAAGGCAGACTGGATTTACCAAGCCGGCGATCGCCCGGATCGTCGATCGCCTGCTCGATGAGGGCCTGATCATCGAGGCTCGCCGGCGCCACGGCCTCAGAGGGCAACCGGCGATCGAGCTTGAGATCAACCCGGATGCATTCTTCGCCATCGGCATCAATATCGATCGCGATCATCTGACAATCCTTGCCGTCGATGCGGTCGGCAACGTACGCGCCCGTGTCCATCACGAGAAACGCTACATCTTGCCGGCCGAGTTCATGCAGCTGACGGCAGATGCGATATCGCACTTCCAGCGCAGCCGCCTGATCGACGATGCGCATCTGGCCGGCATCGGGCTTGCCATGCCGGACTGGCTTGGCGAGATTGCCTTCCTGGGCAAGCCCGACGACTATGGCGAGTGGATGGAATTCGACGTTAGGGCAGCACTGGAAAACCTTACGCCGCATCCGGTCTTCATCGAAAACGAAACCAATGCGGCGGCGCTTGCCGAACTCGATTATGGGCTCGGTGCCGAAAGCCGCAGTTTCTTCTACATTTCGGTCAATGCCTGCCCCGGCGGCGGCCTCGTGCTCGACGGCAACGGTCATCGCGGCGCCATGGGCCTCAGCGGCGAAATCGGCTGGCTTCCGATCGCGGACCCCAGGGATAAGAAGGCGCAGAAGGTCGAACTCCTCGGTGAAATATTCTCGCTCTTCTTCCTATACAAGTTTCTGGGAGAGCACGGCATCGAGGCAAGCGTGCCCCAGGATCTCCTTACGCTGGACACGCGCGGCAGGAAGCTGGTGTCCCAATGGCTGAAGACCATGAGCGCGCATCTCGCCGTCGCGGTCAAGCACATCGGCATGATCGTCGACCCCGACTCCATCATCCTTGGCGGCCGCTTGCCCATCCGCATAGTCGATGAGCTGCTGCGTTACGTCCACGAGCATCTCGATGCCGGGGACACCACGCTTCCCACGCTCCATCGCGCTTCGCTCGGCGAGGACGCCTGCGCGATCGGTGCAGCGGCGATGCCCATGGCGGCAGCCCTCATGCTCGCCTCGGCCGATCAGGTTCAACGCACGCGTTCACCACTCAAATTCATGGATCGCCTGAACAATTGATACGGCCGCCCAAGGCCACAGGGAGGACTTGATGAGGATCGGCTTTTATACCTCGACATTCAACGACAGGCCCTTCGAGGAAGTCGTGGATTTCGCTGCTTCCGCCGGCTTCGACGCGATCGAGATCGATGTCCGCGGCCACATCAAGACCCCGGATAAGGTGCAGGCCGCAGTCGCGCTTGCGCGCAGCCATAATCTCTTCGTTTCCTCCATTGCCTATTTCGGCAATCAGCTCGATGCCGATCGCGACAAGCGTGGCGAACTCAGGACCCGCACCGAGGAGTTTGCCCAGGCGATCGGCGAGGCCGGCGTGCCGATCTTCGTGATCTTTCCCGGCCGCGACGACAGTGCGGACGACGAAGCCAATTACGATGATTTCGCCGACTTCGCCAACCAGCTGATTGCGAAGACGACGTCGAGCGGGCTCGTCATTGCGATCGAGAATTGGCCAGGTCCCAAGGACAATTTCATCGGAACCACGCCGAAGGGCTGGCAGGAGCTCTTCAAGCGGATTCCGGACCGGCGTTTCGGTCTCGAATTCGATCCCTCTCACCTCATCCGCATCGGCGTCGATCCCTATGCCGCGATGGACGCGGTCAGGGATCGCATCGCCATCCTTCATGCCAAGGATACGATGATCGATGCCGCCGCGCAGCAGGCCGTCGGCTACCACGGCAAGGGCTGGTGGCAGTACAAGCTGCCGGGCCATGGCCTTCTCGATTGGTCCCGCTTCCTGCGCCAGGCCCGCGCCAACGACTTCGACGGCACTCTCTCGATCGAGCACGAGGATGCTGCCTATGGCTGGCCGGGCAAGGATCTCGCTCGGCGGAAGGAAGGCGAGCGCCTCGGCCTTGCCTATCTCAAAAACATCTTGGACACGCTTTGAACAGCAGCCGGGAGGACGGAAATGGCCCATGTGAGAGTGAACAATGCGCGCAAGGACTATGGTGCGTTCAAAGCCATAAAGGGCGTGTCGGTCGATATCCGCGACGGCGAGTTCGTCGTGCTCGTCGGCCCCTCGGGCTGCGGTAAATCCACCCTGCTCAGAATGATCGCCGGCCTGGAGGACATTACCTCAGGCGATATCCAGATCGGTAAGCATATCGTCAACGATCTCGCGCCGAAGGACCGCGACATCGCGATGGTATTCCAGAACTATGCCCTTTACCCCCATATGACGGTTGCCAAGAACATGGGCTTCTCTTTGCGGCTGAAGCGGATGCCGAAGACGGATATCGACCAGCGTGTCGGCAATGCCGCGAAAATCCTCGGACTTGAAAATCTTCTCGAGCGATATCCGAAACAGCTGTCCGGCGGGCAGAGGCAGCGCGTTGCGATGGGCCGGGCGATCGTTCGCGATCCGGCCGTTTTCCTTTTTGACGAACCTCTGTCCAATCTCGATGCCAAACTTCGCGTCCAGATGCGATCCGAGATCAAGGAGATGCACCAGCGGCTGCAAACCACCACCATCTATGTCACCCATGATCAGATCGAAGCGATGACGATGGCCGACAAGATCGTCGTCATGAAGGATGGTCTGATCGAGCAATCCGGATCGCCGCTCGAACTCTATGACCGGCCGAACAACCTCTTCGTCGCGGGCTTCATCGGCTCTCCCTCCATGAATTTCATCAGAGGCAGCATGACGAGCGAAGGCTTCCGCACGACAGACGGGCTTCTCCTGCCGAGCGAACGGCGCCCATCCGGCGCCGTCACCTATGGCCTTCGCCCGGAAGATATCAGGCTCGACCCCGATGGCATCGAGGTGGAAACCGTTGTCGTCGAACCGACAGGATCCGAAACCATGGTCATTGCGCGTATGGGCACGCAAACGGTCACTTGCGTTTTCCGTGAACGGATCAGGGCTGCGCCGGGCGACGTGCTGCGGATTGCGCCCGTTCACGGCGCCGTCCATCTGTTCGACGAAGATGGACAGCGCATCATTACCAAAGAGACCAATTAGACGGATTGACGGAAAATCGCCTATGCAATCATCCGTTATTGGCTTCCATCGCCCGGTACGCCGCGCTGAAACCGCCAAGGGATATGGGAAGTTCGGCCGTATTTCCCTGCATCATCCGAATTGAAACCTTCCCCGACTTTTCCTTCAGCAACGCATCGAGCATTCCAGGTGGACACAGCCCCTCCACGAGGCATCCCTGGTTGGTGCAGCGCGACACTTTCGCCATCGTCGAATATTTGGCGCCAAATCCGATCTTGACACCGGCCTGGATGGAGAAGCCGAGCGGAAGCGCCATCTGCATGCCGACCTTGTTTTCGGCGGAGCGCGCCATGCTGATCACCATGAATACCTGTTTTTGATCCGGCGACGTCAGACGGTACATGATTTGGCAGGGAGGTTTAAGTGCTTTGTCCGTGCTGCATTGCAGCGTCCATGCGTCAAACTTCTGTTCCGTGACCTGCGGATCGGCGGGCGAAGCTGCCGCTGAGCCTGCCAACGGCGCCGGGCTAACGGGTGCCGGATTGTTCTTGTCGGTTTCGAGCGCTTTGGAGGGATCGGATTGCGGTGCCGCCGCATTGTCGCCGCCGAATGCCGAGGGCGCGACGGCCTGCAAAAGCAAAAAAGCGATACAGCCTATAGCCGACTGCCAAGATTGACGCATGCGCTCCTCCCGTATTTCAGTTTGCAATCCTACAGTAAATTAATAATAATGTCGAATAATCACGAGAAGATTGCATTTCAATAGTGTATAATTATTCTATAGATTCAATTTTCCTGCGGAAATGTGGGTGTTTGAATTTTTTATTGCAGTATACCTCCAAAGGATTAATTCAGATGACGCAAATGATCATTGCAAACCACGCTCTGGTCGTGTTGCTGGCACTGAGTGAAAGCGCTGTATTTGGCGAAAGCTACCTGCAGCAGGCACCTCCTGTGGAAACGAACCCTGCTTTCGTCGAGCAGTTGCCGGAGACATCATTGGTGCCGGCACCGCGGCCGCCAGCCGACAACCGGAAGCTCTCGCATAGGCCAAGGCAGCCGCCGCGGGCGCGACCGCCAGCCCTCTTGGCAAACAGCATCTTTCCGAGCGTGGGCAGCGGCGTTACGGAGCGATCCGCGCCGGGGCCTGCAGACAATCGTCTGCCGACGGTAGGGTCGGGCACGGTCGGACATTGACGGTATTGCGATGGCAGACGGGAGAGGCCGATAGCTCGATCCCGGCCACAGCCATGATCCAGGAGCAGCATCGAAATGGTAAACTCCAATAAAGTCATTAGGGCCACAGCCATCACGCTGATTGCAGGCGCGCTTGGTCCGGCGAATGTCTTTGCCGCGGACCAGCCCATTATTCGGCGTCCCGGATTTTCGGAGACCCGTATTCCGCAGGTCAATGGACGTGTTCCCATCCGGAAGAGCGGCAATCTCGAAAAAGGAACGGCCGCCAAGACTGCCATCAAGCCAGGCCAAAGCGGAAACGCGCAGGGCGGAACCGCCACCTGCGGACCCGATAACGCGCAATCCGAATTCTGCCGGAAAAAATGATGCCGCGGCGGCAATCACGAATTCGTCGGCTTGCCCTTGATCACGGGAGGGCTTGATGTCGCTTCGACGGCCGGTTGTGCGGCGGTGGCCACGGGAACATCGATGACCGGCGCAATCGGTCGGCCATTCGTATCGAGCTTGTACGTCATCGCTCTTTGATGTTGATCCAGGTAGCGCATGAATGCAGCACCGGCCGCGGCATCCTCGAATTCCCAAAGGCCATTTTTCACGCCTTCAAAGATCAGCGCATAGACTGCGAGCTGTATCCCTTCCTGAACGCCGAGGGTCGTCGGTGCATTGCGCGTAACGCCGCCTTCGATCTGGAGCAACTGATCGACGCCGACGAAACGGAACGCCGAACCCTGCAGCTGAACGGAATAGATGGTCTTGGTCGTGCTCACGGATGCAAGCACGCGGCCGGTGCTGACGCTCACCGCCCGCAGCGATACGGTCACGATATCCTTGCGGTATTGCGTGTTTCCGCCGATCCCAAGGTAGTTGGCGCCCACACCGCCGGTCGTTTCGTTGGAATCATAGCCTATGATGCCGCCGTCGAGCAGGACACCAGCAAAGCGAAGCGGCGGTATGCCGCCGGCCTTCGCGCCATAGACGGCTGCCCGCGTATTCTGGATGATCTGTCTCTCCTGCAGAAGCGACTGCAGGTCTGTGCGCTCGACGACGCTGAACCAGTTGCCGTTTCCGGCCCTGGTCAGGACGTCGGTCAGCAGTTGCGCGCCACCTTGCGTCAACGCGCGGGAATATTCGGCAAAATTCTCATTGGGCTTGTTTTGCCCCGTCAGATCGGGAAACGAGTAAACGGCCACATCGAGCTTTTGCCTGGGCCGCGGCAGGCTTTCCAGCGCCACGCCCGACTTGGTCGAAGGCATCAGGGTTGCTGGCGTACTCATCGGATCAAGACTGCTGCCGGCAGCAGCGCATCCGCCCAACCCTAATCCGCACAAAATGGCTGCAACGGGAAAACCGATACGTGACATCGCCGCTCGAATAAATCGCCCCCAACAAATGAAATCGTTACGCAATCAATGTGGCTCAGGGGTTGGCCGGCACCTGGCCGTTTCCAATCACGATGATCGGAGACGTTCCGGTCGAGCCCGTACCCTGATTTATGTTCCCGAGATTGCCCAGCGCATTGTTGAGACCAGAGAGATCCGGCGTCTGCTGCTGACCGGACTTGACGCCATCGCCTTGTGTCTGCGCCGTCGACAGCAGGAATGACCCATTCAAGGGATTACCGCCAAACGTCGGGTTGGTCGGCTGGTAGACCAATTGTCCCGCCAAAGCTGGCACCGCCATGACGGCAGCCAAACCGATTGCAGCCATAGTCACACGCATCATCATCGCCATTTCCCTCCCTGTTTCCGGACGCCGCTGCGTCGCTCAACGCTTGATAAGCAAACCGCCGCCCGGCAACCGCGCGATCAGGACATTGACCGGCGCGGAACCGGCAGGCTGAAGAACGCTTACGCTCAGACCCGCTCCATTCAGCAATACGACATTTGACTTGAGGTTATTTCCGGCCTGAAGCACATTTATATTGCCGTAGTTTCCGATAATTCCCGCAGTTGAAGTATTATTGGCCCCTGACTGAAGATGATACACGCTGTTGCGCATGCCAATTTCCAGCGTTTGCGCCAGATTGTTACCGTGCGTCGCGACAGGAGCTTCGGGCAGGCCTGCGACGCCGGCCGAAGCATAATGCGGCGAGTGGTGATATTGCTGTGGCGGCTGCTGGGGCATCACGCCGCTGAACGGTACGCTCGTCGTCACATTGGCCGGGATCTGGGCCACATATGCGGTTTCGGCCCGGCATTCCGCCGCCGTCAGGGCAATCAACGCGACAACGGCGCCGAGCGCGAGCCTCGAACCATTCAGGTATTTCATTCTGGTAATCCGCATCGTGATGTACCTCGATCGGTTTCGATCAATAGCCTTGCAGTCAGTTCTGTCTGGTCCGCCGCATGGACCATCGTCGCGGCAAGAAGGCCGTCCGAACCGGGCTGCAAATCAAAACTGCCCTGCTGAATGCTCTGGCTCGTGCCCGCGGCGCTATGCTTGACGAGAACCAGCCTGTATCTTCCGGACACCGCCGCTTCGGACCTCGCGATCGCCTGCACGACCAGAAACTGTTCCTGCCTGTCCGTCTTTATCAAGCACTCAACAGCGGTCTGCGATGCGGCCGGAACGGCACATGAGAACAACAGGATCGATAGAAAGAAAGGCTTCAGCAGCAAGGTGAACGCTGATCGCCCGCAATCGATTCCGGCGCGCGGAACTGGCTCAGTCGACATGTAGGAGGAGGCGGACATTTGCTCTCGCCTCCTCCGTGGGCTCACTCAGTGCTGGACCGTAACGGCCATGTTTCGATAGCCGAATTGCGCCGTGACGGATGTGTTCGTCAGTGCACTCGCGCTGGTCTGAGAGGTAACGGCATAGTTACCCGTACCGATCTGAATGGTTCCCTGGAGGTTGGAGCCTCCGTAGGGGAACACGGTCTGAACGCCGGTCTGAGATGCGATCGCCGTATTGCGATAGCCGGCCTGCACGATCAGCGAATCGTTGGAGCCCAGCGGGTTGGCGATCTGGGAGGTCAAGGCGGCGTTGCCGACGCCGAACTGCGCCGTCGCCGACTTGTTCACGCCGAAGAAGGAGGACTGACCGGTGACGGCGAAGTTACGCCCGCCGGCCTGGAACGTGTCCTGCGAATTATTGCCGCCCGCCTGATCGGCAAAGGATATGTTCCCCCAACCAAACTGCGTTGTCGAAGAGGAATTGCCGTTGCTTCCGATAACGCCCCACTGGGAGGTTGCGGCAAAGTTTCCCGTGCCGACCTGCAACGTCGTCTGATCGTTGTTGCCACCGTCCTGGCCCACGATCGCCCCGTTGCCCCAACCGAATTGCATGATATCGGACGTGTTGGAGCCGGGCTTGCCATCGGTCTGGGTCGTCGAGGCGAAATTCAGGCCGCCGACCTGCAGCGTATCCTGGGAGTTGTCCCCCTTGGACTGATCCGCGAAGGCGGAATTGCCGAAGCCGAACTGGCTGATCGTCGAGTTGTTCTGCGCCCCGTCGCGCTGCAGCGTCGAAGCGAAATTCAGGGTGCCAACCTGGAGGGTGCTCTGGTCGTTGGTTTTGCCCTTCTGGTCGGCAATCGCGAAGTTGCCGGAACCAAACTGCAGGATAGCGGAGGTATTGGACTTGGCCATATCCTGTTTGGTGACCGCGAAATTGCCAAAGCCGTTTTGCAATGTCAGCGCTTGGTTATTGCCGCTATTCTGGCTGACGAAAGCGCCGTTGAAGGCACCCACCTGACCAATAAACGATTCATTTTCCGCCGGTGTCGGTGGGCTATGCGGGCCACCGGGGCCGGCAAGAGTCAAAGACGTACTTGCCAGCAAAATAGAGAGAGCTGCAATCGTCCTCATATGATCCTCCCTGTTGTCCAAGACGGGGCCGGCGGTCATTCGCCGCCCTCGAGCTTGTTAATAAGCCGGCAACGGAGAGCTGAACAAGAGAACCGTTCGTATTAGGACGACAACATCGGATAGCATCAAATATAAATGCCATACCTCAAAATGGGTAACGGATAAAACATGTATCGACATGACGTATCGGCTATACTCTTCTTTGACTATAAGGAACTACGCCATCGGAAAGGCAAATAAATACAATCCAAATGTGCGGCAATTCATGATACCCTCAAGGAGACCCGGCGAACGGCTTGCCACATTATAATGGATTAGTTGACAGGTATGACTACGTTTGACAGTCTCGTAGCATCCGAAGCAATCGTTAAAGTTGAGATTCAGCTTAGTGGAGGGCAGCTGCCCAAGCGGCTGCTCTTCGCGACGCCGGGCTTTGCGGAATGGTTGAGCGAGCGCGTCGCCAGGAACGAACCATCGTCGCTTGGCGCCGTCCTCACCCCGATCGAACAGCTTGATTTTCTCTTTTATACATTCGTCTCCGGGAAGCCGCTTATTCATTGCAGACAATTCCGGGCAATCCGGAACGAACGAAATGCCGTTTGGGAGTTGAAGACCGTCGATCTGCGCATATTCGGCTGGTTTGCCATGCGCGATTGCTTTGTAGCGGTTTTCGGGGACTGGGCCGACCATGTGAAGGATCATGATCTTTACCGTGGCTACCGGCTGGAAGTGCGCCGACTGCGCCGCGAGCTTGGTGTGGGTGATGCGTTGTGCGTTGAGGGAGTAAACCCGGAAGATGTCATTTCGGTTTGAGATAGGCGCGCGTGCGCGCGCGGCCAGCCGCTTCATCGCAAACGTTCGCAGCGATCTCATTGCCGCCGCCGTCGAAAGGCGATCCCAAACTGGTTTTACACAGCAGCAGCTCGCGCAGCTGGTGGGCGTAAGCCGGCAGGAGTTGAACCGCTATTTTTGCGGGCAGAGAGAGCTCCCGCTTCGCTCGATCGCGGATCTGGCCTGGGCGCTCGACAAGGAGATTCATGTCGAACTGCGCGATCCGGCGGGTTCGACGAAAAGCGGTGGCCTTGCTCAATCCGAGGCACGTACCGAGATCCAGGACGAGATCCGCGCCGAGGCGCGGGCAGCCGTTCATTTCATTAGCTTCAGAGAGGTCGTCTCATGGAGCTCTTCGCGCGCGATGCGCACCATCATTGCCCGCGCCACCGCTGATAGGGACGAGTAAAACGCATGCGTTACGGATATTGCATCTTCTGCGATGACATTCGCACCGAAGTCGGCGAAAAGCTGAGCTTCATTGGGGTCTATAGCGGCGTGCTGATGCTGCCGGAATTTCCCATTTCACTGGCCAAGTTTTGCGTGCATGTGAACTTGGTCACCTTGGCGGCGCAACCTTACCGGTCGATCGTGCTGCGCTGCGTCGCCCCGGGGGAACAACAGCCGCTTCTCGAGGAACGCCTGGAGTCGGCCCAGCTCGACGAGCAGAGCAACCTGACGGATGGGTTCGAAACAGACGATATTCCCATGCATGTCGTCGTCGGCGCCAGCCTTGTCTTTTCACCATTGAGACTTCGCCGCCCCGGGCTGCTGACCGTGAGCGCGATCATCGACGACAAACCGGCGGAAATCGCCTCCCTGCGCATAGCCCAGCGCTGAGCAAGTTCTCAAATTCCCTCGTCAATCGACACGGGGATCATCCGCTGCTGTCCGTTCTCCAATCTTGTTGCGCTGCGTGCTTTGGGAGGATATTCACGCCCCTTCGCACCAATCGCCTGGTCGGGGCCAAATAAAGCAATTCCAAGAAAAGTGCATAGCGGTTTTCTGTCCGGAATTGCGTGAAAACAATAGGATGACTGTTTCCGCAATTCTAAGAAAAGCAGGCAGGGTCCAGAAGGCGGCCATGTTGCTCGGCAGGCTGGCCGGATCGCTCGGATCTCGACAGGATCGTTCAAGCTTGGCGGATGTCTGGGGTTTCGCTATATAGTCTTTCAGCGCCGGGATGGGCGCCGTCACCTTCGGCAATTGGCTGCAATTGGCCAGCGCATTTGCCGGCCGATATTTCTGTTTCCTGCCCTGCCCCGGTGCCGGGGCAGGTAGCTGCAAAATACATCAAGCGGGGTCATCATAGTGTTCCCGCGGATGGGCGACCGACACGGCGGATGCGCTAGCGGACGAGTTCCCGGATCTTATAGGCGACTTCGGTTCGGTTCGTCGCATTCAGCTTCTTCATGATATTGCGGATATGAACTTTGACGGTGCTCTCGCAAAGATCCATCTCGTAGGCGATGATTTTATTCGCCTTTCCTCGCCGCAGCGCCTCCGCGACCACGACTTCACGCGGCGTGAAGAGGCTGTCGAGGCAGTCATTGCGGCTGGCTACGGGGGCAATCGCCTCTTTGGCGGCAAGCAGACTGCTTGCCGGCACGAAGACGCCACCTGCGCGAGCAAGAGCAACGGCTTCCGCAGCAACCCGGATCCCGACACTGGTCGGGATATAGCCACGAGCCCCACATTCCAGCGCATGCAGGAGCTGCGCGAGCTCGTCGCCATCTGCGCCGACGATGACAGGGCTTGGCTGGAATCTCTCCACCAAGGCGCAGATCTTTGCGCTGATATCCGTGTCGGAGACTTTGCGGCCGCCGATCATGAAAAGAACTGCTGATGGCAGGACCTGCATATTGCGCATTTGCCATTCGTCGAGCGAACCCACCGTGACAATATGCATGGCGTCGTCGTACTCGCTTAGGCTCTTCGACAGGCATTCGCGATCCAGGGCACGGGAATCGACGAGAAGAATGTAATCTTCCCATTCGTCGACGCCCGGCGTGCCGGACGCGATGAACGGCCGCAAGGTGTCGGACGTCCGAACCGAAATAAGGCGCGCGCCTGCATCGGAGGTGAATTTTTCACTTGTGAGCATTTGTCCATTCATGGCCGGCATCCCCAACTCTTAAAGTGGCCTCTGTATTTCTTGTAACTAGCTCAGTATTGACTTCCCACGGACAGCAAGAACTTTGTCTAAATTGAAACGTTTCTTTCTTTCTCATATCGTCCCCCTTGTTTTAGGTTTTTCTTACTGCAGTAATTGCTTATTTTGTTTTTATGCGCATTAACATATGTTAATAATGAATTTAAATATTGACTAAAAGAATTCTTTTCGGACTTTGGTCTGAATCTGATTCGCCCTATTCTTCAAATCATGGCTGTGTCGAAATAAGATTCGTCAAAATCGACAAGATCCATGAGGCGCGGGCGGTCAAGAAAAGCAACGACACCGTTGCGGAACGACAGAAGACCGGCTTCGCGCATGTCCCTGAGCACACGATTGATATGAACCGTCGACAAGCCGACAGCATCTCCGATGTCCGTCTGCGTCAATGGACAATCGAAGCATTCCGAACTGGGGTTGTCTTGCGACGTCCCGATCCGCGTTCCGAGCTCGAGCAGCAGGTAGCCGGTCCTCTCCAGCGCGTCACGCCGCCCTATGTTGGCAAGGCTTTCCGACATGCGCGCCTGGCGCCGCACCAATTCGGCAATGGCAATTCGATAGAACAAGGCCGGCGTATCGATTTTGGGGATGGAGGCGAAATCCGGGAAGGCCATCACGGATACATCGGTGATGGCTTGCACGGTCTCGCGTGAAAGTGCCGTCAGCGATGTCGAGATCATATCGCCGCGCAGAACGAATTCAGTCACGAAACGTGTGCCGTTCGGCAGCATCTTGCTGGACGCCGCCCATCCGTTCAGAAGAAAGAGAAGACGCGGCGCATTGCTCTCGTAATCGCAGATCACGCTGCCAGCGGGAAAGGTCCGCGCTATGCCACCCATGCCCTGGATATGCTCGATCGAAATCTGCGCCGTCATGCTATGGTCCCCTCGGTCAACAAGCATATCCTGAATGCTCAGATGGCCATCGCAAAATATAAATTTCTCTATCTCCAAGTATTGGATATCATAAAAATCCGCTGATGTCTTTAATGCAAATCAATATTTGTCATTCTGCCAACGTAAGCCGTCGACGCCTGCAGACTAATGCAACTTTAATGTATCAGTAATAGTACTGAACTCACCTGCGCGTTACATATATTCCAATCGCGCAGTATTTTCCGAATTCGCCAGCTATATTCCCGATATGGCGCATTCGTCGCTTCCCACCAGATGACGGCGCATATTCGAGATTCCCGCTTGAGCTTCCGCAATTGTGACACGGTGCCGGAGCGCCTCTATTCCTTCCTTTTCAGCCGCTTTCAGCAGCAGGGCGACGTGAATGGCCGGCGAGCGTGAATCTTTTATGAAAAAGGTCTCGCGCCCGACAGAATTGAAGAAACCTTCGACCTTACTGTCCCACCCCAGGCCGACATGCGGCACCTTGAGCGCATAGGCCGCGATACAGGCATGCAGCCTATGGGCCAGGATCACATCCATCGACTGGATCGTCTGTATGAGATCAGCCGGAACCCGCGGGCGACTGGCAATATCGAGCGCGCCGGCTTCAACGACCCGAAGTTTTCTGACCGAATTTCGGATGCGCTCCGCAAACAACTGGTCTTCCCTCGCGCCATTGCAGAACAGGACGACACGCTGGCCGTCTTCCAGGAGTACTCCGATCAGATCCCTATAGGCACCGATGCTGCAGAATGGGAGGGAGGAGGCATGATCCCCGCTGTGCCTATGCAGGATGACGGGATCGGTCACACACAGACCAACGGTCAGCTGGCGCTTGGTGGATGAAGCGGGTTTTTCCACGGTCGCCATTGCTTGGACCAATAATCCCGGATCCCGTACGATTTTCGCACTCGGACCTTCGGGAAAGTGTTCCTGCCAATTGTCCTGGGCAAAGCCGTCCCGCACTGAGAGATGAACAAGCCTCGTCCGCCTCAAGCGCGCAAAGAGGTCATAGGCAGGCTCCGACCACTGCTTGCTGACCCCGACGGCATAAACCGCCAGAGGGCGATCGTAACGAGAGACGCAATCGAGCACCTCGCCGATTTTCAACGGAAAATTGAGGTCATCGTCCTGAAACAAATTGCCGCCGCCGATAATGACGGCATCCGCATGGGCGATCTTTTCGTCCCATAGGCCGCGGAGCCTGTTCAGCCTGCGCTCCAGCACCAGGCGGACAAGCCGCCGCCGGGCAAAAAAAGGCAGCCTGCGAAGCAACCCGAGCGCCAAGCGCCTGCGGCCGCCATTGGTTGCGGCATAGGCCCGGCGCCCAGCGAGATCGATCGTCTCCACCTCGATCCCGTCTCCGCTTTTCATCAAGGCGGCTTCGACGCATTCCGCCAGCAGCCCATCACCGAGATTCTCGCTGTATTTGACGTTGAAGACGACGATCTTCATCTCAAATCTCCAGCAGTGCTCAGGTGTGGGCTATATTCAGCCTTGACCTCGCGCACGCCGGCGGCGAACGCTGAAACGGTGCCCGCGAGAATGTAAAACATTAATCCGAGATCGTAGACCGTGCCTGAGATAACAGCGGAAACAAGGACGGTGATGAAGCCGGCCTTGGCCGCGCGCACGACCGCGACGGCCTCGCGTGATGACGCATACCCCGGTCGCGTATCGGCGATCAGCACTCGGCCGACAAAAAGCGCAAAGAGTACTGTGCCAAAGATGCCGATATTGGACAACAGGACGAGGCCGAAGCTCGATGCGCGGGCACTTCCGAGACCCGCACCAAACCCGATCGTATCCACGAACGCCTCATAGGCCATGCTATTCCACATGAAGCGCTCGCGCCCTGACTGGCTGCCGGCCTTCGAAAACAGCATTTCATCGAGAAAATCCTGCAGATTGTTCGCAAGATCCGGCATGACGATCAGAACGAAGAAGATGACGAGCGGCATGCTGGCGAGAATGGATACGATCAGCACAGGCCGGCCGGCGCCCGGGTCGCGACGGGAGGCCAGGAATGACTGCAGGCTGAGGATCGGCAGGATGATGGCGAGCCCGACCAGGGCGGTCGCCGATGTCGACAGGATCAGGGCCACCAGAAGCAACCCTGCGACAATACCGGTTACACCGGAACGGATACCGCCGAGCCACAGGCTTGTGACGACCGCAAAGAGGACGAGCGTGAAATCGGCAAATGCCGAGGCTTCGGGAAAGGTCCCGGAAATACGTTTTAGCCCACCTTTCTCGGCGTTGGTCAAAAGCGCGTAATTGGCCGTTCGCACGAAGCCGAGCAGGAAATCCGTGTGCGTGAAATACGTGATGATATCGGCAAGCGCGAAACCGAGGTTGACGCCTGCCACAATCAAAATACCGTTGATGAAAATTTTCGGAATGCCATTGCCACGAAAGAAGGCAAAGGTGGCAATGAAACAGACGAGCCCGCCGGCGGCATAGACCGATTGGGTAATATTGTTTGACGAAAAACGCAGCGGCACCAGCGCGATAAGGCTGCGCGCGCCGACCGAGCGCTCCACCGTCATTGTCTGCACCAGCCCCTGGAACAGTCGCGGGAAGAAGATCGCGGTGAAGATGCCAAATGCCGTCAGGAGCAGAAGGAAGAAGCCTGGACGCCAGGGGGCAAGGGCGGCGAGGAAAGGTGACTCCCCATAGGCTGTGAACAATCGAACCGCGAAGAATAGCAGAAAGAAGCTTGGCACCAGCACGGATGCTCCGCCAAGACCAGGCACGCT
Organism: Rhizobium sp. BK289; assembly: GCF_014193575.1. Lineage (NCBI taxonomy): Bacteria > Pseudomonadati > Pseudomonadota > Alphaproteobacteria > Hyphomicrobiales > Rhizobiaceae > Rhizobium > Rhizobium sp. BK289. Next base: position 286,943 of record NZ_JACHZO010000004.1, read on the forward strand.
GAAGGCCGCGGCAGCGCCAAAAACCGTCGACAGGATCATGATGATGAATGACAATCGAACAGGTACGATCAGTGTCACAATACCGACAACTAATGTTAGAAGTCCCATGACGTTCATAGACGGCAACCTAATGTTGTCTAATGTTTTTCCTCTTTATAGCCAAAAGGTAGCATGCGGATATGAAGCTGTATTTCCGCCGAACCTAAGTCTTTTGGTGGACATGCTGGCCGAAATACGTTCTATACCCTGCACGTTGTGCCGTTCATGCTTATGCACATGGATCGCTTCTCAAAAGCATGTCGCTCTCGATGCATCTACAACCGTCGCGGATTCCTTCACGCATCCGTTGCGGCTGCACTCATTGCGTTCGTAGACGTCGATCTTGCACGCGCCGGCGATACGGGAGATGCGCTTGATATCAGCGGCATGACGCTGACCTTCGAAGATCCTTTCGATGATCTCAGTATCTCTGCCTGGGGCCCCGGCACCCGATGGATTGCCCATACTCCATGGAATGGTGATTTCGGAGGTGCTCGATTCTCCAATCCGGGTAACGACTTTCCCTTTGCAATACAGGAAGGCATGCTGCGCATTACCGCCGCACGTGATGATAAAGGTTCGTGGCGTTCAGGCCTGATTGCTTCCGTCGATCGAAATGGCGATGGCTTCTCTCAGCAATATGGCTATTTCGAAATGCGGGCGCGTCTTCCCGATGGCCCTGGTGTTTGGCCGGCCTTCTGGCTGATCGGCAAGGATCGCTCGAAATCGACAGCCGAGATAGACGTCATCGAGTATTATGGCGATAAGCCGGGAGCTTATTCTTCGACGGTACATGTCTGGCACCGGGATGGACGCCACGATTCCGACTATGCTCGTATCGATGCATTCGGTTCCGCAAGTCCCGGCGATCTGCACACCTATGGCGTGAAGATCGATTCCGACTTCATACGAATGTATTTCGATGGAAAGCTCGTTTGGAAAACCAAGGCTTTACCGGAACATCGCCAGCCGATGTACATGCTTGTCGATCTCGGCATCGTTGAAGGCATAACGAAGATGGCCGCAGCCGATCCATCCTTCATGTTTATCGATTATGTCAGAGCCTACCAGTTCAGGTAGCTGCCTCATCACCAAACCCAACTCATTACCATCTCGATCGGCGTGATCGAGACCATCCTGTGCATGGTGCTTGGCGAGAGGTGCCCGCGCTGGCGCCGTGCGTAATGCTTTCGGTCGAGTTGTTGCCGCCTTATCGGATGTTTCCGACGAATTGGCTACGCACCCCCGGGACTTACGACTTTCGGTGGTGAGCGCGATCATACCAATGATCAACTGGTGCTTTTGCCCCAGCGTGAAATTCTGCGGTGGACGATCAGGCATCGCATATCGTGCCGTCGTCAGTCGCAGGATGATCTGGAGGGTGACGATGATTGATCCCGAGGCCCAAGCAGAAGCAGGTAGCGCAGCAGGCCTGCACTACGATCGCAACCTTTGCCTTCACGAAATGCTGCGCATGCAGGCTCGGGCGACGCCGGAGGCAACTGCACTTGTGTTCGGCGACACCAGGCTCAGCTACCGTGATCTCGATCGCGTATCCGACGCGCTCGCGTTGCATCTGGTCAGGATCGGCGTGCACAGGGCCGATATTATCGGTCTTTTCCTGCCACGCAGCGCCAATGCCATCATTTGCAAGATAGCGATCCTCAAGGCTGGCGGCGCCTATCTGCCGCTTGATCCCGCCCTTCCGGTCGACCATCTCGATTTCGTCATCGGCGAATGCCTGCCGAAGGTCATCTTCGTCGATTCGGCCTTTGGCGATAAGCTTTGCAATGTGCCGAGCATGAATGCAAAGGTCATCGAGGCAAATGCCATTATCGCCGAGATGGCAAGCCAACCGCGGGTTGCTCCGCCAGCAACGGCGATCACCGGCGCCGATCTTGCCTACATCATGTACACGTCGGGCTCGACCGGGCGCCCCAAGGGAACGATGATCTGCCATCGCAGCATCGCGCGGGTGGCTCTCGACCAGAACTATGCCGATTTTCGCCGCGACGACGTCATTCTTCATGCGGCCACCATTTCCTTCGATGCGTCGACTTTCGAAATCTGGGGCGCGCTTCTCAATGGCTGCACGATGGCAATCATGCCCGATGGCGATTTTTCCATTTCGCGCCTGTCCGACTTCATGCGGGCGACGGACGTCAGCATCTCCTTCCTCACGACGGGGCTGTTCAATCTCTTTGCCGATCATGTCCGCACACCCCTGCCGAAGCTTCGCCATGTTCTTTTCGGCGGCGAAGTCGGATCGGTCGTTCATGCCCGGCGCTTTCTCGAGCACCATCCCGGCTGCAAGCTCACCAATATCTACGGCCCAACCGAGACGACGGTCTTTGCCACCGCGTTCCCCGTCCTGCCCAGTTTTTCAGGCGGAGAGCTGCCGATCGGCAAGGCAATCGCGCATACTGGCGTCGCCATATTGGACGAGGAGTTGCGCATCGTCCCGCCGGGGATCGAAGGCCAGCTGGCAATATCGGGCGATGGCCTGGCCATCGCCTATTTCAAGCGCCCGGAGCTGACAGAGCAGAAATTCGTGACCATTGCCACGAAGGACGGCGCGGCGCGCTTCTATCTGACCGGCGACATGGCCTCCATGAAGCCGGATGGCACCGTTACCTTCAAGGGACGGCGCGACCGGCAGGTCAAGATCAACGGCAAGCGGATAGAGCTCGATGAGATCGAAACCGCGCTCAGGCGCGATCCGCGTCTTGCCGATGGCATTGTCCTTTGCCATGTCCAGGGCGAAAACCTGAAACGCATCGTTGCCTATCTATGCCCTAAGGAAAGCCATGTAGGCGCAGGCGCCGACCTCGTGCAGGGCGTCATGGCGACGCTGCGCATGGCACTTCCGGCCTATATGATCCCAAGCGCCGCCGTCATCGTCGATACGCTGCCGCTCACGGCAGCCGGCAAGGTCGACCGCTCCAAACTCTTGCCGCCGCCCGTCGAAATGCAGACGAAGCCCATGGATACCAGGAGCCGGACGGAAGAGCTGCTGACGACGCTGTGGCAAGATGCATTGAGCCTTGCCGGCGTCGATGTCGACCGAAACTTCTTCGACCTTGGCGGCACCTCCCTACAACTGATGGAAATTCATGCCGGTCTTGAAGAAGCGCTCGGTCGTCCGATCGACGTGGTTGCGCTGCTGCGCCATCCGACCATCCGAGAACTGGCCCTTTACCTGGACGGCAGGACGGCCGGGCCGACGCGGATCGCCGCGGCCGCTCAGCGCGCGGCCCTGCAGAAGAAGGCAATCTCTCACATGCGCAGGAGCTCCTTATGAAACGAAATCACCAAGAGAAGGGCGAACAGCGTGATTTCGAGGAGAATGAAGATCTGAACGGGCAAATTTCCGGGCACATCGCCATTATCGGCATGTCCGGCCGTTTCCCCGGCGCCCCTTCCGTCGATGAACTCTGGAAGCTCGTGCTCGAAGGGAAGAACGTCTTTTCCCGCTTCTCGCCGGATGAAATCGAAGACGCATTCACCGACGAGGAGCGGGCGCAGCCGAATTATGTCGCAGCAAGGCCTCATCTCGAGAATGCCGATATGTTCGACGCCGAATTCTTCGGCATGTTTCCACGCGAGGCTGCCGTCACCGATCCGCAGCATCGCATCTTCCTGGAAATATGCTGGGAGGCGCTGGAGGACGGGGGCTACGATCCGCAGCGCTATGCCGGCCCGATCGGCGTCTTCGCCGGCTCCTCGATGCCGACCTATCTGATCAACAATGTTCTGCACGATCGCGCCAAGGCGGAAGAGTTCACGTCGAACTACCAGATCGGCTCGTTCCACGAGCTCGTCGGCGCGCTCAACGATACGCTCGCAACCCGCGTCGCCTACAAGTTCAATCTGCGCGGCCCCGCCTTCACGCTGCAGTCCGCATGCTCGACCTCGCTTCTCGCCGTTTCACAGGCGTGTCAGAATCTGCTCACCTATGGCTGTGACATGGCTCTTGCGGGCGGGATTTCGGTGACCATTCCGCAGAAAAGAGGCTACATCTATCAGGAAGGCGGCATGGCCTCGCCGGACGGCACTTGCCGGCCTTTCGACGCCGACGCCGCCGGAACGGTCTTTGCCAGCGGAGCCGGTGTCGTTCTCCTGAAGCGTTACGAGGATGCGGTGCAGGATGGCGATCACATCTATGCGCTCATTCGCGGCTACGGCATCAACAATGACGGCAGCGACAAGATCGGTTTCACCGCGCCGAGCGTGGACGGGCAAGCCGAAGCGATCGCCACCGCGATCGCCAATGCGGGCGTCGATCCCTCGACGATCGGCTATATCGAATGCCATGGCACCGCAACGCCGCTTGGCGATCCCATCGAGTTCAATGGATTGACGAGAGCCTTCGCGGATGGCGCGCGGGGAACTGCCGGCTGCGCACTTGGATCGGTCAAGGGCACCATCGGCCACACGGATGCCGCAGCCGGCGTAACCGGGCTCATCAAGACGGCGCTGGCGCTTCACAGCGCAAAAATCCCGCCGATGCCGAATTATCGTCGGCCCAATCCCCGCATCGATCTCGATGGAAGTCCCTTCTACATTCCGACCGCAGTGACCGACTGGCCGCAGGGGCAGGCGCCGCGCAGGGCCGGGGTGAGCGCCTTCGGCGTGGGCGGTACGAATGTCCATGTCGTTTTGGAGGAGGCTCCTCATCCATCGACTACGCCCAAAGAGGTAGAGGGGCATTATATCCTCCCCCTTTCGGCGCGCAATAAACCGGCTCTTGCGCAGATGCGCACCAATTTGAGCAATCATCTCGCTGAGAATCCGAAGCTTTCGATCGCGCAGCTCGCCAGCACGCTGCAAACGGGTCGGCGCGAGTTCGGCCATCGGCTGGCGGTTGCCGCCGGAAGTGCCGAGGAAGCAATCATCAAGCTGACGACGGACAGCTATCAACCCCTTGTTGCGGTAGATCAGCCGCCGGTCGCCTTCATGTTTCCCGGTCAGGGTGCGCAATATGTCGGCATGGGTGCCGGCCTCTACAGCTCCGAGCCGGAATTCGCCCGCTGGATCGATCGCGGCTCCGAGCTTCTGAAAATGACGCTCGGGCTCGACCTGCGCGACTATATCTGCCACACCGGCTCCGTGACGCAGGCGATCGCCGACGAACAGCGTGAAACCCGCATCGCTCAACCCTGTCTCTATCTTGTCGAATATGCGCTTGCCCGATTGTGGCTCAGCCGCGGTGTCAAGCCGTATGCCATGATCGGTCATAGCGTTGGCGAGTTTGTTGCCGCTACACTCGCCAACGTCATTTCCTTCGAAGACGGACTGCGCCTCGTGGCCAATCGCGGGCGGCTGATGCAGCACCAGCCGCAGGGCGCGATGGTCTCCGTTCGCGCCGACGCCACGACGACGGCTTCCTATCTGCAAGGCGATGTCGAAATTGCCGCGATCAATGCTCCGAAGCTCTGCGTCATCTCCGGCCCGTTCGCCGACATCGACAGGGTGTGCACGGCGCTTGAAGCCGCCGAGATAGCCTTCAGTCGCCTGCACACATCGCACGCCTTTCATTCGGTCATGATGAAGGATGCGGCTCTTGCCCTGCGCCAGGAGACGGAGAAGGTGACCTACGGCACCGCGACGCTCCCCTTCATCTCGTGCGTGACGGGCGACTGGCAAACCGCCGAGCTGATGACGTCTCCCAACTATTGGGCGATGCATTGCCGCGATGCCGTCCACTTTGCCGATGGCCTGGTCACGCTGTGCCGCGACCGCAAACCGCTTCTTCTCGAAGTCGGGCCGGGGCGGACGCTTTCGGTGTTTGCCGCGCAGACGATCACCCGTGACGGTCTTGCCGCCGTCGTGCAATCCCTGCCGGAGCATGACCGGGCCTCCGCTGCTGCCGAAACGCTCGCTGAAGCGCACGGCAAGCTATGGATGGCGGGCTGCCGGCTCAACTGGCCGGCTCTCCCGCCGGCTGCACGGCAGCGACTGTCCCTGCCCACCTATCCGTTCCAACGCCAGCGTCATTGGCTCGATGCGCCCCCATCCGCGCGTCGCGCATCGAGCCGGAGCGCCCATGCCAATCCGGAGAGCTCTCCTGAAAGCGAACCCCTTGTCTCTGACGTCAACCTCACCGAGGAGAAACGAGCGATGAATGTTGCAGCATCAATTTCCATCTCCAGCCGCCTGCCGCAATTGGAAACGGCTCTTCTGACGCTATTGAGCGATATGTCAGGTGAAACGCTTGGTCCCGACGAACGGGCGGCGACATTCCTGGAATTAGGCTTCGATTCCCTCTTCGTCGGTCAGTTTGCGCAACGCATCGAAAAAGACTTCAAGGTCAAAATCTCCTTCCGGGAATTGCTGAGCGATATCCCTTCCGTTGCCGATCTGGCCGTCTACCTCGATCAGCAAATGCCACCCGAGGCAATCAAGGCGGCGGAACCCGTACTATCCACCCCCCAGGCTGCGGCCGCGCCGATGCCGGCCGTATCGGTACCAAGCGTGTCAGCGCCAATCATGCCTGTCGCTACACAGGCATCCGCCATGCCAGCTGCAGCATCTGACCTCGCCACCGTGCTGCAATCCCAGATCCAGATGGCGCAAACCCTGTTCTCTCAACAGCTGCTGATGCTGCAGGCCATGCAGGGTGGCGCCCAGGCATCCTCGACGCCGAGCGTGATGCCAGTGGCACCCATTGTACCGGCGCCGCAACCGGCAGTGAGTGCGCCCCCCGCCCCCGCCGCCGTGGAAAGCGATTTCGGCACCGAACGCATCAAACTCTATCGTCCGAATGCCAAGAGCCTGGCGCCGGAGATTACCGCGGCCAAGCAAGATTTCATCACCAGCCTCACCAGGGCCTATGAAACCAAGAATGCCAAATCGAAGAGCTTTACCCAGGGTCATCGCGGGCATCTGGCCGATCCCCGTTCCGCCTCGGGCTTCCGAGCAGACTGGAAAGAGATGGTGTTCCCGATCGTCTGCGATCATTCCAAAGGCGCTTACATCTGGGATATCGACGGCAATCAGTATGTCGATCTGGTCAACGGTTTCGGGCAGACGGCCTTCGGCCATGCGCCGGATTTCGTCATCGACGCCGTCAAGGCTCAGGCCGACCGGGGATTTGCCATCGGCCCGCAGACGCCGCTTGCCGGTGACGTCGCAAAGATGATCGCCGACGTGACCGGCCACGAGCGGGTCACCTTCTGCAATACCGGTTCGGAAGCGGTCATGGCTGCGATGCGGCTTGCGCGCGCCGTCACCGGCCGTGATCGGGTCGTGGTCTTTGCCAATGATTATCACGGCCAGTTCGACGAAGTTCTGGTCAAGGGCCGCAATCGCGCCGACAAGCCGATCGCCCTGCCCGTCGCTTCCGGCATTCCGATGGCCTCTGTGTCGAATATGACCGTGCTACGCTACGGCGCTCCGGAAAGCCTCGACTTCATCCGCGCCAACGCCGCCGATATAGCAGCCGTCATCATCGAGCCGATCCAGAGCCGTCATCCCGAATTGCAGCCGCGCGAGTTCGTGCTGGAACTGCGCGACATCGCCACCAAGTCCGAATTCGCTCTGGTCTTCGATGAGGTCGTCACGGGCTTTCGCGTCGATCCCGGCGGCATGCAGGCGATCTGGGGCATCAAGGGCGATATGGCGACCTACGGCAAGGTCGTCGGCGGCGGAATGCCGATCGGCGTGCTTGTCGGCAGCCCGCGTTTCATGGATGCGCTGGATGGCGGCTATTGGGCTTACGGCGACAGCTCCGTGCCCATGACGGCGCCGACATTCTTTGCCGGCACCTTCGTGCGCCACCCGCTGACGCTTGCCGCCGCCAACGCCGTGCTGCACCACATCAAGGGAGAGGGTTCCGCTCTCTACAGCCGTGTCGCCGAACGAACCGAAGCATTGGTCGCGGAGATCAAGGCCGATCTTGCCAGACGCGGCATCGCCGATGTGGTCCATGGCTACAAGAGCTGGTTTGCCACCGACTTTTCCAGCCAGGATCCGCTCGGCGCGCTGTTCTATGCCCAGATGCGGCTGAATGGCGTCCACATACAGGATGGCTATCCCTGCTTCCTGACGACAGCCCACAGTGAAGACGACTTCCGCACGATCGCGAAAGCCTTCCGCGACAGTCTCGACGCCATGCAGCGGGTCGGAATATTCACCGCAAGGGAAGAATCGTCCGTATCGGCAAAGCCGATACAGGCATCCCTGGCAAGGCCGGAATCCGCGCCGCTGACGGAGGCGCAAACGGAAATATGGCTCGCAGCCCAGGCGGGCGACGAAGCCTCCTGCTCATTCAACGAGTCCTTTTCGCTGACGCTGGAAGGAACCCTCGACGAGGCAGCCATCCGGAAGGCTATCGATACGGTCATTGCGCGCCATGACGCGTTTCATATTCGCTTCGACCGCGGCGGCGAGTCTTTCCGCTTCATTCCGGATTTCAAGCTCGACGTGCCGATCCTTGAGGATATCGATGACCAGGGTCTTGCCATTCTCATAGACGACGACGCCCATACGCCCTTCGATCTCATCAACGGCCCGCTGGTTCGCGCAAGCATCGTCAAGCTGGCATCCGACAGGCACGTGCTGGTCTTCACGGCCCATCACATCATCTGCGACGGCTGGTCGATCAACACTTTCGTCGAAGAGCTTACCGCTGCCTACGAGGCCTACAGGACGGGCAATGTTCCGGAATTCCAGCCGGCCCTTTCCTTCGCCACCTATTCGACGGATCTTTCCCCCAGGCCGGAGAAATCCCAGGCGACGGAACAGTTCTGGCTCGATCAGTTCAAGACGGTTCCGGACCTTCCCGACCTGCCGCTCGATCGGCCGCGTCCGGAATATCGCAGCTTCGCAGGCGGCAGCTGCACCGGCTATATCGATGCCGATGTCTACAAGGCGCTGAAGAAGAAGGGAGCCAAATCCGGCGCCACCCTGTTCTCGACGCTGCTCGCAACCCTCCAGGTCATGATATCGCGGCTGTCGGGCCAGAACGATATCGTCATTGCCATTCCATCAGCCGGTCAAAGCCTGCTCGACGGCCAGATTCTCGTTGGCCATTGCGTCAACCTGCTGCCGCTGCGCCAGGCTATCTCGCAGACCGAGCCGTTTACGGATCATTTGAAGGCAACGCAGCAGTTGGTCTTCCAGGCCTTCGAACACCAGGATTACACCTACGGCACGCTGGTGCGCAAACTGGATACGAAGCGCGATCCGCGCCGCCTGCCGCTCACCGAAATACAGTTCAATCTCGAACGCATGGCCGGCGGATCATCCTTCGGCGATCTCAAGCCGACCATGGAGCCGAACGCGAAGGCTTTTTCCAATTTCGATCTATTTTTCAACATGATCGAGGCGCCCGACCACATCCGCATTGATGTCGATTACAATGCCGATGTCTTCGACCGTTCGACCGTGGAACGATGGATCGGTCACTTCTCGACGCTCGCCACCACCTTGGCCAAGGACATGGATCACAAGATCGGTGAACTGTCGCTTTTGTCGGCGGAGGAGAAATCCTGGCTGGTCGACGATCTCAATCGTACGGCTGTACCTTACGACCACGATCAGTTCGTCTTCTCGCTCTTTTCCAAACGGGCAGCCGAACAGCCGAACGCCGTCGCCGTGCAACATGACGGTCAGACGCTGAGCTACGGCGAGCTGGAGACGCGCTCGAACCAGCTTGCTCTCTACCTTCAGATGGTGCTTCCGGATCCTGGCCAGCGGATTGCCATATTGGTCGAGCGTTCGCTGAACATGATCGTCGCCCTGCTTGCGGTCATGAAGGCAGGACACACCTATGTCCCAATGGATCCCGCTCACCCGGAACCTCGCCTGCTGCAGACGCTGGATATCGCCCGCATCGGCGGCTTGATTTGCGACGGCGACGACATGGCACGGCTTGCCTCCAAGGATATTCCCGTTATCCGGCTCGACCAGGATGCCAAGGCGATCGGCTCGATGACCGGCCTTGCCCTTAAAACCTTACCTGTTGATACGACCGCATCCGCCTATATCATCTTCACCTCCGGTTCGACCGGCATGCCGAAGGGGGTCGAGGTTTCGCATCGATCCCTGACGAACTTCCTTCTCTCCATGGCGAAGGAGCCCGGCTTCGGTGCGGATGACACGCTTGTCGCAGTCACAACCATCTCGTTCGACATAGCCGGTCTGGAACTGTACCTGCCGCTGATATCGGGCGGAAAGGTCGTCATCGCCAGCCGCAGCCAGGTCCAGGACGGCTTCGAGCTAGTCAAGCTCATCGACGAACATGATGCCACGGTGCTGCAGGCCACGCCAACACTTTGGCAGATGCTGGTCGAAGCCGGCCTGAAGGAGCGGCGGACACTGAAAATGCTCTGCGGCGGCGAGCCCCTGCCCAGGGAGCTGGCGCGCTCGCTGCTTGGTATCGGCGGCGAACTCTGGAACATGTACGGCCCGACGGAAACGACGATCTGGTCGTCGCTGCAACGCATCACGGATGCCGATCAGCCGATTACTATCGGCCATCCCATCGCCAATACCCAGCTTTTCATTCTCGACCAGAGCGAGAATATCGCACCCGTCGGCGTCATCGGCGAGCTGCATATCGGCGGCGACGGCCTGGCGGAAGGTTATTTCGATCGCCTCGATCTCACCGAGAAGGCCTTCGCCCCGCATTGCTTCGCCATCGGCAGGCCGATGCGGCTTTACAGGACCGGCGACGTCGGGCGGCGGCTGGCCGACGGTTCGCTGCAATTGCTCGGCCGGCGCGACCAGCAGGTCAAGCTGCGCGGCTTCCGCATCGAGCTCGGCGATATAGAGGCCGTCATCTCCAAGGCGGAGGGTGTACGCCAATGTGCTACCGTCGTCGCCGAGAACGCCAAGGGCGATCGCTCGCTGGTCTGCTATATCGTGCCTGAAACAGGCGGCAACGATGCATTGACAGCCGATATCGCGGCACATGCCAAGGCCAATCTGCCCGGACATATGGTTCCGAGCTTCTGGGTGCTGGAAAGCGAGCTGCCGCAGACCGCCAACGGCAAGCTCGACCGCAAAACCCTGCAGCAGCGTGGCGTGCCTCAGAGGGGAGCCGCGCCAACCAAGGTCCAGCCAAAAACCGAGATGGAACAGCGGCTGCTGGCGATCTGGCAGGACGTTCTGAACCTTGGCGATATCGGCATGGATGACAATCTCTACGCGCTCGGCGCCGACTCGCTTGCCATCTTCCGCATCGCCGCCCGCATGCGCGACAACGGCCTGCCGCTGGAAGCAAAGCATCTCTTGCGTCATCCGACGATTGCCGCATTGGCTGCCTTTGCCGACAGCCAGACGGAGGCTCCGGCCGATCCCGTTCAGCTGCACATTCCATCACTGCGAGATTTTCGTAACGGCGCACGCCGAGGACTGGGGGCATCTCTATGAGTACAGTCGACAATAGTCCAAGCGGTCCCCTTGCCGAACCGCAGATCATCGGCGAATTTCCCTGTACGCAGACACAGCTGCGCTGCTGGATTCTCGATCAGCTCAATCCCGGCAATCCGGCGCTCAATGTCGCGGTCCGGTGGGAAATCCGCGGTTCATTCAAAGTCGCGACCCTCGAAGCGGCCTTTCGAAAAATCATCCAGCGTCATGAAATACTGAGAACCCGCTTCATCGAAAAAAGTGGCCAGCCATTCCAGCAGGCCGTCAGCGACGTCAATTTCAAGATGTCGGTGATCGATCTGCGCGGCATGCCGCCGGAGCAGCGCCAGGCACGCATCCTGTCGATCGGCGAGGAGACCGCGCAAGCGCCCTTCGATCTGAGCGTTCCGGGCCTCTTCCGCGTCACGCTGCTGATGGCCGAAAACGAACGCGGCTTTCTGTTGATCACCGCGCATCAGAGCTGCTTCGACGGCTGGTCCATCCGCGTCCTCGGGCGGGAAGTCGGCGAAATAGCGGCTGCGATCGATGCGGGACGCGCGCCGGTCCTGCCGGAACTGCCGCTGCAATATGGCGATTATGCTCTCTGGCAGCAGGAATATCTGCAGAGCTATGGCTTCGAGACGGAAAAGGCCTTCTGGCGGGATACGATGCAGGGCGCTCCCTATTTCGAAGTCGCCTCCGACCGGCCGCGCGGTCAGGTCAAGACCAATCGCGGCGATATCCTTGCCATCGCCCAGCCGCCCGCTTTCACCGATCGCATGGATGCGGCGGCACGTGCGCGTTGCGTTTCGCAATACAGCTTCGGGGCGGCGGTTCTGAGTGCTGCCCTCCATCGCCTGACACAGGCCCCGACCGTCCTGTTCGGCTCGCAGATCGCCGGGCGTGAGCAAAGCGATCTGGAAGACCTGATCGGCGTCTTCATCAACAATCTGGTCCTGCGCTTCGATTTCGGCTCCGATACCAGCTTTGCCGAACATATCCGTTCCGTCAGTGCGACAATCGAAGGTGCACTGAACCATCAGCGCATGCCGTTCAACAAGCTTGTGGAACTCGTCAATCCGGTGCGCGACCCGGCACGCAATCCGCTGATCTCGGTCAACTTCAACCTGCAGAAAGCGTTTCTCGAGGATCGGCGCTATGGCGGTTTCGAGCTGATCAGCTCGCCCTCGCAGTCTCCCGGCGTCATCTACGATCTGAGCTTCATCATGATCGGCCGCCCAACCGGCTGGCGCATGTCGATCGAATACAATGCCGACCTTTTCGAAGCCAGCACCATCGAAAGCCTCCTGCAACTATGGAGGAACGCTTATGAAATTGCTCTCGATCACCCTGAGGCGCCGCTTTCTTCGCTCGCTGCGCCGGAGCGACACCTGGCAGCTTCCGCCGAGGCTGCGCCGGTGGATGGCGCCGTCACAAGCAAATCGCCGGCGGATACGCGAATGGAAACGCTTGCTGAGCTTTGGAAAGAAGTCCTACAGGTTCCGCAAATACGTCCGGATGATGATTTCTTCGCACTCGGCGGCCACTCGCTCCTCGCGTTACGGCTCCTATCGGAAATACGCACAAGATTCGAAGCAACACCGACATTGCAACTTCTATTCAAGCAGCCGACGTTTGCAGGCTTTGCAGCGGCGATCTTCAATGTCGATACGGCGCCGGCATCACAGGAAAAGCCGGTGAACCCGTGGGAATTGATCACCTGCAAGCATGGTACGGGGACCGGTACGGTTTATACGCTCAATCATCCGTTCCTGTATTATCGCCTCGCCAACGAGCTGCCGGACAGCGTCTCCGTGCATAATGTCAATATGTTCCACGCGAATCTGGCAAACGGTCTGGATCGCCTGAACATCGAGGATATAGCCAGCCACGCGATAGACGCCATGCGGATCGACAAGGCCGTGGGCCGTGTTGCCATCGTCGGGCTCTGCGTCAATGGAATCCTGGCGCTGGAGGTCGGACGGCAGTTGCGGGAAAGAGGTGTCGATGTCGGCACCACGGCAATCATCGATGCATGGGCTCCGGGCTTTTTCATATCCCTGCCGAAACGGGAGCAGGCACGCTGGAACCGTGAACGGCGGCGCAAGCGGCTCGCCTATTTCACCCGAAAACTGCTCTCCGGCCGTATCCGGCCGATCGACTATCTCAAGGAGTTCGAAATCTCACTGTCGCTCCTGAGGCTATTCGGCGTCAAGGCCGGCCAATATTCGCCCGAAGAGGAAGCGAACGAGACCGTCACCAAGTTGCTGGTGGCGGCAGCGCGCCGCTACAAGCCGCCGCAGACGAAGGATCCCAGTGTCGTGCTGCTGCGAAGCAGCGCGACCAATCCTCGGGCACGCAAATTGCGGTTCGGATGGGGTGATGCGATCGGAGACGACTGCCCGGTAGTCGATATCGATGGCTGGCATGAGGATTCGCTCACCAGCAACGGCATCCGCGACCTGGCGTCGACGCTCTCCGGAAAACTCGCCGGCGGCTAGAGCCGCCTGACGGTCTGCAAGGATGCGAGCCATAAAGGGAAGCAATGATGAACGAGACCAAGCCATTGAGGATCGGCATCCTTGTCGCGCGCGGACGTGCGCTCGAGAATTGGGAGCTGATGATCCTGGATCGAATCCTGGCGGAACCCTCTCTGGAGCTCGCCGCGGTCTTCCCCCATCCCGATCCATTCGAGGATGGCACGACGTCGAAGCTGTTATCCTGGGGCGCGAGGCTGGAGGCCGGCACCCTTGCGCGCCAACCGGCCTACTCGCCGAAATATTTCCATAGCCACCGCCATTTTATTGATTGCTACGACACCGACGGCGACAAGAGGTGTGCCAGCGAGACCATCACCGGGGCAATGCTGCGCCGTCTGAAGCTTGACCTTGTCATCCGCACGACCCCGAAAGGGATGGCGGACGAGGCAATTGCCGCCCTGCCTTTCGGAGAATGGGCTTTCAATTTCTCCGACCAGCAATCCGCCGAAGCGGATTGGTTCGGATATGCGGAGGTTCTGGCACGTGCTCCGACCGCGGAAATCGCTCTCTATGCAAGATGCGACGGCAAGGCCGATAAGCGGGAGATTGCAAGGGCGGCATTCAACATCAAGCCCAGCGCGGCGAGATTGAGCGCCTTCGTGCGGGAGCGAAGCGTGACACTTCTATTGCGCGAGTTGGCGCGGCTTGCCGACACCAGACAGTTCAATCCGCCCGCTTTTGTCGAGGCCACCGAGGCGCATGCGCCATCATACGGGGACCTCGTTCGCTACGGCTGCATCGTCGCAGGTTCGGTCTCCGCCAAGGCATTCAGATCGATCAAGGCGAGACTCCATTCCGATTCCGCCATATGGACCCTCTATACGGGGTACGGTCAGATCGATGATTTCGATCCGAGCGAGGCGGTCGAGATCCCTCCTTCCGACAACAGCATCAAGGCCGATCCGTTTCTCTTCGAGCACGAAGGCAAATGCTACCTGTTCTACGAGGCCTATGCCCGCGGCGATCGCAAGGCGCATATCGCCGTCGGCCGCTTTGACGGCGATGCGCTCACGCAGGTCGGGGTGGCGCTGGAGCGCCCCTATCATCTTTCCTATCCGTTCATATTCCGCGACGGCGATCAGATCTTCATGATACCGGAAACGCATCAGGCGCGGCGCCTGGAGATCTGGCGGTGCTCCGAGTTTCCGTTGAAATGGGAACTGCATGCCACCGCCTTCGAAGGCCAATCGCCTGCGGACAGCATCCTTATCCGTCATGGCGCCAAATGGTGGCTGTTCACCAACTTGTCGGACTTTCATGCCTACGAAGATCATTGCAGCGAGCTCTATCTGTTCGAGGTCGATGGGCCGGCGCTCACCGGCATCAAGCCGCACAAGCGGAATCCTGTCGTCATCGGCAGCACGGAAGCGCGCGGCGCCGGCCGCATCTTCGAACATGACGGCAGGCTCCTGCGGCCCTCGCAGAACAATGCGCACGGCATCTATGGTTACGGGCTCAACATCATGGAGATCGAAACGTTGACGCTCGACGACTATCGCGAGCGCCGCATCCGTACCATAACGCCCGGCTTCAAGGCTGGACTGCACGGTTGCCACCATTTCGATGCGACGGGCGGCCGCTACATTCTTGATGCGAGATTGACCATCTGACCTGCAGCCTCGCTGCGATAGCGCAGGCGAAGCCGGCGTCCTCCAGTCGAGGCGACAATCGCACCAGCAAAGTTGATCGGTGTCGCAAGCTCCAAAACGATCCAGTTTGCCGGCGCGTCCGGCTCCCCTTCCAGTCGTTCCAATCGCGGTTCCGCCGACCCGTCGACGGTAACGTCGAAGCTATCCAGCGGCAGAGACAGCCCGGCACCATGCGCCTTGATAAAGGCCTCCTTGCGCGTCCAGCAGCGATAGAAACCATCCAGATAGCACTCCGCCGGCAAAGACCGGAGCGTCTCGTATTCCTTGCGTGAGAAGAAACGTTTTGCGACATCTTCCTTCAAGAACCGGATTTCCTCGATGTCGATGCCAAGCTCGTAACGATCGGAGACGGCAAGAACGGCCAGATCGGCGCTATGGCTGAGATTGAAGTGAATCGGGAGAGTGCCGCAAGCCGATACGGAAGGCTTTCCGTGATCGCCATAGGTGAAGCGGATCGCTTGCGGCGGAAGGCCGAGATAGCGACCCAGTATCAGCCGCATCCCGCTTCTTGCCGCGACGAAGCGAAGCCTGTGACGGTCGTGAATGAAGCGGTCCGCCCGAGCGCGTTCGTCAAGGGACAGCAATGTGGTGGACGCGTCGAACTCGATCAGCGGCGCGTCCAGGCTCCAACTCCAGACATCGATAATGTCAGGGCCGATACTCTCCATGCTAGGTTGTTGCATAGAAGAGGTTGGAAGGTATGGATTTGGCCTGTCGCGACATGCGCCGCGCCATATGGGCAACCAGCGCCACGGGATAGTTCTCTCCGAGACTGATGCGGCAGCTGCGCTTCAGAATATCCAGCGTCTGCGCGCAGAGGTCCGGCGTGTACTCGATTTTTCGATCTGTCCAGTGGAACGGATTCATCGCCGGATGGCCGGTGCGCTGCTGCAGGATCGGTTGCCAGTTGGTGTAGACATGGCGGCTGGAATCGAAGAGCCGATAGACGCCGCGCTTGTTTTCCTCGGCGAATCTTTTTGCTTCTTCCGAGGTCTCGAAGATGACGTGAAGCCCCGCCGCATTGCCGACATCGTTATGCGGACCCACCATCAGCCGCGTGTTCTTGGCAAAGATTTCGCTCATCACGTCATAACGCTCGCGCATGCGGGCAATCATCGGATCAAGCTTCTTCAGCTGCACGTTCAGCATCGCCCCCTGGATCTGGCTTGCCTTGAAATTCACGCCCAGCATGGGCGGCTCGTTGGCATTGTCGAGATGACCGCGAAACATGGAGCCGATGTCGTGATACATGCGGGCGCGTGCAAACAGCCGCGCATCATTGGTGACGACCGCGCCGCCCTCGCCGCAATTGATGTTCTTGAATTGATTGAAGCTGAATGCTCCGAAATCGCCGATCGTGCCGACCCGCTTGGTCTTGTAACGCAACCCCACAGCCTGGCAGGCATCTTCGATCACGACGAGATTATTCTCGCGGGCTATGCGCATGATGCTGTCCATGTCGCAGACCATGTTCGACATATGGACAGGAATGATTGCCCTGGTCCGCGGGGTGATCTTACGCTGGATATCCTGCGGATCCATGGTGAGCGTATGGTCGACATCGACCAGAACGGGCACAGCACCGGCTGCCAGAGGCGCAGCAGCGGTTGCGATCCAGGTATAGGCCGGCACAAGCACCTCATCGCCAGGCCCGACGCCAGCGGCCACCAGGGCCGAAATCAAGGCCCCGGTTCCGCTGCTTGTCGTCAGCGCATGCCGCACGCCGAACTTGGTGCAGAAATCGGCCTCGAAACGCCCCAGCGGACCGCCGGTCTCGTCGCTGTATCGTGCCAGTTTTCCAGAAGCAAACACCGGCGCGAGCGCCAACCATTCCCGTAACCCAACCTTGGCCATAGTTTTCGCTCCCCAGGAAACACGGCATTTGCAGGAGAGCCTAGCGTGTGATCGACCCATTTTCAGCATGGCTTTCCGACTGAAAAAGAACATCGCAACCGATCAAAACACCTATCCGAAATCGGTAGATGTCATCCGCGCCTATGCCAATCGAACAATTATCCGAGCGCTCGCGATACTGGTAAAAACGGGAAAAGCGGATGGAAAACGACCATGATGAGCCGCGACTTGAGCTCTATGCCACATGGCATTGAAATATATGCAGATATTGCCATTATCGGCGGTGGTCCGGCAGGCATTGCGATCGCGCGCGAGCTTGCCGATACGCAGATTCGCGTCCTCGTCATCGAAAGCGGTGGCCACGATTACGAGGCCGAGGTCCAGGCGTTGAACGCCGTCGAAAATATTGGGCAGCCTTCCACTTCGGCGGGGGGTACGCCGGAGGGGCGAGGCTATAATGGCAGTCTGGCATGGCTGAACGATATTCCGGCATTCGAGCTGCGAAATCGCATGCTTGGCGGTAGCAGCCATACTTGGATCGGAAAATGTGCCGCCTTCGATGACATCGACTTCGCCAGCCGGCCCTGGCTGCCGCTATCCGGCTGGCCGATCGATCGTCGCGAACTGCTGCCGGCCCTCGACCGCGCCGGGGAGCTGCTCAATCTCGGGCCTAATCTTTATGATGAAAGCCTGCTTGGCCTGCTGCATTCGCGTCCCGATAATCTCGGTCTGGACACACAACTGCTGCGGCCCTTCTTCTGGCAGTTCAGTCATATGCGCCATCCGCGCGCCGAGCCGACGCGTTTCAATCGTCTTGCCCTCGACATCAGGGCAACGAATATAGATTTTCTAATGCATGCCACGGTGGTCCAGATCAATCTCGACAGTCCCGGCCGGCGAGTGACCTCACTGGATCTCAAAAGCGCGACCGGCCGGAGCGCAAGCGTGCGTGCGGATACGGTCATTCTTTGCGGCGGCGGCGTCGAGAATGCCCGGCTCCTGCTTGCATCGAATTCCGCCCAGTCTGCGGGCATAGGCAACGCGCACGGCGTCGTGGGGCGCTATCTCTGCGATCATCCCCGTACGTCGCTCTGCCGCTTCACAGGGCGTGATATTGACGCCATTGCGCGGCATTTCAATTTCTACGGCCTTGGCCATGGCGGGCGGACGCATTTCTATCTCAGGGGCCTGTCCCTGAGCCCGGAAATGCAGGCGCGCGAAGGCCTCACCAATTGCGCGGCCTATCCCGTTCAAGTCCACGCCGACGACGATCCCTGGGCGGCGCTGAAGCGTTTGACGAAGGGAGCGGGCAAGACAGTCAAGCGCGATCTGCTGGCGGTCGCGAAATCGACCGACATGATCATCTCAGGACTGTATAATCGCCTTGTCCGTAAGCGAGGACTTCCGCATCGTTCGACCGAATTGCGGTTCGATGTCATGGTGGAACAGCAGCTCGATTCCGAGAGCCGCATCACGCTTGCGGACCGGTGCGATCCGTTCGGCCAGCCCCTGGCACGCATCGACTGGAGGATCGGTACGCGCGAGATAGACAGCGTCAAGCGGCTTGCACTGACAATCTCGAATGAATTCACCCGTGTCGGCCTGCCAAAACCACGACTGCCGGATTGGATCCTTGCAGACGGAGCCGGTGCGCAATTCATGGACATGGCTCATCCGTCCTGCACGACCCGCATGGGAACCGACCCGCGAACAAGCGTCGTCGACACCAATGCCATGGTCCATGGCATCGACGGCCTTTTCATTGCCGGCAGTTCCGTGTTTCCGACGCCGGGCCACGCCAATCCGACGTTGATGCTGCTTGCCTTGGCGATCCGGCTCGCCGACCACCTCAAGCAGAGGCACGCGGCCGCGCAAGCGCGCAAGCCGCGCGTCAGCGAACTGGATCTCTCCCTCCTTCAAGGCTACCCAAGCCGGAAATAAAAGCCGGCGCTTTCGCTGCGTCCGAGTTCGGGATGCGTGTCGATTGCGTGCGACAGGGAGGGAATGGACCAGCGATCGACCTGCCTGTATCCGAGCCTTGTGATATCAGCGATGAATTCAGCCTCGTTGCGCATGTGGTAGGGGACGTACGACCCGCCGATTCGTTCAAGCGTAACGACAGTGCTTTCTTTGCGAAGCGCGACTTTATTGAGGATCAGGTGACGTGGCCGAGAGGACATTTTCATCAGGAGGCCGGAGAGCGGCATATCGAGATATTGCATGAGCCCTGATCCGAGGAACAACGGCATCTCGCCCGCATCCTCGATCCGCTCGACAAAACCGAGACCGGTCAGGCC
This sequence comes from Rhizobium sp. BK289, assembly GCF_014193575.1. NCBI lineage: Bacteria > Pseudomonadati > Pseudomonadota > Alphaproteobacteria > Hyphomicrobiales > Rhizobiaceae > Rhizobium > Rhizobium sp. BK289. The sequence continues at coordinate 306,677 of NZ_JACHZO010000004.1, forward strand.
CTCCTTTTGAGCGAGATCCTGTCCGGCATGAACGATGGCGGGCAAATCATAGACAATCCAGCGAAACGAGCCTTCCAGCGGCAGCAACGGGCGAAAGGCGCGATATTTCGTTCCCATATGCCCACCCGCATCGATGAGGCCGTCGATTTCTGGCAACAGGCTGCGAATCCAGAACAGCACCGGATAATCCCACGGCGTTACTTGACACATTTTGGCAAAGGCAACGGTTGCGATCTCCTTGTGATCGTAGCCGGCCAACTCCCGCCTGCGGGCGGCTGCCATGGCCGCCTCGTAAGAACCATAGGCGCCGGTAAATCGTCGCGGAAAAGGGGAAAGGTAGTTCAGCCGTCCTCTTGCGAGCCTGAGGGGCGAAAGTCCGTGGGCGGCGGTTTGCTTCACTCCCCTGAAGACCGTGCGCGCATGGTTCGACCACGATGAACTCGACCACAACGACGTTGCCATCATTTCCCTCCTTGTCCGTGCGAGCCGGTCGCCGCCATTATCGCTTGACCGGTAGAATGGAGGCCGCGCCTCCGAACATCTTTTCCAAAGCGAGTAGCGTGCAGGCGTAGATCGCGCTGCCTGCCGCCACCTGCAGCAGCACGATCAGGATGCGCCGCATGCTGCGCGTCTCGGCAAAATAGCCGAGCCCATAGACCACTGCCGCCATCAGGGCGATCGCGACCACGACATAGCCACTCTTGCGCAAGACCTTTCCCCAGCCGAGGCCCCCATAATTCTTCTGCAGATGCATCGAGGTCAAAAAGGAGATCAATGATGCCGCGCATTGGCCCCATGCCGCCGCCGTGACGCCGAAGGGCGCCAGAAGCAGAATGAGCGAGACGGAGACCAATGCATTGAGCAGCAAGGTCGGGGGCATGCGCCTGATATTGCCTGACAAGGACAGGAGGGCCTCGGTCACATAGCCCGGCGTCAGCAGGACCTGCTTCATGGAGAGGATAGCCACCAGAACGGCGGCCGGTGCCCATTTGTCACCGAGCACGACCTCGATCAGATTGGACGAAATCAGCGAGAGGCCGAGATAGATCGGCGTGGAAATTGCCATGAGAACCATCATGAAAACCGTTGCAGCTGCGCCGGCGTCTCGAACAGGCCTTCCGTCCGAACTCATCACCATCGCCGATCGGCGAAACAGCGTCCAGGCAAGCATCCGCGCCGGCTCGCCGATGAGCTCGGAAAATGCCGCGACGATGCGCTCCGCCACACGATAATAGCCCGCCTCCGCAAGCCCGAGAAAGCTGCCGATCGCCAATGTTCCGGAATAGGAGCGCAGAAAGACGATCAGCCGGTTCGACAGGATATGGCGCGAGAATTCGAGGATCTCGCGGGCAAGGGGCAAGGTCAGATATATTCTGGGGAACCAGCCGAGCACGACCGCGGAAGCGCCAAGGCAGACCAGCTGCGATATGAGCCGGCCGGCCACGAGTGAAAATATGCTCCACCCCAACCACAGTCCCAGCATGGTGCAGCAAAGTCCGGCTATCTCGCTCGCCATCCGGATGACCGCCTGCCGGCGCAGGAGACCTCGGGCAATCAGCAGCCCGTCATAGACGGCATAAAGCGATGACGGCAAGAACCAGCAGCTGAAGAGGACCAGAAGCGCCGCTTCGTGCGGCCGGCGAAAGACAAGCCATGCAGTGGCCGCAGCCGCGAGGCCGACGATCGTCACGAGCATGCCGACAATGATCGAAATCGTGCCGACCTGGTCGAGCTCCCGCGCGCTGCATTCGGCCTTCATGACGAACTCGCCCCATCCACCCTCCGCAATTACGACCAGCATGATCATGATGGCGGAGCTGAAGGCATAGAGGCCGAATTCCGCCGATTCCAGCACGCGAGCGGCAACGAGGAATATAAGGAGCTGGACGACCTGCGCGACGATTTTCGAAACGAGGGTCGATGCTCCGTCGCCGACCACCGACGGCAGGCGAGAGCGGAGCCAATGCCGCAGGCCAGGCCAGCCAACGCTCTTGCGGCGAAACGGGAAATTGTCCATCAGCGCACCATTTCAGCGGCTGGACAGGGGGCGAAACTCGTTTTCAGGCCAGTTGATGAAGAATTTTTCGCGAAATAAAGCAAGAAGTTGCATAGTCTCATCCAGTTTTGCACCAGATAAAATGTGTAGTGTTCCCATTCAGGACATGATTCCGTGCCATGAAGCGCTGCCTGCGAGCAGGGAAAGCCGGAATTATACGATCTTATTTCACGAAGACTTCTACCCTGACCCCCAGAGTCGGATCGAAATTCTCGGCAATAAAAGAGGAGCTTGCCGGCAAACATTATGAAACACCACGCAGAGCCCCTTATGAAAGACGATAACCATGATCCCGTCGCCGCAGGACAGCCGGGCAGATCGAGACAGAAGTACCTCCTTCGGTGGATACTGGTACTCTTCTGTGTCATCGTATGGGTTGCTGTCGCCGCGTTCTTCATTTGGTGAGACGTTCTTTTTCATTGCGCGCGAGCAGGACGACACCGGCGGTTTTGACGAGAATCGCGAAGTCGGTACGCATTGAACGGCTGTGGAAATAATCCACATCGAATTGAACGCGCTCTTCATAGGTGGTGTCGGCGCGGCGGCTGACCTGCCAAAGGCCGGTGATGCCGGGTCGCAAGCCCAGATAGCAATAGAGATCGGATCCGTAGCGCTCGAGCTCCGAGGCGACGACGGGGCGAGGTCCGACCATGCTCATGTCGCCGCGCTGGACATTCAGCAACTGAGGCAATTCGTCGGCACTGCTCATGCGCAGATATTTTCCGAACCAATGAACGCGCGGATCGCTCGTCAGCTTCTGCGTCGACAGCCATTCCAGCCTCCGCTTCTCGTCGCGGGCTAGCAACTCCGCCAGCTGCCGGTCGGCATCCTTGCGCATCGTGCGGAATTTCAGGCATTCGAACGGCTGGCCGTCGCGGCCGATGCGTGTGTGGCGATAGATGATCGGTCGGCCATCGACCAGGAGCAGTATGATCGCAATCAGGAGCAGCGCCGGCGCCAGAAACAGCAATGCCGCTCCGGAAAGAAGAATGTCGACAATGCGTTTGGAGCGGCCCAGCCGTTCCGCCCGCTTCATGTCGCGGCGAGTTCTCTCGCCGTGGGCAACGCCGTCAATAGTCGATAACATGGCTCGGACCCCTAACCAGTCGTATGCTTCTTTCAGAGGCTGCCAGCTGCCCTCATCATTGACAATTGACCCTGCGGGCATTGGGCTAGTCCCATTGGCGTAGGGGAAGAACGCACATCTAACCACAAGCGTCAGCTCCTCTCCTCGATCAGCCGACCCGCAGCCGGAATGTCAGTGTCCATGACAATCCCTGGGCGCATCCCGACCGTATTTGCGCGCTGCAGCACGCCGTCGTAGAGCTTCAGCAGAGCCTCGAGCCATGAAGCCGGCGTGTGAGCCAGGTCGCCAGACCGGCGGATGCAATTCACACTCATCAAACGGAGTAGCATATCATCGCTCGCAAGCCTGCGTATACCGCTTGCGAGCGTCTCCACCTTGCCGCTTTGAAACGTAAGGCCACAGCCAAGCGTTGCAATCTCTTCACCCAAAAGTGCCGCGTCGGGTAGAATGACGGGTATGCCGCTTGTCACCGCTTCAAGAGCCGCCAGGCCGAACGGTTCAGGAACCCGCGACGAAACGACGAGCGCGCGCGCCTCCTCGAGAATGGCGCGCATCTCGTCCTTGGATTTCCAGCCGTAAATCATGACCTCCGGAAAATCCTTCTCCAGGCGCGCCCGGCCGGCGCCCTCACCTATGATATGCAATTTGACGCCGGCGAGCCTTGCCGCGATCGCCGCGTCTTCGAACCCCTTTTCCGGCTCAAGCCGGCCGACGAAGAAGAAATCGCGCTTTTTCCATGGATCCGTCGGTCGTGCGAGGAAGGGTTCGACCGGATTGCGGATCGTTTCTATGTTGCTCGTCTGTACTTGCCCGCGCTCGAAATAATCGCGCATGCGTTGATGGACGACCACAATATTGGCGGCAACCTGCCGGACGGGATAGTAGTGCTCCCGCACAAGATGGCGCGCGGATCGCCAGATCTTCTCGTGATAGCCGCGCTTGTCGCAGTTTGTCGTCAGACATGCCATCGACATCGGCGCCAGAGGGCAGACCTGGTTTTTGCGGTAGTTGGCGAACCCTCCATTCGGACAGGAGAGAAAATAGTCGTGAGCGTGCAGGACGACGCGCTCGCGGACGGGCCACAGGGCGCGAAAGATCGAAGGCGACAGGATCTTCGACCAGCCATGGACGTGATAAATGGTGCCTTCGGTATCGACGCGCGAAATAAGATCCTTCAGCGAGGCATGAGCTTGCCGGCTGTAAAGGCCGCTGGCGAATGCACCGAGACGCGATTGCTGCATCAGCGGCCGCGCTGCCAGATTGACAGTTTCGGGTGCTGGTGGATCCGAGCCGGCGTCATCGCCGGCGAAATAGGTTACCGCAACCCCTGCTTTTTGCAGCAAATCGGCCGAAAGAACCGCAAGATTGGATGCTCCGCCCACCCGGACGGAGCGATCATTGATGACGACGACGCGATCAAGGCCAAACGGAGGTACCACCGCACTATTCCAACGCTTCGATATTCTGTGGCGCCAGCCTGCCCTTGAGCAGATCGCGCAATGCGATAACATTGCCCTTCAATCGTCCCTTGCGATCGACCCAGGGCTCCGGCCGCCAGACCTTTATGAGATTGGCGACAAGATTGCGGCCGATCTGCGCTGCCGCCTGCGGCACGCTCATGGTCCGCTTGCGCATGAGATAAAGCGGGTTGGCGATCTGCGAATAGCCGAGACGGACGCCGCCGGCCCGGCCGCCCTTCGTACCGAGATGAACGCCTTCCAGCTGTCTGGCGCTGACAACCTGGCCATAATGGGCGACCAGCCTGCTGAAATCGACATCCTCAAGCCAGCCATAGAAAGGCAGGTTCTCGTCGAAGCGCAAAGCGGCGGCCCTGACGATGGCCATGCGGATTGCCATGTTGCAGCCATAGGCATTGTAGATCGGCCGAAGTTGCATGGCAGGCTCGGATCGCCGCCGGCGCTTGCCATCGACCAAGCGTAAGCCATCGCGAACAGAGATACCAGGCCCGGTGATTCCGTCCGCCAGGACCTTGCCGCTGCACATGGCAACGTCAGGCTGGAGCTGGAACAGCCGTTCCGTCTCCTCGACATAGGTCGAGGTCATCAGAAAATCGTCGTCAAGGAACAGAACGATATCGGCATCCTGCACATTGTCGAGGATCCTGTTGCGCTGGCGGCAGAGGCCACGCTCCGAGATCAGAACCTGGACCGGAATGTCGAGATTCCGAAGGCAGCTTGGATCGATATCCTCCGGTGAGGACAGACAGACAACGATCTCGTCCGGCTTGCGCGTCTGGTTGGCGATATGCGGGAGAATGGACGATAGGATATCGCGGCGGCCCGAGCTTGCAATGCCGATGGCGATCTTCAAGGGACGGCTCGTCGCGTGACCCGTCAGGCGCCTTGCGGACGCGCGCAGCGGACGCCCCTCCTGCCTGCGGCGCCAGAGGCGTATCGGTTGGCGACGGCGCTTCTCGTAGCTGCGGTTGGCGATGATGCCGAGGATATTGATCGCCGACGTGCCGAAGCTTGCAAGCGCATCCGACAATCGTTCGACGGTCATCTTGTTCGTCTGGCCGACGACCACGACGATACCTTCGAGATAGGTGCAGATGACGCGGGTATCGGCGGAATCCTCGAAAGCCGACATATCGACGATGACGACCTTGTATTGCCGCCGCAGCAGATCGATCTCGGCCTTCAGCGCCGGCAGATGCCCATAGCGCTGGAAGGCGGCGACGGATTTTTCGGTCTCGTCGACGGTGACGACCGGAACACCACCATGGCCGTGCACGATTCCCGCCTCGGGCTCGTGATCGGCCTTCGCGACGAGCAGGCCACCCTCCTGGGCAACGGCATAGCGGCGCGGCACATCATTGATGCTCAGCGCCTCCATGCCGAATTCCGTGCCGGACTCGGTCACGACGCAGCTCAGTCGGGCATTGAGGAAGTCGGCATCGATCAACACGACGGATGCGCCTTCATGCTGGTAGAGTTGGGCGAGATTGGTGGCGATCGTGGTCTTGCCTTCGCCGGTGCCGACCGAGGTGATGCCGACCACCATCGGCGCGTTTGGGGGGAATGCTGAGTCGATCGAATGCTTGACGCCGCGCAGCGCCTCGGAAAATTGCGAATAGGGCGTATCGAGCACGGATCTGAGCGGCAGCATCGTTCGCCGCCATGTGGCATTCGCCGCCACCATGCTTCCGGGCAGGAACGAGGGGCTCACATAGACGGGAACATGGCCGAGAGAGCTGATCCCCAATTCGCGCCGCAGTTTCTCGCTGGAACTGACGCGCCGGTCCAGGCCATCCCGCAAAAGTGCCGCCATGACACCGGCCGCAAGACCAAGCATGGCAGTAAAAGGCAATACGAAGGAGGATTTAGGCCAGGTCTTCGAAAGCGGCACCGCGGCAGCCGTCACGACGCGAACATTGCCAAGCGGAAAGGATTCCTTCTGCAGCGCGCCGATCAGCTGCTGCAATATGCTCTCATACATCCGGCGATAGGTGGTGGCTCGGCTTTCCATCTCCGACAGCTCCACCCGCGCCAAATTCTTGTCGGTGCCGGCATCCTTCAATGAGGTCAACTCGTTGCTCAGAAGCTTCTCGCGGGTCTTGGCGACATCCAGATTTGCCTTGTAGAGTGCCTGGATGCGCTCGAACTCCTTGCGCATGTCACCCTTTACCCGATCGATTTCCTGCTGGGCGGCAATGATGGCGGGATTGTCGGCATCATACCGGCTTCTCAGGTTGTTGAGCTTGGTCGTCGCTGCTCCGAGATCCTCCTGGAGCTTCTGTATGCGCGAATTGTTCATCGTCTCGTCGACATCCCCCTCGATCTTGCCGCCCCCCATGAGCTGGTTGAGGGTCTCGAGCTTGGCCGATTCGGCCGCGGTCTGCGCCTTGGCAGCAACGGCCTGGCTGCTGATCTCGGACAATTGCTGCTGATCGAGGGATGAGGAGTTACTGATCTCCATGATGCCGTTCTTGGCGCGAAATTCCTCCACGCTCATGGATGCTTCACGCGCCTGCCTGCCGACTTCGATCAGGCGCGTCTCCAGCCATCTGGCGCCGCTTTGCGCGGCGGAAGCGCGTTCGGACAGGCCGGTGCTGATATAGGCTTTCGCAATGGCATTTGCCGCCTGCGCCGCCTTGTTGGGATCGACCGAGCTGTACCCGATCTCGAGAATATAGGACTGGCCGACGCGATTGACGGAAACCCGAGAAAGGAATGACGCCATGGTCCGGCGCATCACGTCGTCACTGGTTTCCGTCTTCACGCCATCGTCGCCATGCCTGAAATAATTGACGATGGCGCGCATCTTGTCGCGCAGGCTCGCCTGCCATGACATGCCGCCTATGATTTCCGGATCTTCCGTGAGGTTGAGTTTCTGAACGACGGCGCGCGCGATCGCTTCCGATTTGACGATCTCGACCTGGCTTGCAATTTCGGCGGCCTCGATGATGACCGTGCCGGTGAATGCATCCTGCGAGACGATGCGTCCCTGATCCGGATCCATGACGAGGCGTGTGGTCGCCAGATAGACCGGCTTGGTTGTGGCCATGTAGAAGACGCCGGCGCCAAGGCCGAGCGCGGTGAACAGGGTAAAAAGCAGCCAATGGCGCTGCACGAAACGCCAGACGTCGCGAAACGAAATATATTCGTCGTCCCCCATGCTCTTGCTGTCCGACGGCATGCTGCGCAAGCCTTTGCCGATCTCGTGAACTGCCATGACTATCGCCCCCTTGGCTCACTTATCCTTATTGGGATTGACCGGTATCGGCCGACGAGAGCGTCGTGCCGTCCAGGCTTCCCGAAATGTTGTAGCGCACGTCGAGAACATCCCCCGGCTGCAGCTCGGTCGCTTCAGACGCCTTGATGGCAGCGGCCTCGTCGCCGTTTCGGGTGATCCAATATTCAAGCGGCTGGAGATCGAGCGCCTTCATGCTCTGGCTGCGAGAGAGCGAGGCGCCGGATATCTGCAGCAGCTGCAGGGTCGTGTTCCGCTTGAGTTTCGTATCCTCGATTTCCGTCTCGGCGATCTGGAGCTGTTGTCCGGCGTCCGTCTTGCGCTGGCCTTTGAGATTGAGTGCATCGCGCTCGGTCTCGCTCAGCTTCTGCTTCGCCTGCATCGATGCAACGACGAGGTCCAGCTTGCCGGCCTGCATCTCGGCAACGATCCGTTCCAGCGAGGTCTTGCGGGACGTCGTCAGGATCTTGGTATCGACCAGCTTGGAGATATCGTTCAATTCATCCTGCGCGATCTTCACCTGTTCGTCCTGCGACGACATCTTCTCATCGAGAATGTTGATTTCATTGCGCAGCAGCACTTCGAGATCCGCGGCGGCGGCAAGTTGCTGGCGCAAGGCCTCGGCCCTTGCATTGAACAGGTCGAGCTCGCTCATCATGATCTGCCAGACCGCCGACCCTTGAGGTGCTGCCTTGATCTCCGGCGGAAATGTGATTGCCGGCTGATCATTGAGTTCCGCCAACAGCCGTGCCCGCCGTGCTCCGAGCTGCTTCAGCTGCAGCTCCATGCGGCTGATTTCCCCCGCATAGCTGATCTGCTGCGCCTCTGAGTATTCCCCCCCCTGGGTTGAGCGGCGCTCGCGCCCCCCCGCCATGGCGATCGCCTGCCTGACGGTCAGGCCCGGTCTGAATTCCAGCTCGCTGCGCTTCTCTACCGCGCCGGACACGTAAACCATCGGATATTTGACGACTTCGACCGAAGCCGTGGGCGCCACCGCCAAACCGGTGATCTGCTTCAATCTTTCGCCGATAGCCGCGCTGATGTCGTCCACCGTCTTGTCGCCAACCTGCATCTGCCCGATCATCGGAATCGAGATCGAGCCCGATTGCGACACGACATATTCGCCGTTCAGCGCCGTCCATTCCTTATATTCGCCGGTCGCGGCAATCCATTCGACGATGGCGACCTTGATCCGGGCCTGGGGGCCGACACGGTAGACCTCGCTGGCTGCGGCGGCGTGGGCGATGTCGAGCACGCCCGCGCCGGAAAGCATCAATGCCAGTAGCCATGGCGCCATGCGCCGGGGCGGCCTGGAGATGGAATGGTAAGGCAAAGCTGAAACTCTGAACATGAGCCGAAATCTCGCTTTCGTGTCGCTTGCACCGTCGGGCAGCCGAGGCGCACCCTCCCGTAATCTTCAACGAGATCAGCAGCTGAACGCATAACGTGTAAATCCCCTCCCGAAGCAACAGGGCTTATCATTTCTGACAGGGAGGAAGACGTTCCTGCAGTCACTTAGTCGGGGGGATATATCCTTGTGTGCAGGCTTCGATCCCCAGCTAAATCTTTTGGTTACTCCCTTCGGCCATTTGGATGCCGTAGTGAACCGATGTAGGCCCTGTCGCAAAAGTTGCCGTCTGACAATCTTGTTTCGACCCATGGAGGGATGAGCAATGCGGATAGCGATCGTGCATTACTGGCTTGTGTCGATGCGAGGTGGAGAGAAAGTCGTCGAGGCGCTCTGCGACATGTATCCGGACGCCGACATCTTCACCCTCGTCTACGATGAAAGCCGCGTTTCGGAGAAAATCCGCAAACATAAGATCATCACATCGTTCCTGCAGCGGATCCCGGGCGCGGTCAGAGGCTACCAATCGCTTCTGCCGCTCATGCCCTTCGCGCTGGAGAGTTTCGATCTTTCGGATTACGACCTGATCATCTCCAGTGAATCAGGCCCGGCCAAGGGCATCATTCCGCCGCCGCAGGCAACGCATGTCTGCTATTGCCATTCGCCCATGCGCTATCTCTGGGATCACTATCATTTCTACCGATCTCACGCGGGGCTGGCATCACGGCTGATGCTGCCGATGCTTGCGCCGCTTTTGCGCTCCTGGGACGTCAACACCAGCCTGCGCGTCGATCGTTTCGTCGCCAACTCGCATCATGTCTGCGATCGCATCAGCAAATATTATCGGCGCCCTGCAACGGTGCTCTACCCACCGGTCAATGTCGATGATTTCGCGCCGGCCACCTCGATCGAGGACTTCTATCTCTGCGCCGGCCAGTTGGTCCCCTATAAGCGGATCGACCTCGCCGTGGAGGCGTTCACCCGGATGAACCGCAAGCTGGTTATTATCGGCGAAGGCAAGCAGATGGACGAGTTGAAGCGCATCGCCGGTCCCTCCGTCACTTTCCTGGGTCGAACCCCCTTTGCAGTGCTGAAGGAGAAGCTGGCCCGGTGCCGCGCCCTGATCTTCCCCGGTGAGGAAGATTTCGGCATCGTTCCGGTCGAAGCCATGGCCAGCGGACGGCCGGTCATCGCCTATGGAAGCGGCGGGGCGCTGGAGACGGTCGTGCCGGGCGTGAGCGGTGTTCTCTTCAACACGCAGTCTGCAGACGCGCTGATCGAAGCCGTGCTCGATTTCGAGGCAACGGAGCATCGCTTCCGCCCCGAGGCGCTGCGAGCACATGCGGAGCAGTTCAGCCTGCACAAGTTCACGACGGGCATGCGGGCAATCATCAACGAGGAGCTGCTGATCCGCAAGGCCGTTAAGCTTCGCAATCCCCAGGTCGTCGCAGCGGTTCAACGCGGGCTTGAGGCACAATTGCCCGCACTTGCCGCAAAGCCGCACAGCACGACGCTGCAATAGACCATGCCGAACCATCACCTGTGATTGCCGCCGGGATAGGCACGTTCCCTCCGCGCGGGTTTTCCTGCCCGCTCACTTCCCTATCATGATCTTCAGCCGAAGCTGTACACTCGCCGGACTGCGCGTCCGAAACCGTCGGTTAACCATCTCACACCTACCGTTCACACCGACGCTTCCGAAAATGAACTGATTCCATGTCCGGCTCCGGCAAGACAGGACAAGGCAAAAAGGATCCGACGATGACCGACGATGCAGCCGAGATGACGCTCCTATCCGAAATCCAGACCTTGGAGAGCCATTACTGCGAATATCCCGGCTGCCTGAAGCGAGGTGGCCTCGGCTACGATGTCGGCGATGGAGAAAGCCAGTTTTTCTGTCATGAGCATAGATGGAGGGAGTATCGTCAAGACGGAGCGCGGCGATCGTTCTTCGAAGAAGAGGCAGCGGGAATCGAAGCCATCATGGTCGAGCCGCGAAGCATTGCCTTGTAAGAGCGCGTAAAGCACCTGCGGTGGCGATCCTCCACGGCAAGCCGCGTCCTTGGGTTCGCTTTCGCATGTCGCCTTAATTGTTCGGCGGCGCCACGCTCTCCCGCAGGATCAGCCTGCTGCGAATAGTGATGCGCAGGTCCCTCTCCGTCTCCGCTTGTCCGATGGTATCAAGCAGGCGGGCGACGGCTGCCTGACCCATTTCCTCGAACGGCTGTTCGATCGTCGAGAGCGGCGGGAAGCAGAATTCGCAGACCGGCGCGCCGTCGAAGGAAACCACCGACAGATCATCGGGAATGCGCAGGCCCGTTCGCCGGATGCGGCTGACGAAGGAGATCGCCATGTCATCGCTGGTGGCGATCACCGCCGTCGGCCGGTCCTTCAGCCGCACGAAATCGACGGCAGCCTGAACACCGATCTCGAAGCCCTTCTGGAAATCGAGATCGCCTCCGGACCGCGACAGCGCCTGCTTCGAAATGCCGGCGTCGCGCAGAGCTTCCAGGGTGCCGCCATAGCGCTCGATATCGTGATAATTGCCCTGCGGCCCGGCGATGTAGAAAAAACGCCGGTGCCCCATCCTGATAAGCTCTGCCACCGCGTCACGCATCGCCTCGCGATCATTGGTCACGACGCTCGGTACGCCGGCGTCGCTCATGTCGAGCAGCATGGAAACGATCGGCAGGCCGGCATTCGCCAGAGATCTGCCATCGATCTCCGGCAGCTTCGACGAGAGGATGATGGCGCCACGAATGGTGCCGCCGAAGGCGAGATTGAGAATATGCCGTTCCGACTCCGGGTCACGGCCAAGATTGGCGATCATCAGGTTATAGCCATTCTGCAGCAAGGCCTTGTTGATGCTATGCAGGACATGCGGAATGACCTGGGAGACGCCGTAATAGAGCGATCCTGGAAGAATGATCATGATGGTGTTGGATTTACCCACCCTGAGACCACGAGCCATGGCGTTAGGCGTGTAGCCCAGCTGCTTGGCTGCCGCATCGATCTTGGCGCGCGTCTTCTCGTTGACACGTCCGGGATTAGCAAGAGCGCGGCTGACCGTAGAGATCGCGACCCCTGCGAGCCTCGCGACATCGGCCATCAACGGTCCGGATTGCTCCTCGACGGGCATATCCTTGTTATCTTTCACTTTTCTGTTTCCTTCCCGGTGCCTGACGCGGCGGATGCTATGGCAATTCCCGCCGTTTAGCAAACGTTTGCCAAAAATCGCTTGCATATGGAAACGACTTGTCTACTATCAAGTTATGGCAAACGATTGCCAAAGCATAGTGCATTGAAATCATTATGGATTATTCCCTGCTGGACGTGTTCCGCAGACGATTGTCCTTGGCTTTGAGAACGGACAGCATCATGGGTTCGACCGAACGGCTTCGCTTTGGCGTGGATCTCGTCACCTTTTTCCATCCCGGTTTCTGGGGCGTCGAGGATTACGACGGCATTATCGCGCTGTCGCGCAGCGAATCCCGCGCCTTCTGGGACAAGATCCTCGATGCCGTGCAAGCCTCCGGCGTCACCGGTGTCGAGCTGACCTTCTCTCCTTTCAACTGGCAGGATGCGACGAAAACCTATGGTTCGGTCGAAGCCTTTGCGGCCGAGCTTTCCAGGCGCGGCCTGACACTAGCAAGCGGCTTTTTTGCCGAGCTCGAGGCGGGGGGCGACTTCACCGAAGCAGCGGCGCAGGCGGCCATCATCGAGAAAGCGGAGAGGTACGCCGCGTTTCTCAAGGCCTGCGGCAGCGACATCATGGTCATCGGCGCGCCGCTTCGCCAGACGCCAGGCGCCGAGCCCGTGCGGTTCTTCGATTTCGAGCAGGCCCGCAAGATCGCCGACTTTCTCAATCGCCTTGGCGCCATCCTCTACGCAAAGGGTGTGCGGCTTGCCCTTCACACGGAGGCGCATTCGATCTTCGCCGCATCGCGCGATGTCGATCTTCTGATGCTGCTGACCGATCCCGCCTATGTCCACATGTGCCCGGACACCGCCCACATCATCGTTGCCGGTTCCGATCCGCTTGAGGTCGTCGAACACCATCACGAGCGGGTCATCATCGCCCATTGGAAGGATGCGCTCGGACCGATGCCGGCAGATACGCCGATCGACGAGCATATTCACGATCGCCATCGCCCCTATTTCTGCGGCTTCGGCCTCGGCCGTGTCGACTGGCCGGGCTGGATCAGGCTGCTGCGCGATCGCGGCTACGAAGGCTGGGCCATCCTTGAGCTGGATGCAGCTCCCGATCCCGTCGGCGACATCGCCAACGGCTTGACGCTGGTAAGGCAGGCATTATTGCCGATCTATCGCTGATTTCATGACCTGAAGACCAATGGCCCCGCAAAGAGGGCCTTCTTGAAGAGGTGGAACGATGAAGAATACGATGAAATTGCTCATGGTGGGGGCAGCACTCGCGGCAGCCTCCGCCCCGGCCCATGCCGAAGACAAGGCAAAGGCTGAAGTCATGACGTCATGGACATCAGGCAGCGAAGCCGCCGCCCTTGATGTCATTAAACAGGAGTTCGAAAAACGCGGCGGGGACTGGAAGGATTCGTCCATTGCCGGCTTCGGCGCTGCCGATGCCGCCTTCCAGAACCGGCTGGTCGCCGGCGATCCGCCGACCGCCAAGCAGGCGGTCATCGGCCTTGCCAATGCAGATTTCGTCAGTCAGGGCCTGCTGAGCCCGATCGACGATCTCGCGAAGGCCGGCAAATGGGCCGACATACTGCCGAAATCGATCCATGACCTCATCACCTATAATGGCCAGGTCTATCTTTCCCCCACCGGCGCTCACGGCGAGAGCTGGGCCTTCTATTCCAAGGATGCCTTCGCCAAAGCCGGGGTGAACGAAGAGCCCAAGAGCTGGGACGAATTCTTTGCCGCACTCGACAAGCTCAAGGCCGCCGGCGTGCAGCCGGTCGCCTGGGGTGGCCAGTCCTGGCAGGAAGCCAAAGTCTTCAATATGATCCTGCTGACGCAGGTCGGCATCGATGGCTTCCTCAAGATCTATGCCAGCAAGGACAAGGGCGATGCATCCGTCGAGGGCGTGAAGAAGACGCTCGATATTCTCGGCAAGCTGCGCGGTTATGTCGACGAAGGTGCCGCGGGACGTAACTGGAACGACGCCACCGCGATGGTCATCACCGGCAAGGCCGGCGTACAGTTCATGGGCGACTGGGCCAAGGGCGAATTCGTTGCGGCGGGCAAGCAGTTGGGCAAGGACTACGGCTGCATGCTCGTTCCACAATCCCCCGGGATGGTCTATGTCGCCGATGCCTTCTCCTTCCCGAAGATCGCCGATGCGGCATCGCAAAAGGGACAGGCACTGCTGGCTGAAGTCGCCATGGACCCGGCGGTTCAAGTCGCGTTCTCGCTGAAGAAGGGCTCGGTGCCGATGCGCACGGACGTCGACAAGTCGAAGCTCGATATGTGCGCGCAGAAGGGGTTGGAGCTGATGGGCGCCGGCAAGATCGTTCCGGACCAGGCGCTGATCCTCTCGCCGCAGCAGGCAGGCGCTCTCAACGACTTCGTCGACGAGTTCTGGAGCAACCCATCGGAAGACAGCGCCTCCGGTGCCGAGAAGTTTTTCGGGATCTTCGAATAGCGCCTTTGCCTCGGGCTGGTCGGCGATGTGATCGTCGATCGGCTCCTTCCGTTCTTTTGAGAGAGTTTGCTCATGCAAGCCAAGCGCAGACGTTCCGTGGCTGCGACCTTTGCACTGCTGCCGACATGGATTGCCGCGATCTTCGTCTACATCGGCACCATGGTCTGGTCGGTCCGGCTGTCCTTCACGGATTCGACGATCTTCCCGTCGTCGAACTATGTCGGCTTTGCCCAGTATGCCAGGCTGTTCAAGAATTCACGCTGGCTGGCATCGCTGGAGAATGTACTGATCTTCGGCGTTCTCTATGTCGCGGGATGTCTGGCGCTCGGCTTCGTGCTGGCAGCGGCGCTTGACCGCAAGGTCCGTTTCGAAAGCGTATTCCGCACCATATTCCTCTACCCCTATGCCATGTCCTTCGTGGTCACGGGGCTGATCTGGCAATGGATGCTGAACCCCACGCTCGGCATTCAAGCGACCGTAAGGGCGCTCGGCTGGCACGGCTTCGTCTTCGACTGGATCGTCAATCGCGACATGGCAATCTACACCGTCGTCTTCGCCGGCGTCTGGCAGGGCGCCGGTCTCGTCATGGTCATCGCACTCTCCGGCATGCGCGGTATCGGCGAGGAGCAATGGAAGGCGGCCCAGATCGACGGCATACCGGTCTGGCGCATCTACCTTTCGATCATCCTGCCACAACTCGGACCGGCCCTTGCGGCATCCGGAATGCTGCTCTCCATGGGCGTGATCAAGACCTACGATCTGATCGTGGCGCAAACCGGCGGCGGCCCCGGCTATTCGACCGAGGTGCCGGCGAAATTCATCATGGACAATCTGTTCGAACGCCAGAATCTCGGGCTTGCCAGCGCCGGTGCCACCGTGCTGGTGCTTTCCGTCGTCATGGCCGTCGCCCCGTTCCGCTATGCGCTCACCATGCGCGCCAGAAGAAGGGGAGCGCATTGATGACAATCCGCCCTCATCCTCGTGGTCCCAAGCCGTCCAGGCTCAGTGGCAGCCAGATCGGGCTCTATGCCTTCCTGATCCTGTCGGCGCTGTTCTTCCTGCTGCCTCTCTACACAATGCTCGTGACGTCGCTGAAGTCGATGGAGGAAATCCGCCAGGGCCATATCTTCGCCCTGCCCGGCACCATCGATTTCAATGCGTGGAAGACGGCCTGGTCTGGGGCCTGCATGGGCACGCAATGCCTCGGCGTGCGCATTGGTTTCTGGAATTCGGTCAAGATCACCGTGCCCGCCGTCGCCATTTCCGTCCTCATCGGGGCGATCAACGGTTATGCATTGTCGATGTGGCGGCCGAAGGGCTCTAATCTTCTGTTCGGGCTGCTGATGGCGGGCGGCCTGATCCCCTACCAGATCTTCCTCTATCCGCTGGTGCGGCTGCTCGCCAATCTCAACCTCTACAATTCGCTGGCCGGCGTCGTCCTGGTGCATGTGATCTTCGGCCTGCCACTGGTCACGCTGCTGTTCCGTAACTATTTCGTCGCAATCCCCGAAGAGCTCTGCAAGGCGGCCCGTGTCGACGGAGCCGGTTTCTGGCGCATCTTCCTAGAGATCATGCTGCCGATGTCGGTGCCGATGGTGGTCGTCGCCTCCATCTTCCAGTTCACCGGCATCTGGAACGACTTCCTGATCGGCCTCGTCTTTGCCGGCCGCGACAATCTGCCGATGACGGTCCAGCTCAACAACATCGTCAACACCACCATGGGCGAACGCGCCTACAATGTGAACATGGCCGCCACCATCCTGACCGCTGTCGTTCCGCTCGCCATCTATTTCTTCTCCGGTCGCTGGTTCCTGCGCGGTGTCGCAGCCGGCGCCGTCAAAGGGTAATGCCATGCAGCCTGCCGTATCGGTAAAAGACCTCAAGATTGCCTATGGCGACCATACCGTCATCGAAAAACTCTCCATCGACATCGCTCCGCGTGAGTTTCTGGTACTTCTCGGTCCATCCGGCTGTGGGAAGTCGACGCTTCTCAACGCAATCGCCGGATTGCAGGACATCCGCGACGGCGAGATGTGGATCTCCGGAAAGAACGTGACCTGGGAGGAGCCGAAGGATCGCGGCATAGGCATGGTGTTCCAGTCCTATGCGCTTTATCCCCGCATGACCGTTCGCCGGAACCTGTCCTTCGGCCTGCGCGTCGCTGGTCTGCCCAAGCCGGAGATCGAGGCGCGCATCGCCCGCACAGCATCCCTCTTGCATCTTGAAAATCTGCTCGACCGGCGGCCGTCGGAACTCTCGGGCGGACAGCGCCAGCGCGTCGCGATCGGCCGCGCGCTGGTGCGCGAAGTGGATGTCTTCCTGTTCGACGAACCGCTCTCCAATCTCGACGCCAAGCTTCGCAACGAGCTGCGCGTCGAGATCAAGAAGCTGCATCAGAGCCTCGGCAATACGATGATCTATGTGACGCACGATCAGGTCGAGGCGCTGACGCTTGCCGACCGCATCGCCATCATGAGGGACGGCGTGATCCAGCAGCTTGCGAGCCCTTCGGAGATCTATCATCGGCCCGCCAATCTCTTCGTTGCAGGCTTCATCGGCGCCCCGGCGATGAACTTCATCAAGGGCGAGATCGCGATCAAGGCTGCTGCCCCGGTCTTCGAAAGCAGCGGCCTCACCGTCCAGCTGAGCGACTATCCCTTTCAGGCGCCCGTCGAGCCGGGTCCCGTAACGCTCGGGATCCGGCCGGAACATATCGCTCCGGATGGAGGAACGGGATCCCTGCCGACCATCGCCGGTATCGTCTCGGTGGTCGAGCCGATGGGTGCCGACACCATTGTCTGGTTCGACTGGACCGGGCAAAGCCTCTCCTATCGCATCATGGGCGACACGGTGCTTCAGCCCGGCGCGGCAATCGCACCCGGTATCGACATCGCCAAGGCCTCCCTCTTCGACGCCGATGGCGTCCGTCTCTGAAATATACGGAAAATATCTATGTCTCAGACTGTTTATGACGCGCTGGTCATCGGCTCCGGCGCCGCCGGCTCCTTTGCCGCCAGGGAATTGACCGCTCAGGGCCTTTCCGTGCTTTTGCTCGAAGCCGGTCCGGCGGTAAGCCACAAGGATTTCGATCCGGCACGCAAGAAGCTGCCGGCCAGCAGCATCAACATCTGGGAGCGCGCACGCGCCACCATGAAGGGGCAGCCGATACAGGCCCGCGCCGCTTTCTTTACCGAGCGCTTCAGCCATTTCTTCGTCAATGACCGGAAAAATCCCTATACGACCCCGAAAGATGCGCCTTTCCTATGGATCCGCGGCCGGCAGGGCGGCGGGCGCCTGCACAGCTTCGGCCGCGTGCTGCTGCGCTGGACGGACGACGACTTCAAGATCCGGTCGCGAACCGGCAAGGGCGTGGACTGGCCGGTCGTCTATGACGACCTCGTGCCTTACTACGAGGAGGTCGAGGCCAGCCTCGGCCTCTATGGCAATCCCGACGGCGTGGAGACGCTGCCGGACGGCATCTATATCAGTCCGGCGAAACTGACGCCGGCCGAACAGGTCTTCAAGAATGAGGTGGAGGGCCGCTGGCCGCAACGGCATGTCGTGTCCTGGCGCTATATCGCGCCGGATGCGGAACGCATGCCGAAGCCCTTGAGAGAGGCGCTTGCGACCGGACGGTTGACCATCCGCCACGACGCCATCGTCCGCCGGATCGAGACCGACGAGCAAGGGGTTCGCGCCACGGGCGCGGAATTCATCGATCGCGTCACCGGTAGGGTCGAGACCGCGCGCGCCAACCTCGTCGTGCTGTCGGCCTCGCCGATCGAAAGCGTGCGGCTGCTTTTGAATTCTGCATCCCCGCGCCATCCCGAAGGTCTCGGCAACAGGTCCGGCGCGCTCGGGCGTTATTTCATGGATCAGCTGCCCTGCCTTGCCTTCGGCTCCTTCTCGAAGGCAAAGGGATGGGCGGTAGACGATTCCGCGCCCGTCGATCCATTCTATAACCCGTCAGGAGGTATCTTCGTGCCGCGTTTCGGCACCGGCGATACAGGGCGCGGTGATTTCGACTACCAGGGGAGCATCGGCCGGGCACCCACGCCCGATGATGAGCCCGCGCGGCTGGCATTCTTCGGCTTCGGCCGCATGCTGCCCTATGCGGATAACCGCATAAGCCTCAATGCCAGGCGCAAAGATGCCTGGGGGATTCCCATTCCCCATATTCGCTGCGTCATGGGCCAGGAGGAACATGCGCTTCTGCGCCAGCAGGAAGAGGTGCTGATCGAGATGGTGCGCGGCGTCGGCGGAGATCTGGAGTTCATCGGCTCCCCGACAGGCCTCAGGGAAATGGGGCGCGGCGCCTTCCCGGACGCCGATCCCTTCAGCCGTTTCATGTTCCGCACATGGTTCCGCAAGACCATGTGCATGGGCGCGGCAATTCACGAGACAGGCGGTGCACGGATGGGAGATGATCCCAGCAATTCCGTACTCAACCCCTATAACCAGCTTTGGGACGCACCCAACGTCATCGTCACGGACGCCAGCGCATTCCCCGGAAGCGGCATCGCGGGCACGACCCTCACCGTCATGGCCCTGACGATCCGCGCATGCCGGCATCTCATCGGCAAACACTAGGCACACCACACGTTGCCGCTCTCGGAAGACACCGGTCTCCTTCCCAGAGCGGCAACGGTTGCTTGGATTAAGCCCCTCACAACGCGCCGTTCAAAACCCTTATCCTCGAACTCGGGTAGGGAAACCGCGCCACGATCAGCATTGGTGCAATCGAGACGTTTCGGACGTGCGCAGTCCTCTTGGGCAGGTCGAAGCTCCGCCGCCGGCGTTGGCTTCTGTTAGCCGTTAATCGAAAGCCGCTCGATCCCGTGCGCAGCATTCCGCAGATGCGCCCGATCCATTTTTGCCCCGTGGCGAATAAAGTCGCTCACTGCCCAGGAAACACCGATTGTTTGGAGATGCGCTGCGTCTTCTATTCCCATTTTGATCAAGATCGCCAATCGCTCGGCTAGGATGTTGCAGGAGCGCTCACTGTTGTCGAACCACGGCTGTTTGATGATGCTGGCCAATACTTTTTGGAGTGTATCGGTCTGCTTCGGCGACAGACGGCCACTCATAACACGGCGAAAACGCTCCATTACGCATTCTCCAAACGCTATCGCCCGTGTCGTTTCGCGAACGGCTGCATCTTCGAAAGGGAGTTGCCTCAATGGCTCGGTGGCCAGCAGGCCATCTTCCCCGATCGACGCCTGCCGATGGTCCACTCTCACATCGCGATCACCCTGCCTTCATGGCTTGGGACATTAGGCAGATTCCTGCCCGGCTCCTACGTCCATTTTTGACGAGCGACGAATACAACAAGCATCAGCATGGGCATTTGGGCGCCTTTTGGTGGTGCTGTGGAGCGGACGCTCTATCAAGTCGGTGTGCGTCCGACGACAATGAAAGGGGCATCTTGATTGCCGCCGGACGCTGCACTCTTCGGCTCGCGGGTGGCATCCGGGCCGACAATTAGAATATTAGCATCAAGCGTTGGTTTGACGTACCTACCCGAATGGGTTGCCGCCTTCGCCTGCCACCTACCCACCGGAAAAGAGTACATGTCTCTATCTCGAAGTGGTCGGTGGAAGCGATTGGAATGCCGATTGTCTCAGCGGCGTTTTTTTCAATTCGTCTCGCGAGCCGGTCGCTATGCTTCCTGCACGAAATGCCCCGGAGAAACCTCCCGGTAGATCCGTTTCGGCGGCTGGTAATCGAGGGGCCTTACCGCACTCTTGATCTCATCTGAAGGCTGCGGCGCCAACTGACCACGGCGCGACGGATCCGGGATCGGCACGGCCGAAATCAGCCGCCGCGTGTATGGATGTTGCGGGTTATCGAAGATCGCCGCACGCGGGCCTATTTCGACGATTTCTCCAAGATACATGACCGCGACCCGATGGCTTACGCGCTCCACGACCGCCATATCATGGCTGATGAAGAGATAGGCGAGCTGCCGCTCTTCCTGCAGCTCAAGCAAGAGGTTGGACACCTGCGCCTTGACCGATACGTCGAGCGCCGAGACAGCCTCGTCCGCAATGATGAATTTCGGATCGAGCGCCAGCGCCCGGGCGATCGAGATACGTTGGCGCTGGCCGCCGGAAAATTCGTGCGGATGGCGGTCGGCCATTTTCGCTGACAGCCCGACCTGTTCGAGCAACTCGCTGACCCGCCCCTTCACTTCGCGCCTGCCTATCACGCCATGGGCAAGCATCGGCTCCGCGATTGCCGAGCCGATGGTGATACGCGGATTGAGCGATGCGAACGGATCCTGGAAAATCATTTGCGACGTGCGACGCATCGCACGCAATTCGCGCGTATTCGCTTCCGTGACGTCCCGCCCATCGATCATAACCGAGCCTGCGGTTGGATTGATCAACCGAATGATCGCGCGACCGGTCGTCGATTTGCCGCAGCCGGATTCGCCGACCAGCGAAAGGGTTTCGCCGGGGCGCAGATCGAACGAAACGCCCTCAACGGCATGGATGCGGCCATTGGGCAGGTCGAACCGCACCGAAAGATCATCGACCTTGAGAATTGGTGCAACCGTTCCGGAAACGCTGCGCATTTCGCGGCCGTCCGACGCCTCGCCGGTCGCGGGATCGACCTGCGGAAAGCGACGTGGAGCCACGGCATTGCCCATCGTGCCGAGCCGCGGAATGGAAGCAAGCAGCGATTTCGTGTAGACAGCCTTCGGCGCGGCGAAAATCTCGCGCGTCGGGCCGGTCTCGATCATTTCGCCGCGAAACATGACGACCGTGCGGTCGGCGATTTCAGCGACGACGCCCATGTCATGCGTGATGAAGAGCACGGCCATGTTCTCTTCGCGTTGCAGCTCGCGAACGAGGTGAAGGATTTCCGCCTGGATCGTGACGTCGAGCGCCGTCGTCGGCTCGTCGGCGATCAGCAGCTGGGGCCGACAGGCAAGCGCCATGGCAATCATCACGCGCTGGCGCATGCCTCCGGAGAATTTGTGCGGATATTCGTTCAGCCGGGTTTTGGCCGCCGGAATACGCACGCGCTCCATCAGCCGCACAGCCTCGGCCTCGGCCGCCTGCCAGGACAGGTTCTGGTGCAGCACAAGCGCCTCTGCGATCTGGTTGCCGATGGTGAACACCGGATTGAGCGAGGTCATCGGCTCCTGAAAGATCATGCCGATCGAGCCGCCGCGAACCCTGCGCATCTCCGCCTCGGAAACTTTCAGGAGATCCTTGCCCGCAAGCAGGATCCTGCCGTCGCATCGCGCTTTGCCCACGGGCAGAAGACGCATCGTCGAGAGGGCCGTCACGCTCTTGCCGGAGCCGGATTCACCGACGATAGCGACGGTTTCCCCGGCACCGACCTGTAGGTTGATATTGCGGATGACGGCACGCCAGCCCTCGCTTGTCCTGAACGACGTCGTCAGGTTCTCGATGGCGAGCACAGGTTGAGTAGCGGAGGTCATGTCGGTCATGATCAGCTCTCCTTCACAAGACGCGGATCGACCAGATCGCGCAGGCCATCGCCGAGCAATTGCAGCGACAGGACCGAGAAGACGATGGCAAGGCCCGGAAAGACCATGAGCCAGGGCGCGTTGTTCATGAATTCCCGGCCGGAAGCGAGCATGGTGCCCCAGGTTGGAGTATCGGAGGACACGCCGACGCCGAGGAATGAGAGGCTTGCTTCGGCCAGCATCGCCGAGGCGAAGACGAAGGTGGCCTGCACCAGAATGGGTGACGCCAGATTGAGCAGGACGTGGCGGCACAGGATCTGCCAGGTCGGCAGGCCCATGGCGATCGCCGCTTCGATATAGGGCAGTTCCCGCAAGACCAGGGTGGAGCCTCGGACGATACGGGCCAGCCGTGGCGCATAGGTGATCCCAAGCGCCAGGATCACAGTCACCAGCGACGGCCCGAGTGCCGCGACCAATGCGATGGCAAGCAGAATGTCGGGAAACGACATCATGGCATCAAGCAGGCGCGAGATCGGCGCATCGAACTTGCGGAAATACCCCGCAATGACACCAAGAAACACGCCAAGCAGCGTCGAAATGCACACCACACCAAGACTGACCAGCAACGAAACGCGGCCCGCGAAGATCGCGCGCGAAAAGATGTCGCGCCCGAACTCGTCGGTACCGAAGATATGAGCCTGCGATGGTCCTTTCAGCTTGTTGATGATCGAGAGCTTGTTCGGCGCGTAAGGGGCGATCCAGGGAGCCAGGATGGCGGCGACGATGACAACAAGCAGGATGATGGCACCGAGCAGCATGGCACGATTGCCGAAGAGGCGTCTAAGGCTTGCAGCAAATGGAAGCGTGAGGGAGCTGGCGGTCATGGGCGCACCCTCGGATCGACGACAATATAGAGCATGTCGACGACGAAATTGATGAGGACATAGATGGCAGCCACCACCAAAAGCGCGCCCTGGATCACCGGATAATCGCGCCGCAGGACGGCTGATACGACCAGATTGCCGACACCGGGCAATCCGAAAACGGTCTCCGTGACGACAGCGCCGGCGACGAGCATCGCAACGGAAAGGCCGATAACGGTGATGATCGGGATGAGCGCATTCTTCAGGCCATGCTTCAGGATGACGCGGCGTTCGCTCGCGCCCTTTGCGCGGGCGGTGCGCACATAGTCATCGCCGAGCACGTCGAGCATAGCCGCGCGCGTGAACCGCGTGATCATGGCGGAGTTGACGATACCCAGAGTAATGGCTGGCAGGATGAGATGGTGCAGCCGCTCGAGGAAGCCGGTGTCCGGACCGCCATATCCAGAGGCTGGAAACCAGCCCTGGCCGACGGCCAGGATCTGGATCAGCATCAGGCCGAGCCAGAAACTCGGCACACTCGCGGCGACCATGGTCAGAACAACGACGATCTGATCGAAGAGCGTACCGCGCTTGACCGCCGAGATGATCCCGACGGGAAGCGCGATCGCCGTTGCGATCAGAATGGAGAACAGCGTCAGGAAGAAGGTGGGCTCGGCGCGGGCGGCCAGTGCCTGGGTCACCGGCTGATTGAGAAAGATCGATTGCCCGAGGTCGCCCTTCAGCAGGCCCAGGACGAACTGGACATATTGAACGAGCAGTGGCGCATCGAGCCCCATCTTGGCGCGCAGCTGCGCAATGTCCTGCGGCGTGGCATCGGCCCCCAGCATCACGGCCGCCGGATCGCCCGGGGTAACCCGGACGATGATGAAGACGACCGTGACGACGAGCGCGAGCACAATCACCATGCCTCCGAGACGTCTCAAAAGCGCCTGGGCGATCTTTGCCATGTGCTTCCAGCCTTATTTCTTCGGGGTGACGTTCCAGAAATGTGGCCAATAGGTCGGCGTATAGCCGGTGACCGACGCGGAAATCCCCGAAAGGGCATTGAAGTTGCCGACCTTGTAAAGCGGCGCGTCATCGTAGATCACGGTCTGGATGCCCTCCCAGGCCTTCTGCTTGGCATCGTCGCTCGTGGCGTCCATATAGGCGGAGACGGCCTTCGCCTTCTGGTCGGACACGTACCAGCCGGGATAGCTGTCCGTGATCGTGTTGATCGTTGTGGGGTCGCCGGGGAAGTTGGAGTGGGTAATGAAGATATCCCATTCCTTCGGGTCGGCACGGCGGGTCGTCAGCGTTGCCCAATCGACGACCTGCATGTCCACCTTGAAACCGGCAGCTTCCAGATAGGCCTTGGCGACCTCGCCGATCTTGTAGTGGAATTCATATTGCCGGCTCGTCAAAAGCCTGAGCGGTGTGCCGTCATATCCGGCATCCTTCAGCAGCTTGGCCGCCGTTTCGGGATCACCCTCACCATAGCGAACGACGCCAGCATCGGTGTGCCAGAACGATCCCTTCGGGAAGAAGGAGCCATCGACGCTGAAGAAGCGCTGATCGTTGAAGGCGGCTAGCATCATGTCGGAAGAGTTCAACGCGGCCTGCACGGCCTGGCGCAAGGGCTTCTTTACAAACAGACCTTGCTTCATGTTCATGTTGAGCGACACCCATCCGGTATTTTCGAAGATCACGGGTTTAGCGTTGCCGCTCTTCTCGACGCGCTCATAGGCGCTGACCGGCAGGGAGTCGGCAAAATCGAACTGTCCGGAAATCAGGCCTTCCACGCGGGTATTGGCGTCCGGCACGGGCACGAAACGGATTTCCTTGGCGATCGCTTCGCGTTTGCCGGCATAGTTGTTCGGTTCGCCCTCGGGGGACTTGTAGCCATCGAAGCGGACAAGCTGGGTGTACTGGTCGGGCTTGCGCTCCTTCAGCATATAGGGGCCGGTGCCGATGAAATCGGTAAGCGTATCGGCGACCTTTTCCGAGGGAAGGATGATTGAAGACTGCGACAGTGTTGCCAATAGCGGCGCATAACGCGACTTCAGCTTGATGATGACGGCATGATCACCATCGGCCGTCAGGCTATCGACGATGCCGGCAACCTGCTTGCCCTTGGAATTGACACTCATCCAGCGCTTCAGCGAAGCCACGACATCCTTGGAATCAAAGTCACTGCCATCATGGAACTTGACGCCTTCGCGCAGCGGGATGCGATAGGTAAGACCGTCATCCGAAATCGTCGGCATGGCCGTCGCCAGCAGCGGAACGGATTTCCACTGGGCGTCGTAGGTATAGAGCGTCTCGAAAATATGCTGATCGACGGTCAGCACGATGTCGGTCGGCGTCTGCATCGCATCGAGCGTCGGCAGTTCACCGATGGTGGCGACAGTCAGGACGCCATCAGAAGATTGTGCGGTCGCCAAGCTGCTTGTACCGGCAAGCATGGCCAGCGTGATCAAAACGAATGCGCTCTTCTTCATCTCATTCCCCTTCTATTTTCGTTGGTATCTGGTCGAGTTCGTTGCTCTTATGGCCGGCGGCCGGTTCCCCTCGGCTGACGGTTCATGCGTCCAATCCCAAGGGATCGGGAATGCGCGGCCACAGATCGAGGCGCGCCTTGCGATAGGGTGTCGTTGCTGGATCCGTTGGATAGGAGGTCGGCGCGGCGACGTAGACGATTTCGGAGGACACCGGCACGAAACCAGCATGGAAGTGATTAGTCGATTTGACCAACAGATAGGCCTTCTCCGCAAAATCGACGCCTTGATTGGAGAAGATATCCGGCTCGTAGGTCTGCGTTCGGCTGGTGATCAGCACGATGTCGATACTGGTTCCGACCGGACGGACGACAGCGGTGCTGCCAAGCACGACGCGGCTATTGCGGAAGCTCTGCCAGCCGGCATGGAAGAGCCGCTGCACGGTGACCCGAAGATCAAGCGGCTCACCCCCTTCCGGCCCCGACTTGCCGCCGACGCGCAGGTTAAGCACTGCCCCTTCGCCCGCCGCGTGGCAGAAGCTCACCGCGATCGGATCCCAGATCGTCGCAACGGCGAAGTCATCCAGGCCGCGCTGTATCATCCGCCGCAGAATATGCGTTGCATCGCCGGCAACGCCGCCGCCCGGATTGTCCCAGACATCGGCGATCGTCACCGGCAGCTCCGGATGCGCAGCGCGGATTGCTATCACCCGATCGAGGCCTGCCTCGGTATCGAACATCGGCATGGCTGCTTCCTTGCGCAGGCCGTAGAGTTCGCGACCAAGTGAAGCGGCCAGGGCATCGCCCTTAACCTTGTCATCATCGGTCAAGACGATGATGCGCGTACCCATGTCGGGCAGGTCGCCGGCCATGAAGCCATGGATAACGGAGATCGAGAGCACGCCGTCCCTGCCCTCCATCGCCTTCAGGCGGTCGACAAAGGATCGCATCGGTTCGCGGCTCGTCGGAAAGATGGTGATCATGCGGCAATCGAACGTCGAGATGACCGGCTTAATTTCGCCCCGGAGCGTCCGAAGCGCCAGTTCGACGACATGCTCCCCACGTTCTTCGAAATCGATATGCGGAAATTCGAGAAAGGCCGCCATGATATCGAGATTGGCGACGCGCAGTGCCGTCAGATGGCTGTGCGGATCAAACTCCGCCGCGACGAGCACATCGGGTCCGACGATATCGCGCACCCGGCACAGCAAATCGCCTTCGGGATCGTCATAGCCTTGAGCCGCCATCGCGCCATGGAGGCCGAGAACGACGGCATCGACGGGCATCGCCGCGGTCAGTTCGGCAAGGATTTGGTCGCGAAGCGTCTCATAGGTCTGACGTTGGATGAGCCCGGCCGGCTCCGCCCAGCAGGAGGTCCCCTCGATAGCAACGAACCCTTCCGCTTTGGCGCGTCGGCGCAGGATCGGTACAACCGAGGAGCAAAGGGTCGGCGTTTCCGGATGCTCGCCCGGTCCAGCATAAAATGCCGCCTTGAAGGCGTTCATATCGGTCGGAACGGGAGAAAATGTGTTTGTTTCAGTCGCCAATGAGGCGGTGAAAATGCGCATACCTATTACCCGAATAAACAGAGTTTCGGAGCCGGAAACTGATCAGCACCGAACCCTCTCACCCGTTGCGTTCGAGCGATGCCCGGGACTGCCAAAGCCGCCGTGTTGGAATGACCGTCCGTGAAATCAAAGGTCGACCGCAGCCGCCATCGACTTCATCGACAGATTTAGCCCCCGTTCGTAAGTTCACCCATTCGTCGTTCTTATGTAATTTATTTTCATCATAATGCGTTAAATATACGGGAAGTCAACGCCACTTGAATATTTTCAAGGGAATTTGTAATTTTTTTTCTTCGTTGATAAAAAACGTCGCGAGGCTTTCATCTTCGATCGAGGAAGCGCTTGCGGAATGAAAAGCGCGCCTTCGTTCATCGGAAAAATATGGCGAAACAGTCTACCGATCACCGTTGCAGTATTTTGTCGTCCTGACGACGGCATGACTGGCCACGCCTCAACCATTGGCGAAGGCGTCTGCCATCCTCCTCGACCGTAAGATAAAGCTTACTTTTCTGCTCTCTGCAAAAGAATGCGCATTTCCTCGAACCGTCGTTTCCGGTCGGCATCCTGGTCGTTGGCCGTGTAGCAGGTGCTCGATACGCAGAACTTGGCAAGGTTATGAGGCTTGTCTGTCCTGTCGAACTCGCATTCGAACGTATCACTCATCTCAGATGGCGCCGTTCCCTGCCGGGTGGAATAAGCCATGCGCACGCCCGGCGGCTTCAGCTCGGGAAAGGATTGGATCGCGCCGATCGAGAGCCCATCCGACAGGAAGAAATTCTTGGCCACCATCTTGCAGGTTGCCTCGAGATCGGTCGATTGCGCGAATGCGGCCGTCGGGATCAGCGTAAGGGTAAGCAAAACCAGATGTTTGAACACCGGAACCTCCATTGGATACGCTACGGATTCACTTAAGAGCGCGACCGGCAAAGGCAAGGCCGCTACGTCATCTTCCGCATCAGCGCATCGAGGGCCGCCTCGGCCGCCCAAATCTTCCAGGAAGCCGATCCGGCCGGGAACATTCGCCTCACGCACTTGTTCGGCATGCACATGGGAAGTGTCAAAGCCACAGCTGAAACTCTGGAGGACAGTCATCATGACCGCATCGAAGACAACGACGGATCATGAGGAAATACGCCGCTGGGCGGAGGCCCGCAATGGACATCCGGCTCGTGTCAAGGGAACAGGAAACGGCGGATTGTTGCGGATCGATTTCGGCGAGCCGGAGGAAACTCTCGAAGAGATCTCCTGGGATCAGTTTTTCGAGATCTTCGATCGAAGCGACTTGGCATTTCTCTATCAGGACAAGACTGAAGCAGGTGCGGAAAGCCGTTTCAACAAGTTCGTCAGCCGTGCGGCGAGGAACCAAGCCAAATAAGTCCTCGGACATGTCAAAGCAGACGACGTGCTCAACAACGCCGCACCTGAATCCGCATCGATCCTGATCTGCCCGGCGGAGCCGACAGAAAGAAGAAGGACTACCGGGTTGGCACCTGGTCCATTCGACGTCGGCGCATTCGCCATTGGATAGAATGCAAAGCAAATCGAGATATCAAGGAGGACGACCCATGGCATATGGCTATGAAGACGGCAATGATCGGTACCGCAGAAACAGGGATCGCAACTATGGCAGCCGCGAACGGAATAATCCGGACTGGGATCGATATGGTTCGGAGTTCGATCGTCCCTATTCCTCCCGCGCATCGGATCGCTACTCCGCCGACGACCGGGATAGCTGGACGACGGACGATCTAGGCTATTCGGATTATGGTTATGGCGATCGCCGTAGCCTTCGCGCCTATCCCGAGCGTTCATTCGACGATCGCGAGAGGGGATATGCGCGACAAGCTAATTTCGACCGTTCCTCCGGCCGGCCCTCACGCGATTTCATGGATCGCGCAGGGGATGAAATCGCATCATGGTTCGGCGACGATGATGCCGCTCGCCGCCGCGAGATGGACAAGTTTCGTGGCAAGGGGCCGAAAGGATACAAGCGCGCCGACGAACGGATCCTGGAGGATGTCAATGATCGGCTGACCTACGCGCCGTCGCTCGACGCTTCCGAGATCGAGGTTTCGGTTGCGGGCGGCGAAGTTATCCTCGCGGGCTTCGTCTTCAATCGTCAGGACAAGCGAGTGGCCGAAGACATAGTCGACGACGTTTTCGGCGTCTCGCATGTTCAAAACAACCTTCGGGTCAAGACAGCCGGAGAAAGCGTCGGCGGCCTCGATACCTGATATCGGGGGCCTGTCCGCGCGCAAGTTCGGCCACGCCCAAATGGGCGCCGGCTCGTGCCATCGGCTTCAGACGAATAAGTCCGATGGCGCTAACGAAGAATGGAGGTCCATCATGCAAGTCAGTGAAGCTATGACACGAGACGTACGCATTGCGCGTCCCGACCAATCGATCCGGGATGCCGCTTTGATCATGGCGGATATCGATGCCGGCGTGGTTCCGATCCGCGATAATGACCACCTGGTCGGCGTCATCACGGATCGGGATATCGCCATCCGCGCCATTGCCCGGGGCAAGGGACCGGACGCCAGGATTGCCGATGTGATGAGCTTCGATATCAAATACTGCTTCGAGGACGAAGAGATCGATCACGTCATGCAAAATCTCGGCGACCAGCAACTTCGCCGCCTTCCCGTGGTCAGCCGTGACAAACGCCTGGTCGGCATACTGTCTTTGGCTGATATCGCTGTGAAAGCCAGCGATGGTGCGGCCGGATCAGCGCTTTCAGGCATTTCGCGACCAGGCGGCAGACACTCGCAAACCGGCGTCTAATCGGAAGAGTTGCCGATTTCTTAAGCCTTGTCGATCGCCCATCCCGATAATGGGGCGGGCGATCGCTTCGTATGATGTCCGGACGTTGCAGAGGGATCACGGCCCGGAGGCGCTAACGCGCCAAACCGTGTTGCCGACATCGTCGGCAATCAGAAGGGCGCCGGCATTGTCAACCGCAAGCCCCACCGGCCGCCCTCTTGCCTCGTTAGCGCCGTTCAGAAAGCCGGTCACCACATCTTGCGGAGCGCCTTTCGGCTGGCCGCCCGCGAAGGGTACGAAGATCACCTTGTAGCCGTTGAATTGGTAGCGATTCCAGCTCCCGTGCTCGCCGACGAACGCGCCGCCGCGATAGGCCGCCGGCAGATTGGCGCCCGTGTAAAAAACCATGCCGAGCGGCGCCACGTGCGAACTCAGCGCGTAATCGGGAACGATCGCCTTCTCGACCAGATCCGGCCTTTGCGGCATGACACGGGGATCGATATTCTTGCCGAAATAGCTGTATGGCCATCCATAGAAACCGCCCTCCTTCACGGAGGTCATATAATCCGGCACGAGGTTGGGGCCAAGTTCGTCGCGCTCGTTGACAACGGTCCAGAGGGCATGGGTCTCGGGTTCCCAGGACAGTCCGTTCGGGTTCCTGAGGCCATCCGCGAAAATGCGATGACGTCCCGTAGCCCTATCGACCTCCCAGATGGAAGCTCGGTCCACCTCGGCCTGAATGCCGTTTTCCGTGATGTTGCTGTTGGACCCGACACCAGCGTAAAGCAGCGATCCGTCCGGACTAGCCACAAGGCTCTTGGTCCAATGGTGATCGATGGGGCCGCCCGGTAAATCGGTCAGCTTCGTTCCGGGCTCGGGGATACTTGTCTCCCCGGTCTTGTATGGGTAGCGCGTGATCTTGTCCGTCTCTGCGACATAGAGATCGCTGCCGACGAGGGCGACGCCGAAAGGAGAATTGAGATGGTCGAGAAAGACGCTCTTCGTTTCGGCAACACCATCGCCATCGGCATCGCGCAATAGCGTGATGCGGTTGCTACCTTCGTTGCTGCCCGCGGACGTCGCCATTGCCTCGATCCAGCCCATGATGAGGTCCTTCGGCCGCTTGATCGAAGCTTCGGGCGGCGCGACGGATTCCACTGCAAGAACGTCACCATTCGGCAACACATAGATCGAACGCGGGTGTTTCAACCCCGTCGCAAGTGCCTTGATCTGCAATCCGTGTGCAACCTGCGGCTTTTCGCCATTTTGCCAGCCGATGACCTTGGCGACATGCATTGGAGGAAAAAGATATTGCGTTTGAGCCGGCAGCGTCGGATTCGGTCCGATCTGGCCGGTCGGATCCTCTTCGTTCTGACTGCAGCCGGAAAGAACGGAGATCGCGCCAAAGACGAGGACCGCGGCCATCGTCTCACTTGTCTTGAAGATCATGGTTCGACTCCCGGGTTTTCGTAGTCGATCAGTGCCCAGCGTATCCAGCCGCTGAAAAGGATGAAAACGACCGTCACGATGGAAAGGATGAGCCCCATGGGAACGACGGAAGTCCACGCATCCCGGCTATGTATCAGCGCGTTGAAGAATGAGAGGACAAGGATAAGAGCGTTGCAGATCACATAAGGCCATAGTCGCCCTTGCATCGAGGAAAGGCGCCCGGCGAAAGCATCGACAGCCGCAGCGACGATCGCGACCAAGCCGAACAAGAGCCCGACCGCCAGCAACCATGCGGAGGTGTCCGCCCACATCATTTCGGCGGATTTCCAATAAGCGAGATCCGTCGCCAACGCGCCGGCGAAGCAGACCATTGGAATTGGAACGAGAAGAGTGTGAAAAGGGCGATATGAAGCATGACGCGTCACCTGAAGATCTCGAACGACCATGGCGGTGTCTCCAATATTCCCGCAGAGATTGCTATCCAACTTCCGCCGATCTGCTTTGTTCCGGACTCGGCAAAGGGCGGATTCCCGAGGAATCTCATAGCCAAAACTGGAGCGTGAGACGCAGCCGTTCAAGCTGAAGCCCGCCACAGGCGAGCTTTTCGGTTTCAGCAAAAGCGGAAAGTCTTTAGGCTGTTCTACTTGCCGCCCTTCCGCTTGGGATCGTGGCTATGATGACGATCGCGTTCTCCGCCACCGCCGGAGACCTTGCTGCGGTCGCGCCGATCGGGCTCGGCAGGCGGCTTTGGAATATTCAATGGCGCCTTGGCATTTTCATGCGATGCGCCAGGGCCGCCCTGGCGGATACTGGCCGGCGTCTTGGTCGAAGTGGACATTGGCACCTCCTATCGATCCTGTTGATGACCCTGGTGGCTGGTGTTGATCCTGCTGTTTCCCTGCTGGCCCTTCTTCTCGGGATCGACGGACGTGTCAGGCCTGCGAGGATCGGATACGGACGGTCTGGCGTGATCGCCGACGCCCTTATCGCTCCGGTTTTCTTCGGGAACGGGTGGTGGTTTGCTGTTCATCATGTCCTCCTATCGTTGCTCTTGGTGAGACCCGCTGCGACATCCATCGAGCGGAAAATCGCGAAGCTGTGCGAGCCTGGAGAATGGCGGAGCGGGTCGTGTCACTGCGCCTGGGACGATGATGCGGCGCCAGGCGGAGTCGGCTCGCCGGGATGGAACTCGAAGGCGAAAAAGACGGCGATGACACAGGCAAGAACGAAAATCGTCGCAACGAAGATCATCATGCGGCGACGTGCTTGCGGCTCTCGGTCCATTTGGCCTCCTCACGAGCTTCTCGCCCGCGCACCAGGCGCGGTCATTTTCTCGGCATCATATGACCGACGAAGGTCTAACCCGTGTCCTATCCATAATGTTCCCCCGGGATGACCGAGGTTGCGCGGCGCATGTCCGTGCAACGACGGTCCACCGTCATAGCAACGGTTTGCCTCCCGTAACGGCGACTGTGGTTCCGGAGACATAGCTCGAAAGCGGGTCGGCAAGCATGACATAGGTCGTTGCGAGTTCCACCGGCTGCCCGGGCCGCTTCATTGGCACCTGCTTCCCGAAATCCTTGACGGCGTCCTCCGGCAGTGTCGAAGGAATGAGCGGCGTCCAGATGGGGCCAGGCGCGACAGCATTGGCGCGAATGCCCTTTTCCGCGAGCAACTGCGCCAGACCGGCAGTGAAATTCTGGATGGCGCCTTTGGTGGTGGCGTAGGCGAGCAATGTCGGATTCGGGTTGTCCGAATTGATCGACGCCGTATTGATGATGGCGCTGCCCGGCTTCATATGAGCCACGGCCGCCTTGGTCAGATAGAACATGGCATGGATATTGACCTTGAACGTCAATTCCCACTCCTCGTCGCTGATGTCGCCGATCTCGTGAAAGCTTGCCTGATGGGCGGCATTGTTGACGAGGATGTCGATCCCGCCGAGTTCGGCCACGGCCTTGTCGACGATATGGCGGCAATGCTTGGGATCCTGGATATCGCCTGCGACCAGTACCGCCTTTCGGCCCGCCTTCTCGACCCAGCGTCGGGTCTCATGCGCATCGTCATCTTCGCTGAGATAGGAGATCAGAATATCGGCACCCTCGCGCGCGAAGGCGATTGCGACCGCGCGACCGATACCGCTGTCGCCGCCGGTGATGATCGCCCTCTTGCCGGCAAGTCTCTCCGATCCGCGATAGCTCTCTTCTCCATGATCCGGTGCCGGATCCATGGCAACCGTATGACCGGGCATCGGCTGCTGCTGCGACGGGAATGGCGGCTTGGGATAGGTAACCATGATTGTCTCCGAATTCTGTGTGGTTTCGTCCTCGCTGGATTTCCTCGTTCCGAACCCTCTCATTCGCGCCTGGTTCCACGATTGGCAAAATCCTCGGACGATCCAGCCCAGGAACCTTGGCGCCCCCTTGCAGTTCTGACCGCAAGACCAATTCCGGATGATCCGCTTCATCCGTCTCGAAAGGATATTTCAATGCATCGTTTCAAGGACAAGGTTGTCATCGTGACCGGCGCGGCTTCCGGGATGGGAGAAGCGACCGCCCGGCGATTTTCGGAGGAAGGCGCCAGTGTCGTCCTTGTCGATCGCAATGCCGAGGCGCTGGGCAAGGTCGTTGCCGACCTGCCGCCGGAGCGCAGCATGACGCAGGTCGTGGACGTCTCGCAATCGGCCGCGGTCGATGCGATGGTGTCGGCGGTTGTGGACAGGTTCGGCCGGCTTGATGTCATCGTCAACAATGCAGGCGTCCACGAGGCGGGCGAACCTGCCGACATTTCCGACGAGCGTTGGCGCAATGTGATGGCAACCGACCTCGATGGCGTATTTTTCGGATGCCGTGCCGCCATTCCGCACCTTGAGAAAACAAAAGGTGCGATCATCAACACCGCATCCGTTTCAGGGACAGGAGGCGACTGGGGAATGAGCCCCTACAACGCCGCCAAGGGCGGTGTTGTCAATCTCACCCGGGCGCTCGCACTTGATCTTGGCAAGAAGGGAATCCGCGTCAATTCGGTGTGTCCGAGCCTGACGCGAACAGGCATGACCAAGGACATGCTCAAGGACGAAGCGCTGGTGGCTAAATTCACGCAGCGCATTGCACTCGGCCGTGTTTGCGAGCCGCACGAAGTCGCCGCCGTCATCGCCTTTCTGGCGAGCGACGACGCGAGCTTCGTCACCGGTGCCAATATTGCCGTCGATGGCGGGGTCTCGGCTTCCAATGGCCAGCCGGCGCAAGATTGAGCGGAGGTAAGTGTCATGAACTTCAAGAAAATCGAACTCCAGAACGGACAGAATACCTATATCGTCGTGCTCGATACCAATGAGGAAGCCTTCGCAACGCTCTCGGCATTCGCCACGGAGCAGGAACTGACCGCGGCCTCGATCACCGCCATCGGAGCGTTTGAAAGGGCGACGGTCGGCTGGTTCGATTTCGCAGATCGCAATTACCGCGAGATCCCGGTCCCGAAGCAATGCGAAGTGCTGAGCCTGGTCGGCGATATCGCCACAGGCGACGACGGCAGGGCAAGTCTGCATCTTCACGCGGTTCTCGGCCTGGAGGATGGTTCGACCCGCGGCGGCCACTTCCTCAACGGCATCGTTCATCCGACATTGGAAGCAACCATCGTCGAAACGCCCGCCCATCTGCATCGCCGCCACCAAAAGGATCTTGGCATCGCGCTGATCGAGCTCTGAAGCCTATTGCCGCACCTCTGCGCCGGAACAATGCCGATCG
Source organism: Rhizobium sp. BK289 (assembly GCF_014193575.1). Taxonomy (NCBI): domain Bacteria; kingdom Pseudomonadati; phylum Pseudomonadota; class Alphaproteobacteria; order Hyphomicrobiales; family Rhizobiaceae; genus Rhizobium; species Rhizobium sp. BK289. The sequence continues at coordinate 341,828 of NZ_JACHZO010000004.1, forward strand.
GCAAAGGTTCGACCTGCCGAACCCGACACGAGCATGAATCCGGCGGAAGGAGAATACTATGGCGAGCGAGACGAATTTCGAAACATCGCGCGGTGAAGGCGGCGAGACGCATCAGCACATCGCGACGAAAGGACCGCATGACGGTGCCGATCATCTGACGACCAATCAAGGCATACGGGTTTCAGACAACCAGAACAGCTTGAAATCGGGCAAGCGAGGGCCGACGCTGCTGGAAGATTTCGTTCTGCGTGAAAAGATCTTCCATTTCGACCACGAGCGAATTCCCGAAAGGATCGTTCATGCGAGGGGTTCGGCGGCTCATGGCTTCTTCGAGCTTTACGAACCGCTTTCCGATATAACCCGCGCCGATCTGTTCCAGCGCAAGGGCGAGAAGACACCCGTTTTCGTACGATTTTCCACGGTTGCCGGCGGAGCGGGATCGGTCGACACGCCACGGGACGTGCGTGGCTTCGCCGTGAAATTCTATACCAAGCAGGGTAATTGGGATCTCGTCGGCAACAATATCCCCGTGTTCTTCATCCAGGATGCGCTGAAATTTCCGGATCTGGTGCATGCGGTCAAAATGGAGGCCGACAGGGCCTATCCGCAGGCTGCCACCGCTCACGACACCTTCTGGGACTTTGTCTCGCTGATGCCGGAATCGACGCATATGCTGATGTGGGCAATGTCCGACCGCGCCATTCCCCGCTCCTTCCGCATGATGCAGGGGTTCGGCATCCACACTTTTCGCTTCGTCAACGAGGCCGGCAAATCCACCTTCGTGAAGTTTCACTGGAAACCGAAGCTCGGCATCCAATCGCTGGTGTGGGACGAAGCTCTCAAGCTGCAGGCCGCCGATAACGACTATCATCGCCGCGATCTTTTCGAAGCCATCGCGGCAGGGCAATTTCCGGAATGGGAACTGGGATTGCAGCTCTTCGACGATGCCTTTGCCGAGAGCCTTCCCTATGATGTCCTCGATTCCACGAAAATCATTCCTGAAGAGATATTGCCGCTGAAGATCGTCGGGCGCCTGGTCCTCGACCGCAATCCGGATAATTTCTTCGCTGAAACGGAACAGGTGGCATTCTGCCCTGCCAATATCGTTCCAGGCGTCGATTTCACCAACGATCCATTGCTGCAGGGGCGCCTGTTCAGTTATCTCGATACGCAGAAATCCCGTCTCGGCACTGCCAACTTCCATCAATTGCCGATCAATGCACCAAAATGTCCGGTCATGAATTTTCAGCGTGACGGGCAGATGCAGATGGCAGTGCCGAAAGGGCGGGCCAATTACGAACCCAACAGCCTTGGCGCTGATGGCGAAGCCGGCGGCCCGCGTGAATGCCCCGTCAGCGGCTTTCAAACCTACGAGCATCAGGCTGGGGAGGCGGAGCAAGGCGACAAGTTTCGCATTCGCGGCGAACTCTTTGCCGATCACTACAGCCAGGCCCGTCTGTTCTGGAAGTCGCAGACACCGTCGGAGCAAGCCCATATCGCCTCGGCATTCGTCTTCGAACTGTCGAAGGTGCAATTGGAGCAGGTGCCTCCACGCATGGTCGGCAATCTGATGAATGTCGACAGCGGGCTTGCCAATCGCGTTGCAGCCGGCCTCGGTCTGGTTATGCCTCAGAAGAACGCCCCGGCGCGCGAACCGATCGATCTCGACGCATCCCCTGCTCTGTCCATTCACAGGAATATGAAAGAAACCCTGGAGGGGCGAAAAATAGGCATACTGATTGCCGCCGGAAGCGACGCCAAAGCGGTTTCCGATCTTGTCGATCTGTTGAACGAGGCAAAGGCAACGCCCTTCCTCGTAGCGCCGAAGATCGGCGATACGAAGCTTTCCGACGGCAACACGATCAGAGCCGACGGGCAACTTCTCGGGTCGCCTTCGCAGATCTTCGACGCAGTTGCCGTCATCCTTTCCAAGGAGGGTGCCGCTGCGCTCGCCAAGGAGGCGGCCGCCGTGCAATGGGTGATGGACGCGTTCGGGCATTTGAAGGCGATCGGTCATGACGCTCCAGCCAAAGCGCTTCTCGACAAGGCGGGCATTCAGCCCGATGCCGGCGTCGTGGACCTTGCCTCATTCCCGGGCGCTGCAGCCAAGCGCTATTGGAATCGTGAGCCGGGATTGCGCATGCTCGCCTGAACGGTAAGGCCTTCATGTTACCGGAAGGCCTTCGTTCGGCGACAGTCGGCGGCCGACGACTAGCTAGGCTGCTTGCCGAAAGGTGCGTCTAACACCGGTTACATAAAGCCAGCCGAGAGGCATATCGGAAATTTCGTTAGCCTGTATTTTGGCGCGCTTTTTCTTCCGCTTCCAAAGCCACTGCCAGTCGTGGCTGCTCCGAAAAGCTGGGGTGGCATAACTTGTCACACATTTTCCCCTGCTCTCTCTACTGCAAAAACCAGCAGTTATATGATGGATTGTATATTCCCTCGACCGTTTGATTGAATGAGGTTGTGCGAGCGGTGCAGATATTTCCGCCAGTTGTGAAATTAACGATGCCTTGAACGATCATCTTTATGCGCCTTCCCTGATAAACCGGCGTTATCGAGGATATGGTGCCATTACCCGACACTATCGCAATTGGATTGACGGGTACGGAGATGGCTGAAGCAGTTGGAATAGGACTTGAAAACGTGTCGTCTATCCCAAAATTATCGTTAGCGATAAATCTGATATTGTTGGAATTCGCTGTTGGCGACCAATTTATTGGCGTCACGGTGAAGGTAAAATCGTTTCCGGTGACCATGCCTATGTCAGTACTACTCGTCGATATAGTTATTCCGGCAGCTACGGTCCCGCCGTTATAGTTATCGCATTGCCCAATCCTATTATTCTGTATCATGATATTCGACGCATTTCCTTCATAGATAATACCGCTGCTGGATGACGGACCAGCAGAGCAAATGGTGCTATCCCTGATGTGGATATTGCGGCCTCCCTTAATTCTTATGGCCGGCAGATTGCTCCTTGCGTAAACGGTCTGCTGAACAAAATATATCCCGGAAAAACTAAGCGCGTTGGCCGTATTTTGGATTAAAATGGCGGCGTCGCTATTGGAGTTTGACGCCCAAGATCCTGTAAACCTGTTTCCGAACACAGTGGCAGTGCTCGAGCCCGTATCAATTACCAAACCACTGGCAGTGTCCGTGTCGCCAAGAACGCTTCCCGCGAATGATGACCAAGCCACCGCATGCTCTGCACCCGGAAATATTTTTGTTCCCACGCCGCAATTGAAACTGAAGACGTTGCCTTCCGAGACAATTCCTCCGGCATCGAGAACCAGGAGTCCTGTCCCCGGCTTATAGTTGCAATATACCGCATTATTGGTCAATTTGAGATCGACCGTGTTGGCCTTCGTTGAGCTTACCCCAACCCGTATGCCCCCACACAAAGGAGAATCGCTCAATATCGTGATCGTATTCTGGGTGATGATCGATTCTACATTTTGCCTAGAGCCTATTCCTGAAACATCGATTGCCCAGCAAATCCCGTTAATCTGATTGCCTTCTAAACGAACCGAGTTGGCGTCTACCGGGAGCACCACAGCTGCCCCACTTGTGCTGGTCGCACCGTTGACCGAGTCAATGCATACCCTGCTCAACACAGAGCCCGCACCACGAAGCGTGAGGAGATCGAAATTCGCAGGCCCCGCCCGAAGGCCCGTTGAACATCCGGCGTTGTAGATACCTCCACCGCCAGCATCACCCTCGATCACGATCTGACCAGCAGATGTCAGCGCCGAATTAACACGGAACAGCCCACCGCTGATGCGGAGCAATCCTCCTTGCATCGCATTAATCGCCTTCTGTACGCAGGCCGAATTGTCTGCCGTGCCATTTCCAACGCAGCCCCATTGCCTAAGATCGGCGCCGGCGGCGCCGTACTGAGCTATCCAACATTTGCCATCTGATGGAGGCACTTGCGAGCCAACGTCACCGCCGGTGATGGAACATGCAGATGGCGAAGAGGTGAAAAATTGTGGGGGAGCTCCAACGCCAGAAGCTGCGTCTAATCGCAATACTGCCGACGCCATTGTTGATGGAAAGGCTTGCAGGGCTGCTGTATTTGCCGCAATGGGCAAATCTTGAGCCTGCACTTGCACTGATAGTAGGAGCAATAAAGTAAGGATACCCGTTCGAATGCGTAAGAACATGCACTCCTACCTAAAAAGCAAGCCTAAGGCCCCTCGTTGCAACTGAGGCGGGGTGCAGCTATCCCCGTATGGAATCGATCGCCTCTTCGTCGCAAATGATATCGCGACGTGAGGGTTCTGGAGTTTGTATCAGAGAAGCCTTTTCATTTTCGCGCTGAACTCGATCTGTCGGATCGACAGCATAATTCTCGACGAAACATCGCATAGCATGTGCCACACCGAGCGAATTCACCTCGCGATAATCGTCTTCATAGTACAGACCGCCGGCATAGCTACCCGTAATGATTTCGTAGGAAGGAAAATAATCGACCCAGCTGAAATCCGACACGATTTGCTCTGCGGCCACCCGCAAAACGGATTTGCTATATGTCGTCGAAACGAGAACGTTTCTCTTCTCATAGGTGGCGATCAGCGGCACCGGCGAAACGGTCAGGAGGACTTGTATCTGGGGATTTTTCCGCTTGAGCTTCTTCAGGAACGTCGAAAGGTCGGCCTCAACATCCGCAACCTTAAAATTGACAAACTCGTGCCGCGTCGGGTCGAATGATCCGGCGACGACGCCTGGAGCCAGCGGAAATACCGAGCCGTCGAGCTTCGACCGCCAAGCCTCTGTAAGACCGAGCGTGAAAACCAGCACGTCCGCATCCGCAAAAACTGAGCGAACAGCGGCGAGATGTTGCCCGCGAGCCTCTGTTACAGCCTCCATTGTTTCGTACCCATCCGGCTCGATCTGCGGCCGATAAGGGTCGACATAGCGGCCGTCCTTGCGCAGCCACGCCTTTTCCTCAGGCTTCCTCTCTTCGAAAGCCTCCTCGAACAATTGCAACAGCTGACGGGCGGTATAAAGATTTCCATAACGAGCGGAAAAGACACTGAAATTCCGCCGGATACGTTCCTCCTCCGGCAATCGCTCGCCCTTCTCCGGAACGAAATAATGAAAACCTATTCGTTGAAGCTGTCGGGAAATGTGCTGAGCGAAACAGCTTCCGGCCGTCGCAATCTTCGATGTTTTCGTGAGGCGAAACTTGGGATCAACAACTGGATCGAAGAGATGCGTTTCGATACGGGCCACCGAACGGCGCCAAAGCTGGAAATTCTCGATAACGGCATAGGGATTCGTCATCTGCTTGCCTCAGCTATCGCGGCTTTGACCATTTCGTAGCGCTGGAGAACTCCACGCTCGACCAGAATTGAGCCGGCCGGAAGACCGGCATAGACCGCAAAGCTCAATTCGATGAACTTTTCGAGCGGGATGAGGCGGTAGTCATTCGGCAGCTTGAAAAGGTACGAGCCCTTGACGCCCAGCCTCTCGGCAATTTCGGGATAGACCGGATAGCATGGTCCGTTCAGGAGATTGTCAGCTGGTATGACCTCGCCATCTGCGGTTTCGACACCCAGACGCTTCATAAAGGCATGAGCAATATCGTAGATGCAACGAACCTTCGGGTGATTCACCGAATACATGAAGGAATCGCCGCGGGACCATTTCGCAAACGAGGCTGAGATATCCAGATCATACTTCGCAAAGTTCTGGAAGAGCTGCGTTCGCTCCTGTTCCCAACGTGAGAAAAACCCGCTTCTTTCGAAAATATCCCGGTTAAATAACTTACGGGTTGTCTCCAGATCCAGTCCGGCTTCGAACGCCGCAAGAACGATCATCGAATGGTATGAACCCATCGGACCTTCGAGCGGACCATTCGAGAAGGCGTAGCAAATATCCGGATGGTAAGCGTCAAAATGGATCGACGGAATGAAATCCAGGTTTTGCGCTGCGGTGAAATCAAACTCGCCGTCCTGCAATTGAGGATGGACTATTACCCTGAAATACTGAGAAACTTCCTGCTTATACTTCTGGATATTATGTCTGAACGACCAGATATCAACCCCCTCGATATGGAAACGAGGGCCTAGAAGTTTCAGGGAATTCGTGAGGCCGAAGGTCTGGCAATTCGATATAACAAGCCAAGTTTCCATCCAATGATATCCGACCAACCAACTTTCAACGTATTAGCTCTTCGCCGTCGAGGGATTACCAATCATCCGTTCCTTGATAGGAAAAGAAAGGTTGAGTATCCTCATTATTATAGTCACGAACCAAGCCGTCTATATCAATGCCGACGGCATTGAGCGTTTTGCGAAAAACCTTCCTAACGTTCCAAAGCTGTTCGGCGGGTGTTGTTTTGCCTATTTGCGGCCAGGGAGAATGGCACTGAGGGCCTGCCTCAATGTACCCTTGATGACGCCGCTTTCCTCCGGATCTCCCTTCAGCAAGGCGGCAGCGAGATTGCTCATCTGCTCGAACGTCAGATGCGGCGGAATGGGAGGCACCTCCGGATCGGTCTTGACCTCGAGCACGACGGGACGTTCGGCGGCGAGCGCCTCATCCCACGCGGCCCCAAGGCTCTCGGGGCGATCGACAAAGATGCCCTGCAGGCCGATGAGATCGGCAAAACGATGATAGGGAACATCCGGGATGCGCTGGGAGGCATCGAATTTCGGATCGCCTTCCATGACGCGCTGTTCCCAGGTCACCTGGTTGAGATCCTCATTGTTGAAGACGCAGACCACCAGCCGGGGATCGGGCCAGTTTCGCCAATATTTTGCAGCGGTGATCAGCTCGGCCATGTTGTTCATCTGCATCGCGCCGTCACCGACGAGCGCAATGACGGGCCTGTCCGGATGAGCGATCTTGGCCGCGATCGCATAGGGAACGGCCGCGCCCATGGACGCGAGACCGCCGGACAGGGAAGCCATCATGCCGCGACGCATGCGCAGATCCCGGGCATACCAGTTGGCGCAGGAGCCGGAATCGCTGGTGACGATCGCCCGATCGGGCAGGCGGGGCGAAAGCTCCCAGACAACGCGCTGCGGATTGACGGGATTTGCCTCCACATGCGCCCGTATCTCGAGGGTTCTCCACCATTTGCCGACATCGGCTTCGATCTTCTTGCGCCAGGAAAGATCCTGCTTCTGCGTCAGGAGCGGCAGCAGCGCCTCGAGAGTTTCGCGCGCATCGCCGACCAGATTGACCTCCATGGGATAGCGCAGGGAAAGCATGTCCGGCCGTATATCGATCTGAACACCGCGCGCATCGCCTTCTTCGGGAAGGAATTCCGAATAGGGAAAGCCGGAGCCGATCACCAGCAGCGTATCGCAATCGCGCATCAGGTTCCACGAGGGCTCGGTTCCCAGAAGGCCGATCGAGCCCGTGACCCAGCCGAGATCATCAGGCAGCGCCGCCTTGCCGAGCAACGCCTTGGCGGCGCCGGCGCCGAGGCGATCCGCAACAGCGATCACCTCCTCTGTCGCACCGAGCGCACCGGCGCCGACAAGTATCGCCACCCGCTTGCCTGCATTCAGGACCTCGGCGGCACGCGTCAGATCGATTTCGTGCGGCACGGTTCTCGGCGCCGTATAGCCGATGCCCGACATCACGGAACCATGTTTGCGCGGCGGTGTTTCATAGGGCATTTCCTGCAGATCGTTCGGCAGGATGACGGCGGTCACGGTCTTGTTGGCAAGAGCGATACGCACGGCGCGATCGATCAGGTGTCGGATCTGTGCGGGCGCGGCTGCCTGATGGACAAAATTGCCAGCGACATCCTTGAAGAGCGAGGCGAGATCGACCTCCTGTTGATAGTGACCGCCGATGGCACTGCGGGCTTGTTGGCCAACCAGTGCCAGGACCGGTTGATGATCGAGCCGCGCGTCGTAGAGACCTGTCACGAGGTGCGTGGCACCGGGACCGGAGGTCGCGATGCAGACCCCCAATTCACCGGAAAATTTCGCATAAGCCGATGCCATGAAAGCCGCCATCTCTTCATGACGGGCCTGAATGAACTCGATCTTTCCCTCGGCACGATTCAACGCACCGAAAAGACCGTTGATGCCATCTCCCGGATAGCCGAACATGCGCCGCACGCCCCAATCGTAGAGGCGCTGCACGATGAAATCGCCAACCGTCTTTGCCATGATCTATCTCCGCTTGTTGCGCGTCGCCATTCCCCGACGCGGATGGCGCCCAACAAGTGGACCCCGCTTATGTTCCCGTAAACAGCGGGAGATAGGCGGTTCGCTATGGAGCCTGAACGATCCCCGTGCGATCACCCAACGGCCCAGCTTTGCCCAAGCCGAAAGGAACAATGCGCCACGCGGACGGTTTCATTGGCGAAAGCGAGACGTCGGGATGATCTGACGCATCGAACCGCCCGAAAGGAAACCGCGATGAAACATCAGCAGCCACGCGACGGCGCACCTGGGACCACGGACCAATCACCGCGATGGGAGGGACCGGCCGGATCGAAGCCGGCCGGATATCTTCCCGCCAAGGATGGTGGAGAAAAAGCGCGCGATGCGCATGGCGAGAATATCGACCATCCCCGCAAGCGCCGCGTCTCCGACGCATTGAAACAGAAGGGCGACGATTGACGGCGGTGCACAGGTGAAAACGGAGACCATTATCCCCGGTGAAACCGGAGACGCAACGATGGTGGAAGGCCGCCTCGAGCGGGATTCGGTGGACCATACCCCAAAAGATCAATCGGATAAGCAGATCGACAATCGTTCCGCCTCTGAAAACGAAGAGATCGTCTATCTGGCAGGTCTTGAGACGGGCATAACCCGTAAAAGAAGCGGCGCGGGCTTCGTCTACCATGATCCACGGGGACAAAGAATAACCGACCCGACAGAGCTCGAGCGGCTATCCGCTCTCGCCATTCCTCCCGCCTATACGGATGTGATCATATCGCCGGATCCGAAGAGCCATCTGCAGGCGGTCGGCCGCGATGTCCGAGGGCGCAAGCAATATCGTTATCACCCAAGCTGGATCGCCATCCGCGAAAGCGAGAAATTTGCGCAACTGGCTGAGTTTGGACGATCGCTGCCGGCCATTCGCAAGCGCGTCGACGCCGACCTCCGGCGACGCAAGCCGAGCTTGACGAAGGCGCTCGCAACGGTGGTCACGCTGATGGACAACCTTTTCATCCGTATCGGCAATGAGACCTACGCGCTTGAAAATGGTTCCTATGGCTTGACGACGCTGCGTGGCCGCCATGTCAAAGCGATCGGATCGCGCCTGCAGTTCCGCTTCAAGGGCAAGTCCGGCAAGGAATGGCGCCTCGATGTCGCCGACAAGCGGATCATCCGCGCCATTCGTATGCTTCAGGAACTGCCCGGCCAGCATTTGTTTCAATATGCGGACGAAAACGGGCTGACCCATCCGATCCGCTCGCAGGACGTCAATGCCTATATTCGCGAAGCGACGAGCTGCAACTTCAGCTCGCGCCAATTCCGCATATGGGGCGCAACACGCATGGCGGCAACAGCGCTTTCGGCGATCGAGCCGGCAGAAGCGGCAAGAGAAAGAGCAAGACAAATCAATGAGGTCATCGACAGCGTCGCCGCGAAATTGGTGAACACGCGCGCCGTCTGTCGCAGCTCCTACATCCACCCTCGCGTGTTCGAGGATTTCGACAGTGGCCGTCTAGCCGAGATCACCAAAATGCGGGTGCGAAAAAGCTCGGCCATTCTCAAATGGATGGATGAGGACGAATTGGCGGTGCTGCGCTGGCTGGAAACATTAGACTAAAGTATTTCCGCTTTTCTTCGAAGCGCGAAAACGCTCTATCCTTTTGTTGTGACGCAAATCCGAAGGGAAAACCGCTGCCCATTTCCGGGGATTGCTTTTAAGCGGCGGCCGCGATTTCGATTCTCACGCCACCATTTGCCGGCAGCTCTCGGCACATTGCAATCCGCCATTCCGCCGATGCCCGCGCAATCATCGGCGCATTCAAGGCAGATCTCCGAACATTCGCGGCATAGATGGGGATGATGACTTGAGCCGATCAGCATGAAATATGCGGCGGCCTGGCAGATCTCCGCGCAGGACATCATCAAGCGGAAATGGGCAGGTTCCGTGTGCTTGCCGCCGGCCTCCAGGCAATGAAGCATGGCCGTTGAAAGGCAGCGGCTGTAACAGCGCAGACAAGCCTCGACACATTGCTGTACGCTGGAATCCAGTTGCGTCGTCGTTCTCCTCGACTTTCTTGCCCAGCCGCTCGGGGATGCCGTCGAACCGGTGGCGGAGCCGATTTTCCCCTGCCGCCGGGAACTCGATGCGCCTTCAATTGGCGGCGTAAGCGCGGAACATGTTGTCTTTCAGATAGTTAAATCCGCAGGCGCTCGTTCCCACACGAAAGGAGATGGCTCATGCCGATGATCGCCGGACTTTTCGATGACTATTACGATGCCAAGCTTGCCGTCGAGCTGCTGGAGGATGCGGGAATTGCACCGAAGGACATCTCCATCATTTCCCGCACGCTTGATGGTCGCAGGATCGACGAAGGAGAAAATCAGACGGCGGCGGATGCGACGACGGGCTCCGGCATCGGAGCCGCGGCAGGTGCCGCAGGCGGCCTTTTGGCCGGTCTCGGCGCCATCGCGATTCCCGGTATCGGTCCCGTCGTCGCCGCAGGCTGGCTTATCACGACGCTGATCGGCGCTGCGGGCGGTGCTGTCCTCGGCGGCGCAACGGGAGGTATCATAGGAGCTTTAACCGGTTCAGGCATTTCGGAAGACGACGCCAACGTTTACGCCGAAAGCGTACGCCGCGGTGGTGCACTGGTTATCGCCCGTGTCGGACAGGCCCAGCTTCCGCTTGCAAATGAAATTCTCGACCGTGTGCCGCGGATCGATGTTGCAGCGCGCCGCGCATTCTACCACCAAAGCGGCTGGGACCAATTTGACGAGAAGCGCGGTCTTTACGATCCGCCGGATCGTGATCCCATACATTATGCTCCACCGCCTCGCGTATGAGGCCAAGCGGAGACCGCAAGCCATCAGGCTCGTATGTCGGCCGCCTTCGCCAAAAGCAGGAGCTGCTTCTCATCGCGGATGCCCTTTTGATACAGCTCTATGATCAGCGCTGCCGCGGCTTCCGCTTCTTCGCTATCGCGCTTGGCATCGCGCTCGAGGAGGAAGGCGTCGAAGGCGCGCTGGCAAAGCTTAAGCTCTGCAGGCGTCAGCGGATAGGTTCGGGGTTGCAGGGATTTCCGGATCATTGCGTTCTCTTTTCTATAAAAACCATCAGACACGGCATGAGCGCTGCTGAGAACCGCCGGCATTGAGGTCGGCAGCCCTGACGTTCGATCCCGCCGTCTTTCGCTCGCCTCGCCGGGACAAGACGCCTACGCCCGACAGACGCGCAGAGAAGAACGGAAAGCCCTGAAGCACTTTTCCCGACCGAGGGTCCTAGCCTCAAGGGCGCGGCTTCTGCTCGACCGAAAGCACCGGCGGCGCTTGCGGCGATGTCGTGGCCTGCGTCACGGCCTCTGTCTCATCCATTTCAGGCTGCTGCTGGCCGTCTTCGGCAAGGATCTCTTGGGCTGCACGATGCCAATGGACAAGATCCTGTCCATCCGGCTGGCCCTCGTCCTGCCATATTTGGTAGGCGCGCAAGCGTATGGCTTCTTCCTTTGAAGTCTGGCTCATCGATCGCAATCCTTCGGGTGATATATCGGCAAGGCCATCTCCGCTCACGGCAAACCTGTATCATCGGCTTGCTCACCAGAGCATCCGGGGCAGAAAACCGCTGCATCCCTGGAAATGCTCTGAATCTGTCAAACCGCGGTACCGCTCCGATGTTCCACTGGATCCGTTATTTTTGGTGGGAATGCTGCTATTTCAGGGATTTCGACGAGGGCATGGGCTCATGAACGCCGGCTGCGCAGGAGCATGCGCCAGAATGACGGCCGCCGGGCCGCTGGTGTCGAGCCTACCGGCAAAGCACTCTCACTTGGAATGGCGCTCCAAGTGGAGCCAAAAATATCCATAGGGCTGAAATGTGAGCATATAGGGCCGCTTGCCAATGATCGGGAATGCCGCACCGCCAAACAGTTCCCTCGGGCGTCGATCTGCATAACAGTGCAGATCGAGATCGGCGGCTTGCGGAACTTTCGACAGGTTCGCGACGCAAAGCACATGGTCGCCGCCATATTCCCTGACATAGGCGATGACGGCGGCATTATCCGTATCCACGAAACGAATATGACCCCGTGCGAAGGCTTCATGCCCGGAGCGGATTGCCAAAGTGCGGCGAATCCAGTTCAGCAGAGAATGCGGGTCGTTCTCCTGCACCTCCACATTGATGGCGCGAAATCCATACCGGGCATCGTCGATGGGCGGAAGCGCGAGGATTTCCGGATCGCCATTCGAAAACCCGCCATTTCTGCTGTCGGACCATTGCATCGGCGTGCGGACACCGTTCCTGTCGCCCAATTCGACATTGTCGCCCATGCCGATTTCATCACCGTAATATAGGACGGGACTGCCCGGCAGCGAAAGCAGCAGCGCTTGCAGAAGCTCGACGCGACGCCTGTCCTGATCCATCAAGGGCGACAGACGGCGCCGGATGCCGAGGTTGAGCCGCGCGCGCTCGTCGGACGCATAGGTGTCCCACATGAAATTGCGCTCGGCCTCGGTGACCATTTCCAGCGTCAGCTCATCATGGTTTCTGAGGAAAATGGCCCATTGGCAATCCTCCGGAATATCGTGGGTCTGCTCAACAATCGTCACGATCGGCTGACGGTCTCCCGTGGCGACCGCCATGAATATGCGCGGCATCAGCGGAAAATGGAAAGCCATGTGGCATTCATCGCCCTCTCCGAAATAATCCCGTGCCTCATCCGGCCACTGATTGGCTTCGGCAAGAAGAATGACGCCAGGATAGCTGGCATCGAGGGTCTTCCTGATGCGCTTGAGCAGTTCATGCGTTTCCGGAAGATTCTCGTTGTTGGTGTTTTCCCGCTCGACCAGATAGGGAACGGCGTCGAGGCGAAAACCGTCCACCCCGAGATCAAGCCAGAAACGCATGATGTCCAGGAGCGCTTCGATGACCTCCGGATTGTGATAGTTGAGATCCGGCTGATGCGAATAGAATCTGTGCCAGAAATAGGCCCCGACGACGGGATCCCAGCTCCAGTTGGATCTTTCGCTGTCGACGAAGATAATGCGCGTATCGGCAAACTTGTCGTCCGTATCCGACCAGACGTAGAAATCCCGCTCGCGCGAGCAGGCAGGTGCGTGTCTCGCGCGTTGAAACCAGGGATGCTGATCGGATGTATGGTTGATGACCAGCTCGATGATCACGCGCATCTTGCGCGCATGGGCAGCGTCCACGAAGACCTTGAAGTCGGCAAGGCTGCCGAACTCCGGGCTGATGCTTTTGTAATCCAGGACATCATAGCCATCGTCGCGCTGGGGAGACGGATAGAAGGGCAGCAGCCAGATCGCGTTGACACCAAGCGATGCCAGATAGTCCAGTTTTTGGGTGAGACCCTCGAAATCACCAAATCCGTCATCGTTGGCATCGAAGAAGGATTTGACATGTAGCTGATAGATTACGGCATCCTTGTGCCAGGACGGATACCGAAGCTCACGTTCAGTCCTGTTCAATCGGCTGCTCCTCGGGCAATCCCTGTTCGCCAATCCCACTCTTCTGGAATTAATGTCGCCAACGGCCTCTTCAAGGCCACCAATTGTGAATGCCAGCTTCGAAGCTGAAGTTCGACCGGCTGATATACCGGGAACCGGGGAGAATTCTGCGTGTTTGGCTTGATACCATGGGAAGCCCTGACGCGGCTGCCCTTGTGGGCGCTATCTCAAGGAGGAAGGTACGATGTCAAAAAAGAAATCGAAAAAATGGTCGCAGCAGGTGACGGATAACAGCGACGCGATGGATCTCGACAAGGGCGTCTTCAAACAGCGCAGCGCCAAGAAGATCGCGGATTCTCTCAAGCAATCCTCCGAGCAAAGCCATCGTCGCAAGTCAGGCCCATTTCAATCGGCGATGTCCATGCTGAACTTCTATATCAACCGGGCAGGCGACCAGCTCTCCAAGTCGAGACGGACAACGCTGGAAAAGGCAAAGACCGAGTTGCGCAAGGATTTCGGCCGCAAACCCTAGATCTCATCTGCGATCGGCTCTTGCTTGGATGGAACAGCGGAAATGCTGGCTCAGGGGCGAATCGAAGCTAAATCTTCCCCATAATCCCAATCAAGATCTGCAAACCGCGCTGATATTTCTCTCCGCTTTTGCCGATCTGCTCGCTTTGCCACAGATTGTCCTCCAGATCGGCCTTTTTCACCGGCAGTGCCAATGCATTCGACGCCGCCCGTGTGACGAATTCGTCATACGGCTCGTCCGATCGCCGCGTCAATGCATCCACGGCGGAGATGATCTTTGGCGGAAAACCCTCTTCTCTCAATCGATCGAGCGTCCATCCCCTTCCTTTCTCGACGACATCGTGAAGATAAGCGACCGTACGGGCGTCATCCCCGGAAACGAGAAGTGCGATCCGCTGGCAATGCTCGAAGAAAGGGCGCCCCGTCTTGTCGGTCTGTCCCTCATGCGCCTCGAGCGCAATCTGTATGGCTTGGTCAAGGTGCTTCATGACATTCAATGCCTCCAGTCATCGGGGATACCGGCCGAACGGACACAATAAATCGGATTGCAAGGATATCTGAACTTCGTGAATGCCCGAGGAAGGTGTCCTGGAATGCCGAAGCCGACATCTTACCCTCCTTTTCGATGGACACGAAGACCGGCAACATAGGAGCCTCCCCAAGGAAGCGCATTCCCCGAAATCAGCCAATGAACCAAGTTCAAAACGGATTGTTCCCTCTTCGCCGCCGCGCGGTGCAGGATCGCTGTCTATTTTCATCGCAATTCGGTGCCTGCCATGCTGATGCCGAATTTTTCTGATCTTGGCTCCCTATGACTTTGGAAGGGCGCCGCATGGAATTCATCAATCGTTATGTCGATCGACCATTGCTTCATTGCGGAGCGATGGCGCTGCGGACGTGGCACGAGCAAACAGGCCAATCACCGCAGAAACTTGCTCCTATCTGGAATCTCTTCATCATTTTGTCGCTTCTGTCCGCAAGCAGTCTCTTCCTGGCAGGCACCGCCTACGGGATAACGCTCGCCGGTCTGTTGATGCTCTCCATTCCATCGCTCCGAATGCTGGCCTTCGGTCGCACCACGACAACCTATAATATCCGTGCCTATCGTGCGCTGGCGGCCATTGCGGTTCGCAAGCGCGAAGCCGAATGGGCTGTTCGCCTAACGGTGCTGTTCACTTCGGTCGTCTTTCCATTCTGCGTCCAGGTGGACGATCAGACGACGGCATTGTTTCTCCTCGGCGCCAGTCTGTGGTTCGCACTCAGCGTGCCGGCAAGACTGTATCTGGAAGCCGCGGAACCGCCGCCACCGGCTGATGATGGCCGCACGGCTTACGCGCGGGAAGCGAAGTTTGCCGCTTAGACCTCATTACTAACGATGGAACAAACTCATAGCTGCTTCGTTCTCCATTTCAGCAACAAATGGAGAGTAAGATGCTTTACTATGCGTTGGTATTTCTGGTCGTAGCCCTGATCGCAGGCGCCCTCGGATTTGGCGGCATTGCCGGCGCGTCGGCGTCAATTGCTCAGGTGCTGTTCTTCATCTTCCTGCTATTCTTCGTTGTCTCCCTGGTTATGAATGTGATGAGGCGTTAGGGCACGAACAGCCGGAGATGGTTTCCCTCTCCTGAGCGCTAGAATCGAACGCCTGGTTCCCGCATGAGCTGAGCATGAAGGCCCTTGCGTCTGGCAGCCGGCCGCCCCATCTCCTTGAGTATCGAAAAATACAGGAGATGGTGGTTCACCAAAACGGCAGGACGGAAACGGGAGGCAGCGAATGCGTGAAGAAGCACCTCATCTACTGAAATCGACAGATTTCCAACAAGATACGGCAACGACTTCCTCATCATCAAACACGGTCGTCTCGCCTGCGGAACCCGGTAGCGCCGGCGCTCCTTTGGCGCAGGCACTGCTCGCGGCGATCGTCGAGAACTCCGACGATGCGATCGTCAGCAAATCCCTCACCGGGCACATCACGAGCTGGAACCGAAGCGCCGAACGGCTTTTCGGATATACCGCGGACGAAGCGATCGGCCAGCATATTTCCATTATCATCCCCGCCGACCGACTGCATGAAGAAGACGTTATCATCGCCAGCATTCGCGGCGGAAAGAGGATCGAGCACTATGAAACCGTCCGCCGCCGCAAGGATGGGACCTTGCTGGATATTTCGCTGACGGTTTCCCCGGTCCGCGATAGCCATGGCAGTATCGTCGGAGCTTCGAAGGTCGCACGTGACATTTCCGAGCGCAAGCGCGCCGCCGAACGCCAGGTCCTTCTGCTTCGGGAAATGAACCATAGAATCAAGAATATTTTCGCTATTGCGAACGCAGTGGTCGGCTTGAGCGAGCGCACGGCGACAACGGTCCAGGAACTTGCGCGCGACGTGCGAGCCCGGATAAGCGCGTTGGCGATTGCAAACGAGCTGACCCTCCCCGATGTGGGTCTTGCCGAAAGCTATCTGTCGCAGGAAACAACGCTCTTTGCGCTCGTCAAGGCTCTCTTTGCCGCCCATCAAGTCGACGGCGTCGAGCGTATCTCTATAAGAGGCCAGGATGTGCCGGTGCACGGGAACATGCTGACGTCGCTTGCCTTGCTCCTGCACGAATTCTCGACGAACGCGACGAAGTACGGCGCCTTATCGGCACCGGAGGGCCGCATTGAAATCGAGGTGCGCAACGATACGGACTTCTCGCTCATCTGGCGGGAAATCGGAGGGCCTCCCGTCCATCAGCCTGACGGTCCTGGCGGCTTTGGTTCACAGCTCGAAAAAGCAACGATCGGGTCGCTTCAGGGATCCATCGAACGCGAATGGAATCCGGCGGGACTGAAAATTTTCTTGCGAATTCCCTCGGCTGTCCTGCGTCGTTAGCAGAGTGCTTTCATGTTTGATCGCGAGCGATGCGCTGCCTCGGCAGCGCATCGACGCATGAAAATGCGGCCAGGTTTCTACGCCGCTCTTTTCGCCTTTGCGTTCGCGGCCGTTTCCGCAAGCTTGGTAAGCTTCTGGTCGGTCGCTTTTTCTTCTGCCAGCGTCTGCTGAAGAAGAGGCACTGCGTCCTTCAACCCGAGCTGCTTGGCCCATTCGATAAGAGTACCATAGCGGGCGATTTCATAGTGCTCGACAGCCTGGGCGGAAGAGATGAGGCCAGCGTCGAGAGCGGGCGTACCCTTGAACTCTTCGGTGATCTCGTCGGCTTCGGCTATGATGCCCTGGATCGCCTCGCATGTCTTGCCCCGTGCCGGCTTCCCCAGCATTTCGAAGACCTGCTCCAGGCGCTCGACATGACCTTGCGTTTCATCGCGGTGGTGCAGAAAACCTTGCTTGCCTTCTTCTGCTTGCGCCGCACGCGCCATCTTGGGCAGGGCCTTGAGAATTTGCTTCTCGGCGTAGTATATGTCTTTCAGAGTATCCAGGAACAGATCGTTCAACGTCTTCTCGGATGCCATTGTTTCCTCCAACGATTATCGGTGAGTTCTTTCGGGCGGCTGGCTTCCTACCGCCCGCAGAGAAAGACCGCCTGCGCGGCATTGCATGAAAACTGAATCACGAGTTCTTGTGACTCTTCTGGCCGGCCTTCACATGTTGTTCGTGGCTGCCACCACGCGTTCCCTCTTTTGACTGCTCGTTCCGAGACGAAGCTTGCTGCTTCGTGCCGGTATTCTTGTGGCTCTGCTGGCCAGCCTTGACATGCTGATCATGTGAACCGCCTTGAGTTGCCATGTTCTTTCTCCTTAGTTTGATTGCGAGACATTGTCGGTCTCGACTTCCAAACAGACAGATTAGGCTTTGGTTCCACGAAGACTTTCAAAAAATACTGTCTTCCTATTTCACCAATGAATGCGAGCGACACAGGGCGGCGGTCTTTCCCATCTCGATAGCTTCGTTCTCAAGAGCCGTGTATTCGCCATCATGCGAAATACCTACTCGACAGACTATAACCGGCGAAAGAAGTCCGGATAAATGCATAGCTACCGCGGCCGAAACATGCCGCCTGCTCCCACAATCTTGCGAATTCTTCATTGGCGGATATCACGCGATGTGATCCGCTTAGTTTAAGGCTACACTTACGTTAGATCATTTTATCAAGCGTGATCGGCAATTCGCGAATGCGCCTGCCGGTCGCGTTAAAGACGGCATTGGCGACGGCGGCCGCCACGCCCGTTATGCCGATCTCGCCGATGCCCCGTGCTCCCATCGGTGCCTGCGGATCGGCGACATCCGTATAGATGATATCAATCTGCGGCACATCCATCTGCACGGGTACATGATATTCGGCAAGCGAGGCATTGACGATGCGGCCCGTCCGCTCATCGAAATTCGTCTCTTCCGTCAAGGCGAGACCAATTCCCATGACGATGCCTCCCTTGAACTGGCTGGTCGCCGTCCTGGCATTCAGAATTCGCCCGGCATCGAATGAACCGAGGAAGCGCGTAACCCGAATCTCTCCGGTAATCTCGCTGACGCGGACTTCGCAGAATTGCGCACCGTAGGAGTGCATGGAGAAAGCCTCCATCTCGGCCGGCTGCGGTGCTTCGGCCTGGCAGACAAGCTCATTGCGGCCGGAACGGCGGAGAATCGATTCATACGTCTCGAAGCGGTCGGCATCATCGCGATGACCGATCCCTCCATCGCGCGGCTCGACATCGGTAAGCGAAAGGCCAGCGAGCGGCGAGGCATTTCCTGCAAGCTTGATCAGCTCTTCGATGAAGACTTCCGTCGCAGCGATGATCGCGCCGCCGATCGAAGCCGTCTGTGTCGAGCCGCCGGCGATGATGCCGCGAGGCAAGGCGCTATCGCCATATTCGAAGGTGATGCGATCGGCCGGAATGCCAAGACGCGCGGCGATATGCTGTGTCTGCGCCGTTGCCGTTCCCATACCCATGTCGTGAACCGCCGTCGAAACCGTGACGCGGCCGTCAACCGTCAGCCTGATGCTTGCCGCAGTTCCGGGAAAGCGATGATAGGGATAGGTCGCAGTCGCACAGCCCATGCCGATCAGCCATTCCCCTTCGCGCCGCCGGCGCGGCTCCGGATCGCGGCGATGCCAGCCGAATTGCTTGGCACCCTTCTCATAGGCTTCGAGCAAATGACGCGAGGAGAAGGACTTTCCGCTCGTTGGATCCTTTTCGGGCTCGATGCGCCTGCGCAGTTCGACCGGATCGATGCCAAGCTTGTCGGCCAGTTCGTCCAGCGCGCATTCCAGCGCAAACGTCCCGATGGCTTCGCCAGGTGCGCGCATGAAGGTATTCGCCAGCATATCCATGTCGGCAACCTCCTGGGCCAAGCGGAAGCTTTGGGCGGCATAGAGATGCCGGGCCGGAAAGGTGAACTGCTCTGGGCAGGAATTATGCAGCGTCATCGCGACGATGCCGGTATGAACAAGCGCATTGAGCGTTCCGTCGGTGTTGGCGCCCAAGGCCACGCGCTGCTCGGTCACCGTGCGGCCGCCGACAAGACGGAAGACACCCTCGCGCGACAGCATGATGCGGACCGGGCGCTGCGCGAGTTTGGCAGCCGCGCATGCCAGGATCTGATGATCCCACAGGCATTTGCCGCCGAAACCTCCTCCGACATAGGGAGAGGTCACGCGCACCTTGCCCGGATCGATGCCGAAAATATCGGCGAGTTGTCCCGCGGTCAGATCGATCATCTGTGTCGCATCATGCACGCGCAGTTCATCGCCTTTCCAGACGGCCGTTGCGGCGTGCAGTTCGATTGCATTGTGATTGTACCGAGGCGTCCGATAGATATTGTCCACCTGAACTTCAGATGCCTTCAGGGCAGCTTCCGCATCGCCGATGTCCAGGATCGGCGGCTGGCCGAGCAATGTCTCCAGCTGACGCGGCTTCCTCTTGGCTTCCTCAAAGGAGGTAACCGCGAGAAGCGGAGCATAGTCCACCGCGACCAGCGATGCGGCATGGTCGGCTTGCTCCTGCGTTTCCGCGAGAACCACCGCGACAGCCTGGCCGTTCCAGTGGATTTCGTCATTCTGCATGACGGGCAGATCGCTTGCGCCGGCGGCGGAGGGCGAGGACATCATCAGGGACGGCGCTTTCATCCGGGGCGCATTCCGGTAGGTCATCACCAGTACGACGCCGGGCGCCTTTTCGGCAGCGGCGGTATCAAGCTCCGTTATGCGGCCTCGCGCGATCTTGCTGAAGACGAGAGCGGCGTAGCACATGTTTTCATAAGGATATTCGGCTGCAAAACGGGCCTTGCCTTCAACTTTGAGCGGCCCGTCGACGCGTGAGATCGGCCGTCCGAGCGCACCGTGCTTGCGCAGCAGCGGATCGGATGTGACAGCCGGCTGCCATTTACCGGGGATTCCTTTCGGGGTATCGGATTGTACGCTCATGCGCCCTCTCCCTTCAACTCATCGAGAACGGCGACGATCGTTCGTTTCGCCAGCTCGATCTTGAATCCGTTATCCTTCAGCCCAATCGCCGCGGCGAGTTCCGCTTCGGCTGCCGCGCGAAAGCTTTCGACGTTGGCAGGCGCGCCTTTCAGGACCGCTTCGGCCTTCAAGGCGCGCCAGGGCTTGTGGGCGACGCCGCCGAGTGCCAGCCGGGCATCGCGCACCTTGCCCGCCTCGTCGATGTCGACGGCGGCGGCGACGGAGATCAAAGCGAAGGCATAGCTTGCCCGGTCGCGCACCTTGCGATAGGTGGAACGCCGGGCGAAGGGAAGCGGCGGAATTTCCACTGCGGTGATCAGTTCGTTCGGCTGCAAGTCTGTTTCGATATCGGGCCTTTCTCCGGGCAGTCTATGCAGATCCAGGAAAGGCATGCTGCGCAAGCCGATAGGACCCTTCAGGTGCAGCCTCGCATCCAACGCGGCAAGCGCGACGCACATGTCGGACGGATGGGTCGCGACACAGGAAGGCGAAGCGCCAAGGATCGCATGATAGCGGTTGAAACCGTCTCTGGCGTCGCAGCCGTCACCCGGATGCCGCTTGTTGCAATGAGCCGCATCGTCATAAAAGTAGCGACAGCGCGTGCGCTGCAAGATATTGCCGCCGACGGTTGCCATGTTGCGGATTTGAGCACTCGCCCCCGCAAGAATGGAGCGGGAAAGCAGCGGCAAGGCCGAGCGGACGTAGGAATCTGCCGCAAGCGCGGTGTTCTTTGCCGCGGCACCGATCAGAAGACTGCCGTCGGAGCGTGGCTCGATGTCGGCGGGCAATTGCGTGATATCGATCAGCATGTCCGGGCGTTCGATGTCTTCGCGCATCAGATCGACGAGATTCGTGCCTCCCCCTAGATATCGCGGCGCGTTGCCGGCTTTGGCAAGATCGATGGCGGCGGCGGCGTTGGATGCCTGCTCGTAGGAGAAGAGGTTCATGCCCGTACCCTCCTCTCGTTCTCGCTTTCACTTTCCGCGAAGGTCTGCGAGATGGCCTCGACAATGCCGTTATAGGCGCCGCATCGACAGAGATTGCCGCTCATTCGTTCGCGAAGCTCGATCTCATCGAGAACGACGCTCGCTGCCGAAAGGTCCTTTGTGACCGCACTCGGCACGTTGCGATCGACCTCATGCATCATACCGATCGCGGAGCAGAGCTGCCCCGGCGTACAATATCCGCATTGAAAGCCCTCGCATTCGACGAAAGCCTGTTGCAGCGGATGAAGCCCGCTTTCCGAAGCAATACCCTCGATCGTCGTGATGCTGCGGCCCTGATACTGGATTGCGAGCGTCAGACAGGAATTGATGCGCTCACCGTCGACCAAGACGGTGCAGGCGCCGCAAGCGCCCTGATCGCATCCCTTCTTTGTGCCGGTAAAGCCAAGGATATTGCGCAGCAGATCGAGCAGCGATGTGCGAATATCGGCTTGCACCTCAACGTCTTCACCGTTGATCGTGAACTTCATGATCTTTGCCTCCCTGATGGCAACCGATGCATATCGGGTAATAGCGTCCAGCCAGTGTTTCCAGGCCGGCATCCGATCCGTGGACCTCGCGCGCCTTTGCCTGGCAGCCGGGGCAGAGCAAGCTTGCTCATCTCGAAGCCTCCGCTGCTGCCTGAGCGACAACCAGACGGGCGGCCAATTGTTCCCGGAAGATTGCGCGTGCCTTGGATTTAGTGAGGACCGCGCAGCGCTCGTTCCGGCTTTCACGATGTGGCAGGGCACGAAAGCAATGGCATTGCGCCGATCGGGTCCCTTGGAACCAGAACAGCTCTGCGAGGATTAAATCTCCTTGAACGGAGAACACGCCCATGATCCGCAAACTGAAATCCGGCGAATACCGGCTTTACTCGCGCAAGGTCGATCCGAAGACAAACAAGCGCAGGAATCTCGGCACCTTCAAAACGCGTGAGGCTGCCGAAAAGCACGAGCGCGAGGTGCAATATTTCAAGCGCCACTAGCCGGCTGCCAACGAAGCAGCGGCCTGAAGCGTCCAGGCCTGCCGATGATGGGTAGGACCAGGACTCGCGATGATCGAAGGCGAGCTTTTGGCCGCCTTACCGATTTATCGTGGCCATACCCTGGCTTTCGGTCGATTTCATCACGCCAGACAGTGATCTTGCGGAGAAAGCATGCTTTCATCTGAATGTGAGACGATTGAATTATCCCTACCAGGAAACCATTCCATAGATCATATTGGGTATAGGGAGCATGAAGGTGGCTGAAATCGAACTGAAGCTTGATCTGTCGCATTTGGAGATGGACAGCCTCGTCGCGTCGGACCTTCTCGGCGAACCCGCCGAGAAGGTCGAGCAGCATTCGATTTATTTCGATACGGACGACCGCAGATTGTTCAACGCAGGTTTCACACTCCGTATCCGCCGCTCCGGCGCCGCGAGGACGCAAACGGTGAAGGCAACCGGTCCCAGCGCGTCGCTGTTCGCCCGATCGGAATGGGAGACCGCCGTCGAGACGGATGTCCCTGCCCTCGACCATACGAGCCCTCTTCTCAATCAGTTCGGCGACATTCGGGAAGATCTCCTTCCCCAGTTTGAGGTTTCCATCGACCGCCGGATTTGGAACCTGGTCGAGAACGGCTCCAAAATCGAGCTCGCTGCCGATCGGGGCACGGCCGCGGAGGCTGATCGACAGGCGCCTATCTGCGAGATAGAACTGGAACTGAAGGACGGCGATCCGAAGGATTTGTTTGCTCTCGCACGCAAGATCGAGGCGATCGTTCCGTTCAAGTTCGGCGTCCACTCCAAGGCCGAGCGCGGGTACCGGCTGCTGGCCGCAGCGCAACATGTGCATAAATCGGCGGAAATCGACCTGGAGTGGCGGTCGAGCGCCGTCGATGGATTCAAGGCGATAGCGCAGGCCTGTTTCCGCCAATTTCGATTGAACGAAAACGTACTGCTGCATCGAAGAAGCGCAGAAGCGCTTCATCAGGCGCGCGTCGCGATGCGGCGGCTGCGATCCGCCATCTCACTCTTCAAGTCGGTCCTGGACGATGAAGCTCGCCGACTATCCGGCGAATTCCGCTGGCTGGCCGGTGTGCTGGGCGAAGCCCGCAACATCGACGTCCTTTTGCCGAAAGCGAAAGACGGGGATTTTGCAGATAGGCTGCAGCAAGCCCGCGAAGCCGCCTATGACGAGGTCGAGAATGCGCTGGGATCGCCCCGCGCCAGAGCGCTGATGCTGGATTTCCATGAATGGCTGCACACGGGCGCCTATCTGGATGGACCGGCGAAAGACAAGACGATCGGCGAACAGGCGGTCGAAGCGCTCGACAAGATGCGGAAAAAGCTGAAGAAGCACGGCCGCGATCTCGCACATGTCGACGACGAGCAGCGGCACGAGGCAAGGAAGGATGCCAAAAAGCTGCGCTACGCCGCGGAATTCTTCAAAACGCTGTTCGCCGACCATAAGGAGGCTCGCCGCCACAAGCGCTTCATCAAGGCCATGGAAGAATTGCAGGACCAGCTTGGAGCGCTGAACGACCTGGCGACCGGCCCCAGCGTGCTGGAGAAGCACGGCCTGCAGGACCACCCCGAGGCCGCATCGGTCATCCTGCATGCCGACAAGAGGTCATTGATCGCGGCGGCGCAGGCGGCCCTCGACGACGTCCTCGACACCAAGCGCTTCTGGCGATAGGCGTGCCTCCCGCGCGATTGTCGACTTTTAGAGCAGTTCGGCTGCGGTTTGGATATCGCAGCAGACCCATTCATCGTTGCCTCGCCATCGCATTTGACATGGACTCCCGTCCACAAAGGAGTACTATCAAAACATCGTCACCAACCGATCAAGTAGGCGGTGACGACTGAGGGTTTATACGTGCTCCCGCCTGCAAGGACGTGGGAGAGCATGGTGATCCTCCTGAAACCAGCAAAATTCCCAAAAGATCCGACGCTCCGCGCCATGCTGCGGAATTGGGCACGCCGGTTTCTCGCCAGCGAAACGGCTGTAAACCGCGTCGTGAAGAGGACGATCAATGTTGCCTGCGACGATCCCGAAATCCTCAGTGGCGCAAACATGAACGATGCCTTGTTTGCCCTTTTGCACCGGCACGCATTGGATGAGCTCCACTCGACCATGGCACGGCATTCTGAGACGGAAATGTCGATCCTTCCGCCGTTGGGTGACATTCAGCACCAGGCATTCCGGTAAAAATTCCAGCTTCGAACTCTTCCCGCAAGTTGAATGGGAAGCCAAGTGCCCAATCGTTTGCCCCTGTGATTTCACGTCCCCGATACGTGGAACCAATTGTTCTGCTCTTTGTTCGATTTAGGTTCGACAAATGCAGGACGCATGCGGATGACCGGCAACCCAAAAAATCCTCCCAAAATTCGAGCTTATGACGGTCCAGCCGGTGGCTGGGGATCGGCAAGATCTGTGGGTGAAGTGCTGCTTCGCGAGCACATCCCGGCAAAGGGACCGAACCTGCTTGCGCATCAGAACAAACCTGACGGCTATATGTGTGTCAGTTGCGCCTGGGCAAAACCGGCGAAGCCTCATCCATTGGAATTCTGCGAGAATGGCGCGAAGGCCACGGCCTGGGAAGTCACCGATCGCAGGGCGGATGTGGAGTTCTTCGCCCGACACTCCCTCACGGAATTGGCGAGCTGGAGCGATCACGATCTGGAGGAGCAGGGCCGCCTGACGCAGCCCATGCGCTTCAATCCCGATAGCGACCGGTACGAACCCGTCGAATGGGAGGCGGCCTTTGCCGAAATCGGCCGCGAACTGCGCGCCCTGGCCCCCAAACAGGTGGATTTTTACACCTCCGGCCGAGCCTCGCTGGAAGCATCCTACATGTACCAGCTCTTTGCGCGCATGTACGGAAGCAACAACCTGCCGGACTCATCGAACATGTGCCACGAAAGCAGCTCCGTCGCGCTGCCGGAGAGCATCGGCGCGTCCGTGGGCACCGCAATCCTCTCCGACTTCCAAAACTGCGACTGCATCTTCTATATCGCACAGAACGTCGGAACTTCTTCCCCTCGCCTGCTGCACGACCTGCAGGATGCCGCGGATCGGGGCGTACGGATCGTTACCATCAATCTCCTGCGCGAACGCGGACTGGAGCGTTTCAAGAATCCGCAGGCGCCGAGTCAGATGCTCTCGGGCAAGGAGACGATTATTTCCACGGAATATTATCAGGTGCGCAACGGTGGGGATACCGCAGCTCTGTTTGGTATTTGCAAGGCTTTGATCGAAACGGATGATGCCTTGCGCCTGACTGGCACCAGCAAGGTCACCGGTGCGGACGCCGAGCCGAAGGATCAGACCAATGCTGCCCAGGTCGCCTTCGCCGCCTCGATCGTGGCGGCCGACAAGAAACACATACTGGATCACGACTTCATCAAGGAACACACGACGGGATTCGAGCAATTTGCCTCGATCACGAGAGCCCATTCCTGGGAGGAGCTGGAACGCATTTCGGGCCTCAGCCGGCAACAGATGGAACAGGCCGCGAATACCTATGCAAACGCCCAGGCGGTGGTCATTGCCTATGGCATGGGGGTCACTCAGCACATCATGGGTGTCGACAATGTGCACATGATAGCCAACCTCGCCCTGCTGAGGGGAAATATCGGCAAGCCAGGGGCAAACATATGCGCCGTGCGCGGCCATTCAAACGTGCAGGGACAGCGCACCGTCGGCATTACGGAAAAGCCGGGCCTGGCGCCGCTCGATAAGCTGGCACAGCTCTATCGTTTCGAGCCGCCGAGGTGGCTGGGACATTCGACGGTCGAGACGTGCGGTGCCATCTTGCGTAGAGAGAGCCGTGCCTTCATTGGCCTCGGCGGCAACTTTCTGCGAGCTGTGCCCGACACCGACCTGATGGAAAAGGCGTGGCGAAAGCTTCGCCTGACGGTCGCGATCGCCACGAAGCTCAATCGCTCGCACGTCATCCATGGCGAGATCGCCTATTTGCTTCCGTGTCTTGGGCGCCTGGAAATCGACGAACAGGAGAGCGGTCCGCAAGCGGTTTCGATCGAAAGTTCCATCGCGCATTTTCACGGTTCGCGAGGGCGAGCAACACCTGCAAGCACAAGTTTGCGTTCGGAGCCGGCGATCATTGCCGGCCTCGCCAAGGCGACGCTCGGCGCCACTGCAGTTCCATGGGACAGATGGGTCGCGAACTATGCGGAAATCCGCGACGCGATCGAAGAGACCTATCCGGAGACATTCAAGAACTTCAACAAACGCCTTTTCCAGCCCGGGGGATTTCCGCGCCCGCTTCCGGCGCGCGAACGCAAATGGGTAACGCCGACAGGGAAGGCAAACTTCATCGCGCCGGCCCGCCTGTTTCCGGAATTCGATATCCGCGGCGATACCAGTCGCCTTCTTTATCTTGCGACTCTGCGCTCCAACGATCAGTTCAATACCACCGTCTACGGCTACAGCGATCGTTTCCGCGGCGTGGAAGGAACCAGGATGGTCGTGTTCATGAATGGTGAGGACATCCGCCGCCTCGGTTTTGTCGAGGGCGAGAGCATCGATCTTCACACCGCGCTTGCAGATGCGGCGGGCAGACACATCTCGGGCCTGCGGATCATTGAATACGCCATCCCTGAAGGATGCTGCGCGGCCTATTACCCTGAAGCCAATCCGCTGTTTCCATTGGCTCATCACGACAAGAAATCAAAGACGCCGTCCTACAAGCTTCTGCCGGTCTTGGTCTCTCGCTCGATCGGTACGACCGCCGTGGATGGATGACGCTCGTTACCCTGCTCCTTCACGTTAATCGCGCTACGTTTGCTTCCGAGAGGAAAAACCATGCACTCGATCGAGCAACGCGAAAAACACCTTTCGAAACTGCATCCCTCCTCGCTCATCGTTCTTTGCCTCGGCGTCATCGTTGCGCAAGTCGACACATCGGTCGTCAACTTGGCGATTCAACCAATCGGCAAGAGCCTCGCGGCTTCGGTCACGCAATTGCAGTGGGTCGTCGATGCCTATAATCTTGTCTACGCCGCCCTTCTCATTACCGGCGGCCTGCTGGCTGACCTTTATGGGCGGCGTCTGACTTTCATCATCGGCTGCATCATCTTCACAATTGCAAGCCTTGGATGCGCCCTGGCTCCAGCGATCGCGATCCTGATCGGCGCCAGGGCGGTAACCGGCTGCGGATCCGCCCTTCTGATCCCCGCCTCTCTCTCGCTCATTCGGGTGATCTATCCGGACGAGAAGGTTCGCGGGCGCGCGCTCGGCATCTGGGCGGGATGCAACGGCATGTCGCTCGCCATCGGACCGAGCCTCGGCGGATATCTGATCCACAGCTTCGGTTGGCGGGCTGTCTTTCTTGTCGTCGTTCCCATCGGTGTGATGGCTGCCATCGGGGCATTGCTTTGGGTTCCGGAGAGCGCGGGCCGAAAGGGAAGATCCTTCGACGCGCTCGGCCAAATCTTGGGCGTGGTATCGCTGGGGGCAATCACCCTCGCAGCCATTGAATCCTCGCATCTACCCTTGCTCTGGACCATCTTGCTGGCGTCTTGCGGCTTGGTTCTGCTCTCGTTTTTCGTTGTGGTGGAACGGCGCCTGGATCAGCGTGCTCTCGTGCCGGTCCCTATGTTCTCCAACAGGCGGTTCAGCGGCGCCATGGTGGGAACGGCCGCAATGACTTTCGGCATGTATGGCACGCTCTTTCTGTTTCCACTCACCTCGCTCAGTCTTGACAGATTGGACCCGACCGATGTCGGCCTGGCGCTCCTACCTATGGCATTGAGCTTTGTGGGGATATCGCCTTTTTCCGGCTCGCTTTCAGAAAATTTCGGCAAGCAGCGAACGACTACGCTGGGGCTGGCTGTGATGGGTCTGGGAAACATGCTGCTCGGCATTGCTTTTACCGAAAACCTGTTGATCGCCGAGGAATTCGGCCTGCTGCTGACCGGCATCGGCATGGGATTGGCGACGGGGCCGCTCACGGCAGTCGCGGTGTCGAGCGTGGGGAGCGAACGAGCCGGAACCGCAAGCGCACTCATCAACGTTGCGCGGATGGTCGGCGCTACCATCGGCGTGGCGTCACTCGGATCGGTCTTTGCATGTTTCCATGAGCCTCAGCTCGGCTTCATCACAGCTATGCTATGTGGTGGCGTCACTCAGCTTCTCGGCAGCGTCGCGGCGTGGAGATACCTGTCACGGACATGAGCGCTTTCGGATCATGCATTCTTCATATCTCCGGTTTTGGAACTTCCGGCAGAGTGGCTTGTTCGGTTGCGGTTCAATCGGGTGCCGATGATGACGATAGCGATCGTGATCGGATTGCTGATGATTCTGGCTGCAAGCGGTAGCCTGCTTGTCTGTGCATGCATCGGCTATGTCGATTACATGCTCGAGAAAAGGAGAGACCTCCTACTTCTCAGGCAAGCTGCCAAGCGCCGCGGCAGGCTTTGATTGCATCGCCACTACAACATGAAGACGCCTCCGCGTCTCATCGGCAGATTGCGGTTCTCAGATCAAATCAGCACGGAGATTCAACGATGCAAGCCGTACGAATTCATCGTTTTGGTGGGCCGGAAGTCATGCAGCTCGACCAAATCGAGCAGCCGATACCAGCGACCGACGAAGTCGTCATCAAGGTTTTTGCCGCGAGCATCAATCCGGTCGATGCGAAGATGCGCGAAGGCAAATATCCTGTCGTCACCGAAAAAGATTTCCCGTATGTGCTCGGTCGCGACGTCAGTGGCGAAATTGCCGATGCGGGCCAGTCGGTTTCAAGTTTTCTGATAGGTGACGAGGTTTTCGCCTTTCTGGCACCGGATCACGGCGGCTACGAAGAATTCGTGATCGCCAAATCGGACGAAATCGCCACGAAGCCTCAATCACTGGACCACGTTCAAGCCGCTGCCGTGCCGCTTGCGGGCATCACGGCATGGCAAGGCCTCTTCGATCACGGCAAGCTCGAAGCTGGCCAGCGCGTTCTCATCCATGGCGGCGCAGGCGGCGTCGGCCACCTTGCAATTCAGTTCGCCAAGGCCAAGGGTGCTTGGGTGGCGACTACGGCTTCAGCGGCTGACCGGGATTTCCTAAATGGCTTGGGCGCCGACCAGATCATCGACTATAAATCAGAACGCTTCGAGACTGTCGTCGAACCGGTCGATCTCGTCTTCGATCTTGTGAGCGGCGAGACACAGAATCGGAGCTTTTCGATCATCAAAAACGGCGGCGCGTTGATTTCCACCCTCACGGAGCCCAATAGACAGCGCGCCGAAGCCCGAGGCATCAGGTCCGGCCGCTACACCGCCCAGCCGAACGGCGCACAGCTCCAGAAGATCGCCGAACTGATCGACAGCGGCAGGGTGAAAGTCCACGTCGATCGCACCTACGGGCTTCGTGAGGCAGCGGCGGCGCAAGAGGCCCTTCAAGAAGATCATATCCGAGGCAAAATCGTCCTGAAGGTGCTGAACTGAATGAATTGAAAGTGGGTACTTAGATTGTCGTTGGTGCAGGCCCTATAGGTCGCGAAACTGCTCGGCTTCTTGCCGAGGAGGGCCATAAAGTCACTCTTACCAGCCGCAACGCAGGGGCGATGGATGCCGGCGCGGTGCGCACCGTTTCGACGGACGCGACTGATGTGGAAGCGTTGGCGCGCCTCAGCGATGGGGCCGATGCGATCTTCATGTGTGCGATGGCCGCCTATCACCGCTGGCAAACCGATTTCTTCCCCATTCTGGATGGAACTCACAATCTTGAACAGACCCGTCCAATCGGCGTGACGCGGCAAGCGAACCGATTGCCGACGGCACCACAACATCATTTCCCTGATCTCGTTTCATCGAACGGCGCCAGAGACATGATCATCCTGCTCATGACTTAAGCCATCGAGCATCTGAGGCCATCTGCCGTCAGATCGTGCTGCGCAACGAATTGAAATGCTGCATCATACGCTCCGCCGCCGGTCGGATACCGGTGAACAGTTCGAAAGCCTTCACCGCCTGAAACACCGCCATACCGCCGCCATCGAGAACGCGGCACCCCTTTTTTCTGGCAATCGTCACCAATTCGGTTTCGATCGGAAAATAGACGATCTCGGCGACCCACAGGCGATCCGAGAGGAGTTGCGTGTCGAGCGGCATTCCGGGATGGGCGGCCATGCCCGTCGGCGTTGCGTGAACCAGGCCATCAGCAGCATCCAGGGCCGCGGCCAGATCATGGCCAACCGAGAAAGTGCAGGTGCTGTGAGCCGGCTGCAGCTGATCCACGAGTGCCTTTGCGCGCAAGGGATCGAGATCGAATATTTTGATCGAACCTGCTCCCATCCCAGCCACAGCATGGGCAACGGCAACGCCGGCCCCGCCCGCACCCAGCTGCACGACGTGATCGAGTGAAACGCCGGCCAGTCCGCGCCGGAAACTTTCGGCAAATCCCCACCAATCGGTATTGTGCCCGATCCTGCGGTTCCCTTGGAAAACGACCGTGTTGATGGATCGCAGCGTCTGCGCATCCGGCGACAGCTCGTCCATCAGGGCGACCGCCGCCTGCTTGCAGGGATGGGTGATGTTGAGGCCGGCAAAGCCTTGCGCCTCTGCCTCGTCGACAAGAGCCGGCAGGTCCGACACGGAAAGGCCACGCGCATCCAGGTCGATGAGATCGTAACGATAGGACAGGCCGCAATGTTCGCCTTCATGCATGTGCATGGCCGGCGTTAGCGAACGGCCAATGCCGGCACCGATCAATCCGACATGAAGCTGGCGCGGAATAATGGCGGCTTGAGTATTCAATTTTTCCTCCCGAGCGGCAAATCGAAGCCATGCCACAGGCTTGCCTGCAAAATGTACGAACTAGTACGTAAAGTCAATAAGAGGCATACTTTCCCGCCCCGGGAAAATCCCCAGCCGCAAACCAGGCGGCTTTGGGCGCCGTCAAGCCAATTCGGAAGAAGGCTGTCTTAGAAAGGCGAGAATGGCGTCGATGATCAAGGACTTGTGCCGCTTCTTCAGCTCCTCCGAGGACAGATCCCGCTCGAAGATCGCTCCGAAGGTGTGGCGATTAGAAACGCGAAAGAAGCACTGGGCGCTGATCATCATATGCAGATCGACCGGATCCACACGACGCACGAAGCTGCCGTCGGCATAGCCGCGTTCGAGAATGTCCGTGATGATATCGATGACTGCGATGTTCGTCTGCGAAAGGACGACCGAACGCTTCATATGCTCGGCACGATGGATGTTTTCGATGCTGACGAGGCGCACGAAATCGGGATTCTGATCATCGTGATCGAAGGTGCTTGCGATCAATTGCGCCATCGCTTGGACGGGCGGCATGTTTTCGAGATCGAGCTCGCTCTCCAGCGTACGGATCTTCGTGTAGGCTTGCTCGAGAACGGCGAGATAGAGCCCTTCCTTGCTGCCGAAATAATAGTAGATCATGCGCTTGGACGTCTTGGTGCGCTCGGCGATCTCATCCACGCGCGCACCGGAAAAACCGGCTGCGACGAATTCCTCGGTCGCGATCTTCAGAATATTTTCCTTGGTCGCGTCTGGATCGTTCTTTCGCGTCAGACGCTCGATCTTGGCCGCTTGCGCTTTCGTCATGCCCTGCCCGTCTTCCTGGGTCTGCCCCTGCCCATCATTGAAGATCAAAGCTTTAACACAGGCTTTACACGGATGGGGAGAGCCTAAAGTTTCGGCAGACCAATCGGCCGCAGGTGACGCCTGAGCGCAGCGATGCGGAAAATGGCGTTCGCCGCACCATATCCGCGATAGCCGCTGCGCTGGACGATCTCGAAGAAGAAGCCTTCGCCATAGGTCGGACTGTATAGCTGGAAGTATTCGCCGTGATCGTCGCGGTCATAGAGGATGTTGTGAGCCTTCAGACGATCGGTGAAAGCCGGATCCAAACCAAACCGCGCCTCCAGATCGTCGTAATAGTTGGGCGAGATCGTCAGGGTGGCAAAGCCGTTATCCGATAAGGCAGACGCTGCCGCGAAGATATCGTCCGTTGCAAAGGCGAGATGCTGAATGCCCGAACCAAAGGTCTCGGCGATAAAGTGCCCGGCCAGGGTGTTGCGATTTTCCGCGCCGTTCAGCGTGATGCGCAAACTGCCCGGCTCGTTTTCGACGACCTGGCTGCGAACGACGCCGGCGGGATCGATAATATCGACCATCGGCGTCTTATGTGCATTCAAGATTGCCGTATAGAAAAGCAACCAGGTCAGCAGCTCCTCATATTTCGTCGTTTGCGCGACATGATCGATCCTCGTCAGACCGATTGGCCGCAGATCGGTCTCGTCGTTGGCGGGATCGAATTCGATCTCCCATATGCGTCCGAGGGGGCCTTTATGGTCGAGAAAGTACAGGACTCCACCGCCGACGCCCCTGACACCAGGCATTTCGATCTCACCGGGATCCAATGGCTGCTCGAAACGTTCCGCGCCCAGGGCCACAGCCCTCGCAACTGCGGCTTCGGCATCATCCACCCACAATCCCATCGCATAGGCCGATTGCCCATGCAAAGCATAGGAGACGCCGGCGAACCCGTCCGGATCGGTATTGACGACCAGATTGATATCGCCCTGCCGGAAGACATCGACACGCTTGGTCTTGTGACGCCCCGCATGGCGAAAGCCCAGTGCCCGCAGCCGATCGGACAGAACGGGCGCCTCGGCTTCGTCGACGGTGAATTCGATAAAGGCAATGCCGGCCACATCGGCACGCGCAGGCATGGGCGGCAAAGTCAGGCTGCTGGTCTCCGCGCGGCGAACCTGATCGCCGAGATAGACGAGCGACCGCCGGCCGTCGACGGCAATGGCGGTCGGTGAGCCGCCGCGAAACTGATCGTTGAAGATTTCCAGCGACAGATAGCCGTCGTAGCCTGTCGCGGCGACGGCCTTCATGAATTCGAGAACGGGAAGATCCCCCTCACCCGGCATGTTGCGGAAGTGGCGGCTCCAATAGAGAAGATCCATGTCGATCAGCGGCGCATCGGCAAGCTGGATGATGAAGATCTTCTCCTTCGGGATCGACCGGATCGAATTGACATCGATCTTGCGCGACAGGGTGTGGAAGCTGTCGAGAATGAGACCGATATTCGGATGATCGGCACGGCGGACGATTTCCCAGGCATCACGGTGATCGTGAATATGCCGTCCCCAGGCAAGCGCTTCGTATCCGACGCGCAGGCCGCGCTTGGCCGCTCTCTCGCCGAGTTCGAAGAAATCGGCTGCGGCGCGATCGATCCCGCCCAGCGCCGCGGACGAAACGTTGGAGCAGACGAGAACGAGGTCTGTCCCCATTTCCTGCATCAGATCGAACTTGCGTTCGGCCCGATCGAAGGTCCGGCTGCGCAAGGGTTCAGGCATGCCCTCGAAGTCCCGGAAGGGCTGAAAGAGTGTGATTTCCAGCCCATGATCCCGAACCATTTGCCCAACCTGGCGCGGTGATTCATCGAAGGCGAGGAAATCGTTCTCGAAGATTTCGACACCATCGAAGCCGGCCTTGGCGATGGCCTGAAGTTTTTCCTTGAGGTCACCGCTGATCGAAACGGTCGCGATCGAGGTTTTCATTGTTTCATCCCGTTCACTTGGCGATTTTCAACAAACTCATCCGCGATCGCTGGCCGTCAGCGCTGTCCCGAAGCCAGCTGCTAGACAGTCCGATCGACGTGGCGAACCGAGGCTGCAAAGCGTCGTCCGTCCCTGCCGAGCTGATCGATCGGCGTTCGGTATGTCTCCGTTGCCGTTGCCGCAGAGACGGCAGCAATCAAGGCCGTAATCGATGTAAACACGGCAACCGGCACCCATCCCATCGGTCCGGTACCCATCACGGCGGCGCTGATCGTCGGTGCGAAACCGCCGAGCGCAAAGCCGATCTGGGTGCCGACCGCCATGCCAGACAGACGCACACGGGTATCGAACATCTCCGCATAGAGCGCCGGCCAGATGCCGTTGGAAGCGCTGTAGACCACGCCCGAGAGCAGAATGCCGAGAACGAAGATGAGCATGAGATTGTTCTGGCTGATGGCCCAGATGTAGGGCCAGATCAGCACCGCGCAGCCGACGGCACCGAAGATGAACACCGGTTTGCGGCCGATGCGATCTGCAAGAGTGGCCCATGCCGGAATGGCGCCCAATGCCACGATATTGGCAAGCACCAGAACGGTCAGCATCGTCGAGCGATCGATATGCATGGTATTGACCGCATAGGACAGCGTAAAGACGCTGAAAATGGTGCTGACGACGGAAATCAACGCAGCGAAGACGATGCGGAGAACATCGGCCCAATAGTTGGTGAAAAGCGAGACGAGCGGCACTTTTGCGACCTCACCTTTCTTTGTTTCCTGCAGGAAGGCGGGCGTTTCAGCGAGCGTTCGGCGGACCCAGAATCCGACGATGACGACCACGAAGCTCAGAAAGAAGGGCACGCGCCAGCCCCATGACATCAATGCGGCCTCATCGAGCTTTCCAAGCGGGATGAAGACCAATGTGGCAAGGATCAGTCCCGCTTGCGTTCCGCTCAGCGTGAAGCTTGTGAAGAAG
Source organism: Rhizobium sp. BK289 (assembly GCF_014193575.1). NCBI lineage: Bacteria > Pseudomonadati > Pseudomonadota > Alphaproteobacteria > Hyphomicrobiales > Rhizobiaceae > Rhizobium > Rhizobium sp. BK289. The sequence goes on from NZ_JACHZO010000004.1 coordinate 376,841, forward strand.
GCGCGCCGATTTTCAGGGGCATGTTCGAGCGTCATTGAACTGGCGCCAGCCTGTTCGCCGGCAGCCGAAATGCCCTGCAGCAGGCGCGCGAGAACCAGAAGAATCGGCGCCAGAATGCCAGCCTGATTGTAGGTCGGCAGGCAACCGATGATGAAGGTCGAAAAGCCCATAAGAAGCAATGTGAAGGTCAGCACCTTCTTGCGGCCGAACTTGTCGCCGACATGACCGAGAACGACCGCTCCCAGCGGCCGCATGATGTAAGCTACACCAAAGGTTGCAAATGAGGCGATGGCCGCTGTTTGCGGATCTTCCGCCGAAAAGAAGATTTTCGGAAAGATCAGCGCAGCCGCTGTCCCGTAGACGAAGAAATCATAGTACTCGACGGCACTTCCGAGCCAACTCGCAAGCGCTGCCCGCCTGGGCGTCTTTTGTTCAAACTGTGTTGTCATTGTCGTTCCTCCCCGAAATTCCGATGTCAAAAGAGCGCCGCGACCGAGATGCGCAGGGTTCTATCCCGCACTCGCTCGCAGGACATTCAAGGTCATCCTGACGGTCATCGGTGCTGCCAGGGCAGCATTCCTCACTCCTCTGCCCAATAATGTACGAACTAGTTCGTTTTGTAAAGCTCTGGCATTTCGCGATGGCTCGACGCATGGCTTGCGACGACGCACCGCGCCGCCGGCTCGGCTTTTACTCGCGTGGTCGCTTGCTCGGCTTTGTCGAAGCCTGGGATGTGTGTGATGACGGCTCTACGTCGCAAGGCGTGAGGCTGTCGTCGCCGTTAAGGTGACTCAACTGGTATTCGATCTCGATGGTCAGCCGCCGAAGGATCAGGCCCACGGATTGAAGGACAAAGGGGTGATGCACATGTTTCGCATGGCGGACGGCAACGCCGCATGCCTCGACATCGAGGGCGCCCCGAAACTCTTCTCAGAAGACGGTGCCAGTGAACGCCAGGATCAATGAATAGCGGCGGAGGTGGGCGCGTTGACCTTCGTCGACCAGATGCCGATATAGGTTCCGATCAACATCATCGCGATGTCCTCTGTCGTGTGATAACCATCACGAAAGAAGTCGAGGGCCGCACCGACGAGGGCGCTCGAAGCCTCGTCATCCGGCGGCACTTCATAGAAACTATACCATTCCACCACAGCTTCCGCGAGCATTCGCCAATCGTTTCCTGTGGGAACGCGATGAGGCATGGCAGATCTCCTCCGATCTTATTGGGGGCGGATGTAGCGGACCCTCGCAGCAATTCAAGGAAGCGGCCGCTTTCATCATCCGGCTGAGAGAAACTCCTCGGCCGTCATGATTTCAGATTGAACGGAGAACCGTCTTTCGAAAAGCGTAAGTGCGGCTTCATGCGCATCGTCGTCGCCGCTGCAGACCGCATCTTTTAAAACGACGACCCCATATCCGAGCTCGATGGCGCCAAGCGCAGCAGCCATGACGCAGACATCCGTCTCACCTCCAGTGATCACCAGGGTGTCTACGCGTTCTTGAACAAGATGGCGCTGGAGGCGACCATCGGTCCAGGGCGAATAGGTGTGCTTGTCAAAGATGCGCGCCGGCGGAACGTAGCGCTGAAGCGGGTCAGTAAGCAGCAGCAAATCGTGCGGAAGTCGATTTGTGGTCATCATTTCCCATTTTTCGTAATAATCCCGCCATTTCCCCGGCATGCCGTCTGGACTCGGCGGTGGAATGAAGCGGGTAAAGATCGTACGCTCGGGAAACCGCCTCGTCACTTCGGTCACCTGGTCCAAAGTGCGCGCCATCCAAGGCACATGCCATGGCGTCTCTTCAAGGAACATCCGTTGCATATCGATACAAAGATGCAGCCAGGTCCTCATGCAGACACCGCCTTAGCGATCCATGGTGAGCTGGGCTTTTGTCGAGGTGGCCGATTCCCACTCTTCATTGCCGCCTCAAGTCGATGCTTTCGTCGCGATCTGCAATAACGCGATCTCCAATATCCCGATACCGGCCAAACAGCCGACATGAGATAATGTTCCGGAATTATAGAATTTTGCCCATGTCCATCTATTTCGCCGACGCGAATTGGGCGAATGGATCGCGCAGCTGCCGAAGCAAGGGAAGGAACCTTCGGGTGCTGTCGATGTTTGGATGCGGATAGATCGCGGAGGAAGAACGACAATGCCAGCGACAGAGAACCGAAAATACAGCGCATTGATCGTATACATCATCCTCATCGTGGTGGTGGGATGTGTGCTGATTATCGGTAGCATAGCCCTTTATCGCGGCGATGCTGGACGGCCCGGTCAAACGTCTCCCCATGCCCTCGATCAAACCCAATGAAGGCGAAAAATCGGTGCAAACCAACTGCGCCTCAAGCCTAAGATCGTCGGCAGTTCATAGACGGGCAGTTTCCCGGCATTGTCATTCACTCTCTGGAGGTGCCGTAATGCTGGACATCAGGACATTCCTGACCTTTTACGTCGCCGTTCTGGCAATTCAGCTCTCGCCGGGACCGGACATGGTTTTAGTCATTGGCCGAGGCATCGGTCAGGGCCGGCGCACTGCCTTTTTGAGTGCCCTCGGCATGACGCTTGTCTCCGGCGTCATCCAGATTTCGCTTCTGATCTTGGGTATCGCATCGCTGCTGCGCGCCTCGCCGCTGGCTTTCGATATCTTGCGCTGGGCGGGAGGCGGCTATCTTGTGTGGCTCGGAATCAGACTGGTCTTGAAATCCATACGGCACAACAAACAAGGTTGGCGGGCGGAAATGCCGTCAATCTCGGATACGGCAGCGTTACGCGAGGGCGCGATCAACAATCTGACCAACCCGAAAGCACTCGCCTTTCTGTTTGCCTTTCTACCGCAATTTGTCGATCCGATGAGCTCTTGGCCCGTGGCGGCGCAGATCCTTCTTCTCGGAATGGTAACAAAACTCTCGAACTTCCTCATCCTGAGCGCGGTCGCTTATGGCTCTGGTACGCTCGGCAGCTGGCTTTCGCGCCGACCGATCCTGATCGCGTGGCAAGAGCGATTTGCCGGGAGCATCATGATATTGCTCGGCCTGCGGCTTCTCTTTGCCGGCGACACTCGTTCGCCGTGACGCTTCCGCCGCATGCCAACGCCTTAACGGATCCGTCCGATGCTTGGACGTTCCCATCGCCTGCCATAGGACGCCCGCGGCGTCTTCAGCGCGTCAATCCGAAAACAAATCCTATTGCCATGGCTGCCAGAACGGAAGCGATCGGCTTTTCGCGAATTCGCCGCCCAATCCCCAAAGTGCCGAGATCGGTATTTGATCCCATTGACGAACCGGATTGATCCTTCCGGCGTGCAAGGACACTCCCAGGTGTATCGCCAGCCTTATCCTCAAGGGCAATAGCACCCATGGCTGATGTGTGTGTCACCGAAGCCGGATCCGAGGCCGGAAAAGTATTTTCAAGCGCTTTGTCAAGTTCGCTTGCCGGGCCGTTTCTTTGCTGCCGCTTCTGTTCTTTCCGCAAGGATTGAACTGCTGGTGATTCATTTCGCTCGGGCATTTTTCGCTCCGTTAACAAAAGATCGGATCGGAAGAAGATATTCGGTGAACGCTGCCGCCGGCATAGATACTCCTGTAAAGGCAACGGCGATTTGATCGATTTGTTCCAACGACTTGCTTGCACCACCCGGTCGGCTCCCGACACCAGCAGGCTCGCTCTGAGTCCGGACGATCAACGGTCGACCTGCGTGGGAAGAATCGTGTCGACCGAGACCTCGCCTTCCAATATGCCCCGTTTCAGGTCGGTTCGGCCGCGATCGATCTCGATGACGGTATAAAGCTTATCGTCGCGAAACGCGCTCGCGTTACTGGTCGTTACATCTTCGGCCGGTGCTGCATCGACTTCCATAAAATCAAGCTCGCTGCCTGCCGCTACAATGCGAGCGTCGCCCGCGGTTCTCGCTGCCACGATGATCGTGCCTTGATTGGGCGCATTATCCCAATGCGGATCTTCTGGGGCAGCGATGGGTTCCAGGCGATAGACATTCAGCGTCTGCGCGCCATCGATCGTGGATGAGAGGGTAGCTGCATCCTGCAATTGGGCCTTGCTCTCGACGGAACGTCCGAATCTTGTGCGGCTGGTTGCGTTGTTGACATCGTCGGTTCCCGTTCTCGACACATTCGACATGTTGTTGTTCTCCTATCCCTGCCCTCTCCTTCTTCCGTTTGATCCTAACTGCCGTGCAACCAAATTGGTTCCGGATTTCGAGATTGTCGGGGTGATCACGGCGAGCGGAGGCGGAGATGTCGTGCTGCCGCTCCTGAAGGCAGAAGTGGTCAGCACCGGCTGGATCAATTCCGACACGTTCCCGGCGGGCTATGGCGCAGCCCAGACAGCCCCGGAACCGCTGTTCATCGTGCGGCATATTTCGCGCCGTGACAGGCCCTCCCCCGCATGGCGCCGCCGGAGCGGCGAGGCGCTTGTCGGGATCTTCGTGCCAGTTCTCTTGCCGTTCTTGGATGATTTCCGTCGCAACTCCCTAGCCGCAGGCGGCCTTGTGCGGCGGCGCAAGTGCCGCGGTCGTCGGGATTCTCGGGGCAGCACTTTATGCAGCGCTTTATAATAGGATCCAGGCTTCGTGCTACTCGTCGCCTGACACTCGCCACCACGGGCGGTGGTGTTCCCGATAAGCGCGGGAGACCTCTCTTTCATTTGAGATATGCGGCCATCGCCAATTGCTTTTGGCGATGGCCGCAACGCTTATTCTGCCACGGCATTGACGACACGGCAGAGATTGTCGCTCATGCTGGGAGCCACCTGCCCCTGCGGCACCATGAAAACGGCATCGACACGGCTGCCCTTGCCACTCTTTCGGACGACGACGCGCAAGGTCTGAGGGCGGCCGGATCCGGTCGTTTCCTGTTGAGCTGTCAGCGTGCCGAGTTGTTTCTCGACATTCACGTCCACAAAACCTTCAGCCAGGACCGCCCTCGACACCTTATCGAAGGCGGCGGCAGGACCGACGGAGGGGAATTCCATCCAGGTCTTGTAGGTTACACCGGTGACGAGGGGGACGCCGCTGCTTTGGTAGTGCTGCGAACATACGCTGGCTGCTGCGGACGTGAATGAAAGTGCGACAAATGCAAAAGCGCAAATTATCTTACGCAAGGGAATTTCCTCTGTTGACGAATGACTGATGCATACTTCCGTGATTGCTCATGCCGTGGTCACGGCCAAGCTTTGCGACTGACTGTCCCTTGGTTTCCTGCAGCGTTGAAAGGAACTCGTTTCCTTCGCGCCAGGGATTGGGAGCATAACGGGTTTGACAGCTGCGACGATGAATAAAAGGCGACCTCGGGCGGACCCGCCTATTCGTATACCCCCGCACATAATTGTCACCTTTGAAAAGGAATTGCGGCCCCTGACCAATTTCCATTCCATTTCAGGAAGATAGCAGTAAAATTTTTCCGAGCAACGACAACAGCTCGTTCATCTTGTGCAGCTTCGTCCATAACAAGTGCACGCAGGTTCCAATCTTAGCACGACGATCTACGGTAATCTCCCCTCCCACGGAGGAGCACGAGGTCACCTCGAGCGAGGCCGATCGAGCTTGAATTCCGAGGAAGGCGCCGGCCCTCAGCCGCTACTGCGCCTTATGCCATTTCGAACGCTCGCAGGCCGTGTCATAATCCGAGACCGTCGGTGTGCCGTCTCCAAAGCTGCTCAGCTCCAGCTCCAAGTCACCGTTGCGGTAGTAGTAACTGCAATAGGCCAAACCCGTGCCGGCGCAATCGGTCGTCTCGACGATCCCCATCTTGCGAAGACTGTCGCCGAAAGCATCCGGGTAGGATGGCGGCGGGCTCTGAAATGGCTCCCATCCCTTGGCAATGATTGCCCGTCGGACTTCGGTGATGGGCTTGCCATAGATATTCGGCACCACCGCCTTGCCGTCGCAAACCTGCTCTTCAGACGCCAGCGGTTTCACCTCCACATCCTCACCTTTAAGCTTGATCTCGCCGATAGGCATCTGCACGAGATCACCGTCGAGAATGCGCAGATGGTCGTTGACCGTGGTAATCCTGCCGATCGTCAATTTGCTGTTCTTGTCGGCATAAATCAGAGCCAGCAGGTTCGAACCGTCAAAAAGCGCAATGTTGCCTTGGTCTATGGCGCAGGCAGAACCGGTCGCCTGATCGAACTCGGCCGCGAAGCTGACTGCCTCGTATGGGCCGAGTTTCGCCTCACCGGTCACCCCCCAGCCGAGATCGGAGGCAATCTTGGCGCCGGCGCTTTTCGTCTCGGGCAATACACCGCATGATGGCGCTCCGGAGGTGTCCGAGTCCGGTGCCTCGGGCAGTTTTGCGAGACGGGTGATCTTCAGGCCTGGCACGGCGGATTTCAGGGCAATCCGGTCTTTCCCGCTCGCCGGAGCGGCGAATGAACCCATCGAGGTCAGCAGGGCGAAGATCAGCAGAGCATAGACCGCCGGGAAAATGGAGAAACGTTTGAAGGCAAGCATGGGTGGAGGGTGCCGATCGGTGGAAAAACTCAGTGATGTCTAGTGAAAGGCCAAACATCCTTCAAGGCATGCTGACTAACGGCCGGTTTGCCCATGTCCATTTCGAGTGTACATTCGTACATCTTGTGCTCTCGCAGACGAACTTAGCGATCCGGCACGCCAAAGGGCAAGGTCCAGCCCAAGGGGCCGTTGACCGGCTTCTCGCGGGGGTGGAGGGCAATCGTTCCTGACACTGGATTCGATCGAGAGACGACCTCCAGTGTCTCACCCGGCGTATGGCCGAATTCAGCCTTGAAGAGACGATAAAAGTACTTCTCGTTCGAGAAACCATGTTTCCATGCAAGCTCCGCTATATGGAGTCTTGGCCCGCTCGGATTTGCCAGCATCTGATAGGCCCGGCGCAAACGCTTCCGCTGTATCTGCCGCATGATGCCCCCATTGCCCTCGAACAAATGGTAAAGCTTCGCCCGCGAGACCCCGATATCACGGCAAATCCGGTCCGGCGTCAGATCGGATTCGAGTAAATGGGCATCGAGATAGCGCAAGATGCGGCCAAGCAACAGCTCGCGTATCGGGCCGGCCGCCTCCTGCATCGCATCGGATGCGGACGAAACCGCGGCCATCAGGAGCTGCAGTGTCGATTGCACCACATAGGGGATTTCCTGCGGCCGCAAGCTGGTGAGATTGCGCAGCAGCGAAACGAGATGATCCGTCAGGAGTTGGGCGACGCCAGTTGAAAGCGTATGTCCATGCAGGAGCGCTGTTTGGCTCGGCAGCAGATCCCGCGGAACGGCAAGCGATATGGTACTGTCGGCCTCGACCAGGCAGTCGTTGACCTGGGCGGCATCGAGTATGAACAAGTCGCCGGCCGTCTTGATCGATGAGGCGTCGGTCGATCGATAGGTGAAGCGGCCACTCAGAATTGACGTAAATCGGTAAAAATCATACCCGTCGGTCCGGATGCGCCGCTCGGATCTCAGGACTTCGTAGGCGGCAGACCGGCCTTGGCGAAGCAGCCTTCTGCCGGACAGGATGAGCGGACCAAGCGCGGCACCGGTCGCCTCCGCGTCAAAAGGGCCGGATTCAAAGTCCTGTAACCTGCAGTCGCAGTGATTGTCCTTTACCCAGAGATGAAACCGATCTTTCTCGGGGAAATTAACGGTTGAAAAATTGTAGACTAAATCGGACGATGTCTGCGTCATGAATGCAATCCCGGCCCCTTTTGGCCTGCAAGCATAGATAGGCGAACCATAGCTTGTGGCAATAGGCTGGTTGGACCGTATTGAGTGTTTATCAGAATTGCCTTTTCTAAATTAGAAAACACAACTTTATTCGAAGCGCGATCGATAAGGAAATCTGCATGAAGCATCTCTACAAGCGCCTCATCGCCCCCCTGCTGGTGAGCCTCGCGCTGGGCGGCACGGCGAACGCGGCGGATCCTTCCTATGATCGTTACAAGTCCTGGCTGATTGCATGCGACAATGGTTTGACCTGCGAAGCCAAGGGTTTCGAGAATGGCGTCATAAGCCGTCCCGACATGCACTTTCATCGCGCCGCTGGCCCTAATGCGCTCACCGAGGTGGCGATTGGAGTCCCGTTTCCGGTCGGCTTGAACGATTTTCGCGCCGATGGCGTATCCTTGCATTTTGGATCGGCATGGCAGCTCAGTCGCGATGAAAATCTCACAACGATCTCGACCAGCAATCCCCAAGCGGTCATGGAGCTGCTTTCGGCTTTACGCAATGCCGCCCAACTGGAAGTTGGGGCCGATAAAGCCGTGATCCCGCTCGATGGCATGGTCGCTGCTCTGTTGCATATGGACGATCGTCAAGGCCGCCTCGGCAATGTGACCGCTTTGATCAAGCGAGGCGCCGCTCCTGCATCAAGCGTGGCAGCCGCTCCTGCCTTGCCCATCGTCGCGCGTCGAAAGATTGATATCGCTTTATCCGATGTGGAAAAACAGCGGCTTATCCTCCAGGCAAGAAATTCCGGCAAGGCCGTGTTTGAGGCGGAAGAATGCGAGGGCAACGCATCAGGGGAAGATCTAATGGAGGAAGCTTACCCGCTCGACGCCGATCACGCCCTTGTATTCATTCCCTGCATCATGGGCGCTTATCAAGGGTCATCGCTGGCTTTCATCGTGCCACGGAACGGAAAGGGTGCTCCCATTCCGTTTCAGCCGATACTTCCTCTCGGCGGTGACGGAACCGAACTGAAAATACTAACGGAACCGGGCTTTGACATGAAGAGCGGATCATTGCAGATGGCAGGCAGGGGGCGCGCGGTCGGCGATTGTGGGCTTACCGCCGAATGGGTATGGGATGGCGCGCGGTTTCAGCTGGCGGCGGTATCCTATCAGGGGACCTGCGGCGGCAGTCAACTCGGAGATTGGCCGGTTCTGTTTCGGACGAGGTGAAGGGTAATACTCTTTCTCTCTGATCTGATGCCCTGCCCCGGTGAAAAGTCGCATGGTGCACGATTGTCCGAGATAGGTGTACATGCGTTTGGATTTTGCGAACCGGCTGGAGGAAGATCACCGCAGACGTTAGCTACGAGCTGCCGCTCGGGTGACGACCCATGCCAAACCGAGCCTTCGTGCGCTAGCACATTGCTGTTAAGAGCCTGAGGGATTTATGCGTAGGTTTATACTGTTGCTTGCACTTCTTGGCGTTGCAGATGCCGCCTATGGCAAGGACGTCTATCTCTATGACCTCCTGAAGGACCCGGTTCACGCCCAGTCATGGAAAACCATGCTGTCATCGGCAAAACAGGCGCCGGCCTGGGTCCGCGACGAGAATAGGTTTATTGCGGAACCAGTCAAAACCATATCCGCTGGCTCGACAGATTACTCGCTCAGCATCATCGCCGAACAGCATGCAACCAATGACGGCCAAGCGGCAATCCTCTTCACCATGGATGGGACGCAGGCATGGGCGGAAATCCAGGAAGAGGGAAGCCAAAAGCGCTATTTGGGCAACCCCTCGGCAGCGCAAAAGAATGCGCTCGACAAGGCTCTGGCGGAATAATCACGCCAAAGCACCCACGCGGCGCCACCCTCACTGCCGGAGGGCATCGATCACGATCCTGAAGGCGGGCGAATTCTGCCGCCGGCTCGGATAGCAAAGATAATAGCCGGGAAAGGCCGGCGACCAATCGTCCAGAACCTGAACCAAACGTCCCGATTCGATGGACGCTTGAACCAGATCTTCCGGCAGGTAAGCGATCCCGTATCCGCTCAGGGCTGCATCGATCATCGCGTAAGAGGTGTTGAAGGTCAGCTGCCCATCCACGCGCACGCGTAATTCCCTGCCGCCTTTCTCGAACTCCCACGCATAAAGGCCACCTGATCGCGCCTGCCGATGATTGATGCAGATGTGGGAGACAAGCTCCCCTGGATCGTCAGGAACCCCACGCGTGGAAAGGTATTCCGGCGATGCGACGGCGACGAGACGCCAATCGGGACCGATCCTGACGGCGATCATGTCCCTGTCCAGGCTTTCGCCAAGCCGGACGCCTGCATCGAACCTTTCCTCCACGATGTTGCGAAAGCCGTTGTCGATGTTTAGGTCCAGCTTTACGTCCGGATATTCCTTCAAGACAGGACGCAGCTTCGGCCAGACGACGCTGTCGAGAGCATGGTCCGAGAGCGTCATGCGCACGGTGCCGGAAGGTTTATCCCGAAACGCCATGAGTTCGTCTATTTCGGTGTCGATCTCCGCAAGTCGTGGTGCGAGCGACCGGATAAGCCGCTCTCCCACGTCCGTGGGAACGACGCTGCGGGTCGTGCGCGTCAAAAGACGGAGTCCAATGCGAGCCTCCAGGCGCTTGACCGCATGGCTGATTGAGGATTGAGAAGTACCGAGTTTCGCCGCCGCCTTCGTAAAGCTCCGTTCCTCCGCGACCGCCAGGAACCACAGCATCTCGTTGAGGTCTTCGCGCTTCATCTCTTATCTCCGACTCGACAATCGATTAATATCAAAGATTGATAAGTCCGAACAAATTGCAATGACCAGCCATGGGAATGCGCAGTGTCTATCTTGCGGCCATGGCACAGCAATCACTCCCTGATCGCCTGTCGGATAGCATCGTGACGCTGGCGCCCAGTTACGCCGTCCTCATGGCCGGCCGTGCTCCGCTTGGTGCGGCAATCGGGGCCTCTGGTCGAGGTCGGCAGCCATTGTCATGCGTCTCATGCCATGAATGACAAGGAGCTCACCGCAATGGAGCTTCAAATGAGCGTGAATCCATTCTCTTGAGACTTTGGTCCGAACATCCTTGCGACCCACGTCCCAATCCAACCGACTGAAGCCTGAGAAAAGGAACCGATTGCAATCAGGCCCTGTTTTACCAACAGCTCCGTCAATGACGGACGAATAGCAGGTGAAAGGAGATTCTGATGAAAACCAAAGTACTTAGCATAGCGGCACTCTCGCTTGGCCTGGCCGCCGGATGTGCCTTCGCCCAGTCGTCGACCGTCACTGGCGCGGCAGGCGGCGCCGCAACCGGAGCCGTGGTCGGTGGACCTGTCGGAGCTGCCATAGGCGGCGTGGCTGGTGCCATCGTCGGCACGGCCATCGATCCGCCGCCGCAGAAGGTGGTTACCTATGTGCGCGAACAGCCCCTGCCCGATGACGGAGTGGTTGTCCGTGAGCGAGTGGTTGTCGGCCAACCATTGCCGGAAAGGGTCGTCATAAGAACCATTCCGACGAATCCGCGATATGCTTATGCTGTGGTCAACCACGAACGGGTGATCGTTGAACCATCATCGCGCAAGGTCATCCAGATCGTTGAGTGACCAGGCTGGAGAGCGGAAACACGCTCTCCAATCCTCCCTTTGTCGTTGCGCTACCCATCCGGTAGAAACGACTGGTCATGCATGATCATGACGTGAAGAGCAAATTGCCTATCGCCGGATCGAGCAGCGTCCGGGGCGGAAAGCTTCGACCCGGCGATAGAGCCGGCGGGCGGACCGGCTATGACGTGGCGTCAGCGGCGCGGAACCCTCAAAAGGTTAACCCCAGGAACCGCCGATGCCAGACGCGCGGCAATCGATATGCTTATCCTGCAAATCCGCTATGGCAGCGCCTCAGTCGTCGATCTCGGTATCGCTCTGAGACGCGGCGGTGGATTGCCTTTCCAGTGCGTCACGCACTTCTGCGATTTTTCCCGTATCCGTTCCGGCTCCGAGAATGCTCTTTGCCTCGGCAAACGTCTGGTCCGTCACTGGTTTGTTCGACAGCTGCGCCAGCGCCGAACGCAAGGCGCTGTCGCTGAGAGCGGGATCCGTCGGCACCGCCGTCGTTCCATATTGCATTTCGAACTCTGCATATGCCCTCACATAGGCTGAGAGCGCCGCCATCTTGGGGTCCTTCGAATTCAAGTAGGCGTGGTAATCTCTCTTGAGCGAACTCAGGCTGCCTTGGCCGGGCTTCGAGACATGTGTCTTTGCGCTTGCGCTATGGGACTTGGAGTGCTTGTCGGGGTGATGTGCCAACAAGGATGATGAAGTGCCAGAGGCCGTGGCCGTATTCGCGGAAGTGTCGCTGGCATCGTCGTCACCGGACTTTGCGTGGTCGGATTTTCCCTGGCCATGACTGCCGCCATTTCCATTGCCGTTACCGCCACCATTTCCATTGCCGCCGCCATTGCCGCCCTTGGCGAATGCCGTCTGTATGAAGCCGACGGCAGTTCCTCCCATGGGAGCGACCGCCAATACCAGGCCGAGGCTTGCGGTACCGATGATAGAACCGATTTTCATGCGCATTTCCTTCAAAAAAATCCGTTGTCCGGGACAGCGGACAGCAAAATCAATGCGCACTACAATATTGCTGAATTCCGAGGTTTCTACATTGGTGGGACTTATGCCTTGGGCATTAGGACCATGGTCCGATTGATCCCGCCCGATGGTCCCTTAGATTGCATGGGCCGGATAGCGCTACCATCTTCAGATGACGACCCGGCCGGTGCGGACGGGCAACGGTTGACACTCGATCCAGCTGGGATAGCTATAAGGGGTTGGGAGATCAGTGCTGACTATGCCGGTTCTGCGAGCAAATCGTACACACAAGCTATCTCTGGCAGGTCTGATCGAACGCTGGAACTCTCAATCCTTGGCAAGACAGTTCCTGCTTGCCGGCGGCTTCGTCGCGATCTGTGCCATGCTCGTCATCGGCTCCTTCGTTGCGGGCCTGATCGAAAACGCGGTAACGCGCAATTCAGCGGCGACGACAGCCCTTTACGTCGACAGCGTCATCGCCCCGCTTCTGCCCGATATGCAAACCACGCAGGTTCTCGATGATACGGTAACGCGGGCCCTTGACGAGACACTCGGCCAGGGGGCGCTCGGGACACGGCTGTTTTCATTCCGGCTGTGGCGCAGCGACGGGACGATCCTTTATTCCAATGACAAAAATCTTTCCGGCAAGCAGTTTCCGCTCTCGGATAGTCTCAACACCGCTTTCTCCGGCCAAATGGTCGCCAAGTTCAATCGGCTCGACGATGTGGAAAGCGTTGCCGAGCGCAATAGCGGCAAACCGCTGCTGGAAATCTACAATCCGGTGCTGCAGCCCTGGTCGGGCAAGGTCGTCGCCGTTTCCGAGTTTTACGAAGTCGCCTACGACTTCGAGGGGAGCCTGACACAAGCGCGGCTGTTGAGCTGGCTTGTGGTCGCCTTGTTCACACTGACATTCTTCGCGCTTCTCTCGATCATCGTTCTGCGCGGCAGCCGCACCATCGACAATCAGCGCAAGGCGCTCAATGGCCGTATCGGAGAACTGTCGACGCTTCTTCGACAGAACGAGGCATTGCGCGCGCGCGTTCAACGGGCGACACAGCGCTCGGCCGCGCTCAACGAGAGCTATTTGCGCCGCATCGGCGCCGACCTGCATGACGGTCCTGCCCAGTTGGTCGCCTATGCCTCTCTGCGCCTGGATAGCCAGACCCTGACAAATCCCGCCACTGCGCCGGACGAACGCGAGGCGTCGCTGCGCACCATCAAAGCCAGCCTCGACGATGCGATGGCGGAGATCCGAGGCATCTGCGGCGGGTTGATGCTGCCACACATCGAAACGGATAATCTGCCCGGATTATTGGGGCGCGCAATCCGCGCCCATGAGCGGCGCACCGGCGTTACCGTCGCGCTCTCCGTCGGCGCGATACCGGCGGACCTTTCCACCTCGGCGAAGATCTGCATCTATCGCTTTGTACAAGAAGCCTTGAACAACGGCTATCGCCATGCCGGCGGGATCGGACAAAAGGTCGTGCAATCCCTGGAAGACGGCCAGATCGTGATCGAGGTCGCCGATGAAGGGCCGGGATTTGATCCGAAAGATGTCGGCCCGCAAAAACTCGGCCTCGCCGGCCTCAGGGACCGGGTCGAGAGCCTTGGCGGCACGTTTCAGCTTTTATCGTCGAACCGTGGAACAACCGTTCGAATGTCTTTGAACATCGAGGAAATGGAACAGGCATGACAGCTCCGATCAGCTTGGCAGTCATCGATGACCACCCGCTTTTCAGGGAAGGTGTTATCCGAAGTCTGACTGAAATGGATGGATTTAGCGTCGTCGGCGAAGGAAGCAGCCGAGAGGACGCGTTGCGGATTGCGGCGGAGTGCCGGCCGGACATCCTGCTGCTCGACATCTCCATGCCGGGAGGAGGGCTGGACGCCATTCCTCTCATACTCGCCCAGATACCGAACCAGAAGATCGTGATGCTGACGGTCTCCGAGGCAAGCGACGACGTGATGGCGGCGCTCAAGAGCGGTGCGAAAGGCTATGTGCTGAAGGGCGTTGGATCCAGGATGCTAGCCGATATCATTCGCAGCATCGCCGCCGGCGACAGCTATGTCGCACCGACGCTATCGGCTCGCCTGATTTCGGAAACCGGATCGAGCGCTCAAATAAATCCCTTCAACACGCTGACGGATCGGGAACGGGAGGTGCTGGAATTGGCCTCAGCCGGATTGAGCAACAAACATATCGGCCTGAAGCTCGATCTGCACGAGAAAACCATCAAGCATCACATGACCCAGATCTTCACCAAGCTTGAGGTGAGCAATAGAACGGAAGCGGCGATGGCGTTCCGGGACGAGCTTGAAAGGCGCCGTCAGTGAAGGAAGGACTTGAGCCGCTGCTCATCGGCGATCGTGGCATTGCGGTTGACGATTGTGCGGCCCTTTGAATCCTGCATCACATAACGTCCACTCTGTATCTTTTCGCTCATGCCATCCTTGTGGCGAACGGTAATCGCGCCGTTGCCCGTGTCGGTGGACTGCTCGGCATCGACCTGGCTTTGCGTCGCGCTCTTGGCACTGGATGACTGGCCCTTGTCATTTCCTTTCCCATTGCCATTGCCGTTACCGCCGCCGTTACCTCCATTGCCGCTGTTGCCGCCGCCGTTTCCATTACCTCCGCCGTTTCCGTTACCTCCGCCATTGCCTCCACCATTGCCACCGCCATTGCCGTTCCCGCCCTTGGCCTCCGCCATCTGCTGCGCAAATATCGCCGAACCGCCATGGATTTTGACGGTGTAAGGGAGCGCGGCGCTGACGAAAGTCAGCAACAAGCATGGCAAGGCAGCAATAAGCTTTCGACGCAATGACACCAGTAGCCTCCTGAGGCTTGAAGTCGTTCAAGCGACGGGCGGCCATCGTCCCCTGGCGCGAAAGCGCCGCCCTCTATCGCCGATTGGCAAGTTCCGATCTCCATATCAGATCGTCGCAACACCGCGAGCGGTCAAGTTCTATCACGCGGGACAAAGCCCGGCTTGGACTTCAGCAATCGCGTCAGGGACCTTTTGCCGACGTGGGATCAGACCAACGTCGGAGAAGAAGACCGACCGAAGCCCAATTGTGTGGTTGCATTATTGAAAGCAATTTTCCCCGGCCGATATGACTGCGCTCGCCGGGACTCTATCGACGCGGATGCGGTGGTCGGGACCCAATAACGTCTCTTAAAAATTGGCACACGCGGTGCGGCAGCACTTACGCGAACGGTCCGATGGGGGAGTATTATGACCCAGCAATGGAGGATATTTCTGGCCCGTTTAACCCCGCCAGGCGCAATATTGGATTTCTCGGCCGCCGAATTTGCCATCGAGGTTGCCGTCAATCTTCGTTATTGCCTGAAACTCGTCCAACCGACGCCGGAATGCATTGATCTGGCCGAGCTCGTGCTGCTGCGCGCGCAGAGGTATGGCGAGGCCAGAATAGGAGATAAATCGCTGTTGTTCGCGGAGGCGGAAGATGCCCTTGCCCAGGCAACAAGGCTGCTCGAGATCGAACTCGAATATTGCTCGACACGGAGCATGAAAAGCAGTTGCGATCAAGCCGCCTGAGATTTTCGTCAAACCATGCCATGTCGCGCCAAGACCCTATCCGCGTGATCGCAAGGCTGCAGTCAAAGGAAGCCTGCTTGCAACGGTTGCCGGCAAGGCGCCGCCCAGAATGCCGATCGCAAGTCCGAGCAGACCGGCCGTCGCCATGACATCGCCGGTCACGGAGAGCTGGAACGCCATACGCGCGCCATTCGTCCCAACCGTACTTGCCTGCCAGCCATTGAAGGCCAGCCACGAAGCCAGCAGTCCGACCGCCACACCAAGGGCGGCAAGCATGACTGCCTCCATCCATGTGCCGAGAAACGCGGATATCCGGCTGAAGCCGAGCGCTCGAACCGTGGCGATCTCGACGGTACGGTCCGACACGGAATTCATCATCGTATTGAGCGCACCGGCGGTCGCTCCAACGGCCATCAACAGCGCAAGCGGCCAGCCGAACAGCCGGATGAGACTGGCCGTGCGGGCCGATTGCGCCGTATAGAGGTCGGCTTCGACAACAGCGCGAAGCGGCGTGGTCCTGATCGTGTCGAGCTTGGCCTGAAGTCGTGGCAACAAGGCGGGATTGGACAGCCGCAAGCGCAGGCTCTGGACCTGCCCCTGCCGGTCGAAGGCCGATCGAACCGCGTCGAGGTCGGCCCAGATCTCGGACTCGAAGGCACTGCCTCGCGCCGAGAACAAGCCGACCACCGTCCAGCCGACCGTGCCGAGCCGCAAGGTACTGCCGATCGATATTCCGAACTGCTGCGCGAGACGGTCCCCGACGACGATCTCGCGCGAGCCGGGTGTGAACAGGCGGCCGGCCGACAAGGCGATATGGTCACGGATGGAGGGACCGGACTGATCCATGCCGCGAAGAGCGAAGGTCCGGCCCTCTTCCGACCTGTTCGATTTGGTATCGACGGCAACGACGATTTCACGCGAGAAAATCGGCATGCCGTTGGCGTCTCGCGCCACGCCGATATCGTCGTTCATTGCGCCCAGGGTGCGAATGACCGAGGCGGGTACATCGGAGCCGGTCTCCTGGTTGGTGCCGCCACCCAGGACGACCGCAACGGAGGCGGAGCCGGCACTTTGCAGGGCCGTCTCGAAACCTCTTGCCATGGCCAGGAAGCCCGCGAGAACGCAGACGACGAGCGCCACGGAAAGAACCATCGAGGCGGAAATGGAGATGCGTCGCGGCAGGCTGAACAGATTTGCCCTGATCATGACGAATGCTTGCCTGGCATTGGAGGACATGTATCTACCTCGTTCTGAATGCGGAAATGATCGGGATCCTGAGCGCGTTGAGCGCCGGAAGGGCACCGGTTACGAGCGCAAGCAGGGTGACGATCGCCAGGGCTCTTGCAAAAATCGCATGGGAAAAGACGAGGCCGATCGCAGGTCCCGTGATGACCGTTGCAAGCAGTGCAAATAGCAGGCCGATGGTGCCGCCGACCACGAATATGAAGAATGTTTCACCGAGGATCAGCGCCATGATCCAGGAGCCGGAAAAGCCCAGGGTTTTCAAAACGCCGATCTCGAAGGTGCGCTCGCGAATGGCAAAGACCATGGTGTTGCCGACGATCATCAGCAGTGTGACGAATGCCGCCCCGACGACCATGTTCACGATCAATCCGATATCGGCATATTGGCGCAGAAAGGCCTCGAGGAACTGCTTTTCCGACCTGGTCTGTGTCGGCGCCGCCGAATTGGCGAACAGCTGATCGATCCCGGAGGCGAGCTCTGCGGCCGATACACCCGGCTGCGGTCGGATGATGAAGGCGTCGACCGTGTCCTTGTTGCGGGCTCTGAGCGCATTGACATAGTCGTATTGGGCAACGACGAAATAGGTGTCGGTCGAGGCGTTCTCGCCATTGAAGATACCGGCGATTTCAAAGGACCAGTCACGGCTGCCATCCTGCTTTGCCATGTCGAAGCTGGTGACAGTGATCTTCTGGCCGACGGTCCAGCCTTGCGCCTCGGCAAGCGCCCGGCCGACGAGGACGGTGCTGCGGTCCCTGGCGAGCACGCTGATCAGATCCGGCGTTAGCCCGAGCTCCTTGCCGTTCGAACTGTAAAGCCGCGCGGGATTGGCGGCACTCACAGCGATGATGTTCTTTTCGACCGTCGCAAAGCCACGCAAACGCGACATATAGCCGACGGCGGCTACACCTAGCTCGGCGCCGATCCGGTTCAGGTAGGAAATCGGCAGCGGCTGGGCGCGGCCAGCCGCGCTCATGACCCCGAGGATGTCGTCGCTCGCCGCCGACGAGCCCTGGCTACCGTCGATGAAGCTCGTCGTCAGGCCGTAGATGAGAAAGGCGGTGGCGACACTTATCATCAGCAATATCGTGCGCAAAGGCTTTCGCCAGGCGCTCTTTTGCACGAGATCGAGGAATGTTATGCGTCGGCCCTCCGCTCTTCGACGAACCTGCCCTTGTCGAGATGAAGCGTTCGGCCGGCATAACTTGCGGCCTGCGGGTCGTGGGTCACCATGATGATGGTCTTGCCGAGCTCGCGGTTCAGAAAGCGCAGCATTTCCAGCACCTCGTCCGCCGACCGGCGGTCGAGGTCGCCCGTGGGCTCGTCGCAGAGCAGCAATGCCGGGTCCGCGACGATGGCGCGCGCGATGCCGACACGCTGCTGCTGGCCGCCCGACATCAGCTTCGGATACTGCTTCTGGCGACCCGAAAGTCCCACCAGATCCAGGACCTTGTCGACGCGGACCCGGCGCTCCCTTGATGAGAGCGGCTTCAAGAGAAGCGGCAGTTCGATGTTCTCGGCCGCGTTCAGCATCGGCAGGAGATTATAGAACTGGAAAACGATCCCCATGTTATGGGCGCGCCAGGACGAACGGGCTGCCTCTCCCATTTGGTCGAGATTGCTGACCCCGATGCGCAGGCGGCCCTGATCCGGCCTGTCTATGCCCGACAGCATGTTAAGCAGCGTCGATTTCCCGGATCCGGAAGGCCCCATGATCGCGACGAATTCGCCTTGTGCTATCTCAAGATTGAGATCGGCAAAAATCGGGATGGTCTCGGTCCCGATCCTGTATCCCTTCTTGACATTGTTGAGCACGATATACGGCTCGTTGCTTGTCGAAGCAGTCATCGAGAAGTGTCTCCTGGCTGTTGTGCTGGAATGGTCGAAATTCGAATGCGGGCGGCCATGTTGGGCATGGTGCCGTCAGGTGGATCGAGGAGCGCCAGGCGCAGCGTGATCGTGCCCTTTTCCGCCGAAGCGATCGGCCAAACCTGCAGGATCTCGATCATGAAGGGCTTATCCGGAAAGCCGTCGAGGACGGCCTCGCCGCGAAGGCCCGGACGAAGCTCGCCGATATTGGTTTCGGCGACGTCGGCGTCGATCACCATGCTTTTGGTATCGGTAATCGTCAGCAGGCTTTCATTTTCCTTGATACCGTCCACCCGGGCCAGAACCCGGCCACCGACACGGGCGTCGAGCCGCGTCACCGTACCCGAAATCGGGGCTCTAACGGTCAACGCGTCGACATGCTCCTGCGCGATCTTCACGCCGAGTTGCGTTCTGGCATAAGCTTGGCGCGCCTGATCGACTGCATTCAACGCCGCATCCCTTGCGGTTTGCGCCTCCTCAACGGTCTGGACGGAGACAGCGTTCTTTGCTGAAAGCGCCGCATTGCGCTGCAGCGAGCTCTCGGCCTGCTTGAGCGCTAGGATCTTGCCGTCAAGGACAAGCTTGGCGGCATCGCGATCAGCCCTCGCTTGCTCGAGTGAGAAGTCAGCGCTGATATCGCCGATCCCAACGAGAACCTGCCCGGCTTCGACGCGATCGCCGACGCGCACACCCACCGATGCGATCTCTCCCTCGTATTTGGAAAAGACCGTCACGATACGCGGCGCGACGACAAACCCGGACCCGGTTATCTCCGGCGCGGATGCCGGTCTCAGCGAATTGGCTGAAGGGATGGGCGAGCCAATACCGGACGCCGCCTGGGTGGTTGGCGTCGTGATCGCCGGCGGCGGCTGGAGGGCGGTTTTGAGGCGTGGCGCGATATCCGGCCAGAAGAATGCGACCGCACCGACGCCAAGGGCGAGCAGAACACTCGAGAGGAAAAGTCGCCGGCTTTTCCTGACCGGCGGCTCCGCTGTTTGGAACGAAGGCTCAAGGGATAATGACCTGAGCGTTTCGGCGAGTTTGCGATTTTGTTCGGTGTTCGTGTTCATGCCGCCAGCATGAACGAGACGCCCGAAAACTCGACCTCAAACGCGTTCCAGATCGTACTCGATCGCGATCTGGTACTTTTTCCCCCTAGGCGGCGGCCAGGGTCTTCTTCCGCCACTCCAGAGGCGTGACCTCGGTCACGCGCCGAAACTCGCGATTGAAATTGGACTTCGTCTGAAACCCGACTGCATACATGATCTCGATGACCGACTTCTCGGTTTCGGTCAGCAGCTTGCAGGCGGCGGCGATACGAAACTCGTTGACATATTGCGAGACGTTTTTCCCCGTGGCCCGATTGATCGCTTCGGAAATCTGACGCGCCGAGAGGCCGGCCTTGCGCGCCAGTCTGTTCAAGGTCAGATCGTGATCCTCGTAGAGCCGCCTCTCCGACATCAGCGCTTGAACGGCAGCCATCGTCTCGATATCGCCCGCATCCGCTTTTGAAGCTTCGGCGATCTCAGGCGCTTCCTTTGCCGCGCCGCTGCGGCTGGCAGCTGCGGCCGCGGCCGACAAGATGATGAGCGCCACCAGGTTCCCACCGACAATGAGGGCCGGCGTGTACTGACCATGCGCCCACATAAAATCGAGGGCCACGACCGTATCAAGCGCCGCAGAAAGAAGCAGCGAAGCGGCCGCCAACAGGATCGCATGATAGGCAGGCCTGGCTTCGTCGAGCGCGGCAAGGCGAAGGGCGTCCATTCCCGGTCGCATCAGGCGCAATATGGCGATCGCATAACCGATAAAGGTAAGAACGAGGACGATATCGATCGCGTCGCGCCAGACGATCATCGATATCAGAACAAGAACCGCGGGCAGACAATGGATGCCGATGCGCAGGAAAGGCGGTCTCACGCTCTTCTTGACCAGCTGAAACACGCCCGCATAGACCAGCGGCGGCATGGTGGCCGCAACCAAAGGGGCCGCATACATGACGGCCTGGATCCCGTACCCCCATCGCAAACCGGACAACACGGACTGAAAAGCACTGACCAGGATAAGGGTCAGAAAGGGCAGATTGGCCGGCCGTTCGTCATCCCGCCCGGCCACCATGGCAAACAACACGAGCAGCACGATGGCGACCGCGAAAGGAAATGGAATAAAAAGCATGACGGTCACCCTCGGCAGCTCGAAAGCAATAGAATGAAATCATGTCAGCAACTGCCGCCTCGCACGACCTCGATCGCGTTTCAGTACCGTGTCATTGCCATAGATTGACGCCCGCTGCCGGTCAAGCGCGGGCGCCCCGTATACCAAACTCGGGGCTATCGGAGAATTCTCGCGAGCGCGGCTAGCGTCCAGGGCAGCCATTGCTCCAGACGCTCAGTTGGGAGTTTGGTTTTCTGATCCTCACGGAAACCTCGGTCTACTTGGAACCGCATGGCGCGGCGCAGTGGAGATGCCGCTATGCGTAATAGGCGCGCTCGAGGTCCGCGATGACGATCTTTTTCATTTTGTACATGGCCTGCAGCACGCGCGTCGCCTTGCTTCTGTCGGCATCGGCGATCATTTCCAGAAGGATCGTCGGCGTGACCTGCCAATAGACGCCGAATTTGTCGGTTAGCCATCCGCACGGCTTTTCCTCGCCGCCGCCGGCCGTAAGCGCATTCCAATAATAGTCAGTTTCCGCCTGGTCGGCCGTTTCGATCTGGAAGGAGAATGCTTCATTGTAGGGTACGTGAGAATTGGCATTAAGGGCAGCGATTGGCAGTCCGGCCAATTCAAACCGAACCCTCGACAATTCAGGATCCGGAAGGTCGATTCGCCCCTGGAGTTTCGAGTCCCTGAACACCGACATGTAAAACGCCATGGCCTCTTCGGCCTGCGCCTTGAACCAGAGATGGGGATAGATTTTCATGGCAACGCTCCCTCACTGACCGTTGCACGCCGACACAGGGCCACCATCGGCCCGGATCAGCGACCCGTCCCAATCTCGCTCAAAGCCGATATCGCGCAGACGATGGGCCGAAAAACGGGTGACGAGGCGCATCGCCCACATATGCTGGACATGGGCAACCAGGCAGGCCGTTCGCCGCGCGATCATGGTGAGCGCGGATCTGATTGCCGCGATGGGCAAGCCGATGGAGGCGGGAGCCGCGCGATCGACCATCTCAGTATATGCATGAATAACACTCACAGTAACCTCCTGTTTGAATTGCATTGGCAACGAACGCCACGCTTAAAAAGCGATGCTGATAGCCAAAGATTGCCCTCCAGGTGGCTGGACGACAACCGAATATTCGTGCAGGATATGTGAGTTTCACTCACAGGTAATCGATGCCGCGCCAGCTTCCACCCTTGACAACTCTTCCGGCTTTTGACGCTGCGGCTCGCCATTTGAGCTTTACGAAAGCAGCCGTGGAGCTGAATGTGACCCATGGGGCGATCAGCCGCGCCATCCGGAACTTGGAGGAAAGGCTCGGTACCCTGCTGTTCGAGCGAGGAACGCGATCCGTCCGGCTGACACCCGCGGGCATCGCTTATGCCGCCGAAATCGGCGCGGCTCTCGATCGAATAGGAATCGCAACCAGCGCCGCTACGGCGCCGAAATCATCAGGCGTGCTCAATGTCAGCACGTCGGACGGGTTTGCCGGAAGATGGCTTGTTCCGCGACTGCATCGGTTTCACCGCGCCAACCGCGACATCGATGTGCGTCTCTCCACCTCGGGAGGGTTCGCGGACTTCCTGAGAGACGGGATCGATATCGCAATCCGCTATGGAGAGGGCGACTATGACGGAGTGGTTTCGGAGATGCTGGCAGAGGAAGATGTCTCTCCTGTCTGCAGTCCGGAGCTGCTTGAAGGCGAGCATCCTCTCTGCTCGCCCGCTGATTTGAGATATCATAGGCTTATTCACGACAACTTCCGCATTGATTGGGCCACCTGGCTCAAGGCCGCTGGATTGGACGATATCAATCCCGATAGTGGCGTCCGATTCGACTCGGCCGCCTATGCGGTCCAAGCCGCCGTCCAGGGCGAAGGGGTATTGCTGGGCAGGAGTGCGCTGGTCTCGAACGATCTCGCAGCCGGGCGCTTGGTGCGCCCCTTCGATCTCGCGCTTAAATCGCGGTGGAATTATTATGTCGTCTATCCTGAAGGCGCCATGCGGCTGAAAAAGGTCAGATCCTTCCGCGACTGGCTATTTAGCGAAATGACGTCGGCTACCGGGCCTTGACGGGGCGTCTGCCATGCCAAGGTCTTAGCCAGCAGCGTTCGTGGATGCCTAACCACATTTAATGCCAATGCGGGCTAGTTTTTCCAATCATTCCGATCCGGATCGGGATGCATCCTCTTGTTGTCTGACTTCTTTCAGCAGTTTTTCCCGCGGATCGTCGGAAAGTTTATTCCTGGTCGCCTTGATCTTCTCGTCGGCGACATCGACAGGCCTTCCGCTGTCATCGGGAAAACCCTCGGCCGTCTGGCCGATCGAGGCATCCTTTGGCCGATCATTCAAACCGGTGGTGAGCTTTTTGTCTGCCATATCGAATCTCCTTTTCCTGAAAACTCCTCGGCCGATGTTTTGTGCCGATGCGTCGATAAGACGTGCAGAAAAATGACAGATGTTTCGATGGCGCGGCCCGATCACCGTGCTCATGCAGCGAAGCGACGCGCAAGTTCACCCATTTGATCAGGAACATTCGCGGTTCACGACAGTTGGGAATTTTTAGAGATCAATGGAGGTCGCTATGAAAAGATTGCTCGCTGTTATGAGTGCGGCACTCTTCGCATCCGGAACGGTTTTTGCTCAAAGCAGTGTGGTTGTAACTCCGGACAGCTCCGACACCAGCGGATCAACCGTGGTTGTTCCCGGAGATGTCACGACATACGTGACAGGACAAGAGGTCCCATCAGTAACTTACGAAGGCGATATCGCAGTTGGTAGCGCGTTGCCGAGTTCCGTCGAGGTATATCCTGTGCCAAGCAATAGTGACTATGCCTACACCATCATCAACAAGAAGAGAGTTATCGTAAATCCTCACACTCATAAGATTATCGAAATCGTCAAATGATCGCTCATGTATGCACCTGTTGATTGCGGCGCCTTTTATCGGCAAAATGCGGTCCGGTAGTCGCAGCTGTCAGTCATAGGTATCACCATGCTCGAAAGCGGCAACGGTTGTGGATATCCCTTGCTCTCTGTTTGAGACGTGATCGCGACGCCTTCGACACGGCGACATCGCTGCGCCGTGTCGGCTTCTCGTCGCTCATAACGTGAAGCGAAGGATTTTTATCTATCGCGAAACATCCCACGCAGCCTGGCAAGAATGCCCGGTCGATCGCCTGCAGCAATCAACGCACGAACGCTATGGGCGGCTACCGAGGCATTAATCGTGGCTCCGAAGTGACAATAACAGACGAGCTTATGCAGCTGATTGTGACTCAGCCCGAAGAATTGCTTGATTTCGCCATAGGTGTCGTCATTGAGCCCGGCTGCCCGCAGGACGGGGTCGGCAAATGCCACCGACAGCGGCGAATCGTCAGCGCGCATGATCGCACGCTCTCTGGCGGGCTGAAATTCCGTTTCATGCAACGTCGAGAGTGCTTGTTGCCCGCGGCGTTCGAGGAGCTCCGCCCACCGCTCAAGGCGGTCGCGGCGCGTCGCAGGCAGCGCGTGCCGATATTCGAGGTTAACGTTGGCGCGGGTCCGAATTTCTTGAAGGGCATGGTGTTTCATCGAAGGCTCCTTTCGGACGATATCCGTCCATTCGCGACATTCCAAGTTTGAGAGGGGTTCCGACGAGATCATTCGATCCGGTTTGTGCCCGAGGTGGACAAGCGTTCTTGAACGGCGGATGCGATGCAGTCTCGGCATTCGCCAGCCACGAATCGACCAATTGCTTTCCGGCACTGGTGAGCTCCTGAAGTTCAGCACGATACATGTCCCCGAAACTTCCGATCTGCATCGCGGTAGTCCCTATCATCCGATCGGATCGGAGATCGGAATCCCAGTGGTTCCTAACCGCAGCGATGACCAAATGTTCCGATCAAATTCCAGATCCCTTCAAAATCGTTCGACCAAACCCGCGCGATCCAACTCGGTGGGACTTTCGTTCAAAGATCTTCACAGCTATCGCCGTGGCCAGTCCTCCGAACCGAACTTATCGTTGATGGCGTTCTCCTCGTCGCAGGTCAAAAAAACGCGCAATCACAGGGGCTTGCACCATCTCGCCCGCGCGATTTTCTCTCACCCGCACGAGCCATCATCTAGATTTTGACGTCCGCAACTGCCGACTGCCTATTTGGGTCGAGTGCGACCTACCAACAGAAGGAACATTTCTCCGCTCCAACGGTTAGAAGGCAGCAGAGGAACATGGTGATGATGCAGAATGACGAAGAAAAGGATCGGGATAGAAATGACCCGATCGTATCTCCGAGCGATAGTCCCTCGCAGAAAAGGAGCAAACGGCGAGCCGGATATTTTATCGTGATCGGGTTTTGCATCATTGCCTTACTGGTTCTCGTCGAATGGTTATTGAATGGCACGATCATGCTCTCGAACGCGCATTGAGCCCGAGGCGCAAGAGAGGCGTTTTAGCATTCACCGCAAGGTGTTTGGCTACAAAAGACGAAACGCGGTGGTGCCGAAATCCGTCAGAAACTCAGAAACAATGAGGTATAGCGATGGTTGGACAAAAAACCCACCAGCAGCAAATACATGTCATCGAAAAGCGGGAAGACACCTCCAATGCGGGAGATGATTTCAATGCCGGCCTGGATTTGAAGAAATCCCCCGAAGAGCGCAGGAGAGAAGCTGAAAGCACGCGACTGCGTTCGAGCCCCGAGATTCAAACTGAAGACCGCGCGATGTTGCGAGGCGTCAATCAAAGAAGCGGACAACACAAGAAACATAAGTAATACGTTCAACGTGCTGTCGGAGTGTGAGGCGCCCACATAATCTAGAAAGCGAACAGCGAACCCAACTGTTCAAACCACATCGGGTAGAAACGGTCCGCGTCATCCAGACAACCATGCATGATGGAATGCTTGATCAGCGTGAGTGCACAGGGTTCCAACCATTATCACGTGTCGTGAAGTTGGTTTATGGCGGAAGATAGAACCCCACACGCGCTTACATGCCGGCCTTGGAACCGGTCTCAGCCGCGATACTTGCCCTCGTTCATTTCACGCGGATCATAATTGAGATCCCAATCTTTCTCTGGTTTTGTTGTGCCGGGAGGCTTTTTGTTGACGGTCGCGTCGTCGGACCCCGTGATGACAGTCGGCTTGGCGCTTGCCACACCGTTATTGCGGCTGCTTTTCAGCAGTCTTCGGGATTGACCCTTTGCATCCTGCGCGGGATCGCCCCTACTCTTTTCACCTGGATTGTTCGACTTAGGCATGGCGGTATTCCCATCATTCATTGCCATATCAGGCCTGCATGTTCATCGCTTTTCCGGTATCTCGATCCTCCGCCAAACAACCCACGTGCTGCAATGTTCCCGGGCACTTTATGATCCTCTTTTGTCATCAGATCGGTCTACGGCGCAAATGCCAGGTGGTTTCTCCGCCATATAATGACGGGCGCTGCATCGCAGCAGATATACTTCCGGCTCTGGATTTTCCAGCATCGTAAAACCTGCGCTACGTAGCATCGCCTCGGTCGCCGCCTTGTTCGGTATGAACCAGTTTGTCGGATCCCCGGCGTAGCGGTTTTCGACGAAGAACAATTTTGGATAATCGGGGCGGTTGAAAATCTCCCGCTCCGCGAAGTCGTAATCGTCTTTCAGCTCCGGTGTTTCGTCCACGCCTCGCTGCATGCATTGAAACAGCATCAGGTCTTTGACGACATGCTCACGAAGCAGATCAAGAGCCAATAGCGGGTGACGCAAATGGTAGAGGACGCCCATGAAAAGGACGAGGTCAAACTTCTCGTGCAATTGCGCGACCTCGTATACGGACATTTGCCTGAAGTCGATATCCACCTCGGCCTGCGTTGCCGCGAAGACGGCTTGCCGCAGATAATGCGGATCCGTATCGATTGCCACCACACGATCCGCATTGCGCCGTTTCATTTCCAGCGAGTAAAACCCGGCATTGCAGCCGATATCGAGAACAGTTCTGCCTGTCAGATCCCGAGGAATGACATCCTTGAAGCGACGCCACTTGAAACTTGGATAGTCCCCGAGAAAATGATCGGGAGCTGTTTCGACACCCTTTATGCGCAGGTTATGAAACCATGGCGCCAGTTCGATAATCCGACGCTGCAACTCCTCTTGGTTTTGCATGGTCACGCTCCGAGTGAAATGCCCGTCGGACGCCGGATCGGCGTAGCCTTGCGGTTTGTCCGTCGGACAAATTGTGGTTCGTGAAGCACTTGGCGAAACCAGGCAATGGTATATTCCAAGCCTTCCGCGAGATGGACCTTCGGTTCCCAGGACAGGAGCTGCTTTGCCCTGAGTATATCAGGCCGTCGACGCTGCGGGTCATCGGTAGGCAACGGCCGGTAAACGATGCTTGAGCTCGTGGGCACCATCTTCAGGATCATTTGCGCAAGCTCGTGAACCATGAACTCCCCGGGATTGCCGAGATTGATGGGCAAGCCGGCGTTTGGCTGCACATTCATCGAGCGGATCAGCCCGTCCACCAGATCGGACACATAGCAGAAGGATCTGGTCTGGTCGCCGTCTCCATAGATTGTCAATGGTTCATGTTGCAGCGCCTGGACGATGAAATTGGAAACGATGCGGCCGTCGTTCGGCTGCATGCGAGGGCCGTATGTATTAAAGATGCGCACCACGCGGGCGTCGACACAGCCCGTGCGCACACTGTCGAAACAAAGCGCCTCTGCTGCGCGCTTCCCTTCGTCGTAACATGCACGCGGCCCGATGCAGTTGACGTGACCCCAATAATCTTCCTGCTGAGGATGCTCTTGCGGATCACCGTAAACCTCGCTCGTGGAGGCCTGCAGGAAAGAGGCAGCATGGTGCTCGGCAAGCTTGAGCAGATTGCCGGTTCCGGCCACGCTGGTCATCATCGTGTGAATAGGGTCAGCCTGATAGAAGGCAGGAGACGCAGGACATGCCAGGTTGTAGATCTGGTGAAGCGGCTCGGCAACCTGCAGCTCCTCGCATATGTCATGCTCGATGAGCGTGAAATCGGGATGATTTTGCAAGGCCTTGATATTATCGGGGGTACTGGTCAGAAAGCTGTCAACGCAAATGACCTTATGGCCTCCGGCGATCAACGCATCGCAAAGGTGAGAGCCGACAAAACCGGCGCCTCCAGCGACGAGAATATTCTTTTTGATTACCTGCCGCATGCAATTTCTCCTCTGGGTTGCTACACGAAAGCACGTCGCCCTGCTCGATTTTCCGGCAGACTCTCTGACAGCATGTTCACCAGTTGCCGGGCGCGAACACGGCCGGTGTGCTCGCCATGAACGATGCGATGCGCGAGATTGGCTATTCCGCGCCTCGCTTCCTCTGAAACGCCGGTCAGCGCACCGACCACGTCTGCGGTGTCATGCGCGATCAAGATGGAGCGATCCTGCGGGAAAAGCTCATCGAGGCCGCGCCAGAAATCGCTAATGATCGGCGTGCCGCAGGCAGCAGCCTCGAAAAGACGCACGCTGGGCGACCAACCCGCCTCGATCATATCGGATCGCGTGATGTTGAGCGTGAATCTTTGCCGGCTGTAGAAGGACGGATGATCGGTGGGCGCAAGATGTTCGATGCGGGTTACATTCTCGGGCCAGTCGATATCAGTGGGAAATTGCGACCCGGCGACGACAAACCGCAAATGCGGCAACTGCCGTGCCGGCTCTATCAAGAGCATCTGCAGTTTCTCCTGCCGGTCGGGACTGTAGGTGCCAAGATAGCCGAGATCCCAATAGGGCGTTTCGCCTGTATTCCTGTAACGCCGCTCGTCCACAGAGCAATAGAGAGCTTCGGCACGCGAGACGCCGAACTCTGTCATCAGCCGGTCGAGGACGCCTCCTCCCGAAAAAGACAGATAGATATCGAACAGCGCCATCTGACGTCCGGCAATGTATTCCTGGTCGCCCTGTCCGAGTTTTGCAAGCGTGACGGGCGTGTCGATGTCGTAAAAGCACAGGAGCGAAGGATCTAAGGCGGCAACAGTATCGATCACTGCTACTCCATCCGGCACATAGGAGCCGATGATGACGGCATCAGCGGCGGTCAATCGCTGACTGAAACGATTTTTGAGCTCATCGATCCCGTCATAGTAAGAAAGTTCGCAGAACTCCGGATCGAGAAGATCCCGTTGGGCAGCATACCAGGGGACGTCCCGCTCCAGGAAAAGAACATTGTGGCCCTCGGCATGGAGACCTCTGATCAAGGAGCGGTACGTCGTGGCGTGACCATTGCCCCAGGAAGAGGACAAGGTGAGGCCGAGAACGACGATGTCGAGGGCACGGCTCATTCGGCAGCCTCCTTGCTTGCGAAACGAGACCGCAAGAGTTGATCGACTTCGACGGCTCGATGCCGGTAAGTGTGCTCGCCAAGCACCTTCGCAAGCGCCCTCCGGCCGACCGCTGCCGCATGCTCCGCCGTCAGACCGGACAGGATTTCGCGCACGTCCTGACCGTCGCGCGCGACGAACACCTCCTCGTTCGACGTCAGAAAATGGTCAATTCCTTCCCAATAATCTGTAATCAGGCAGGCACCGGCGCCCGCTGCTTCGAACACCCGCGTGGCAGGTGAAAAGCCGTTGTCGGCCATGCTCTCGCGCGAGATGTTGAGCACTGCTCTCGGCGTCACGTTGAAGGCATTGTGATCGCGGGTGGGCACGTGCCCGATATAGCGGACATTGCCCGGCATCGGCTTGTCGTCCCAGCCCGCGCCACCCAGGAGGAAGCGGTGCGTGGGCATGGCTGCGGCCGGTTCGAGAAAAAAACTTTCGACGCGGCGCTCTCGATCAGGCAGACGGTTGCCAAGAAAGCCTAGGGCGGCCTCGAAACGATGATCGGCGATGACGGGATGATGGGTCTGCGGATCGAGCGCATTGTAGATGGGAATGCATGCGGTCGCCCCCAGCAGAAGGTATTGTTTTACGACGGGTTCCCCGCCGCCATAGGTCAAAACGAGATCAAGGCTCCCAAGGGCTTGGCGAAGCGGATGTTCCGCGGAGGTCCGCATTTCGGCAAGGGTCGCCGGCGCGTCCACATCCCAGAAAATTTTCAGCGCTTCCGGGCGCGCAGCCGTCATGACCTCCCGCAAAAGCAGATCGTCCTCGAAGCCGACGCCGCTCGTCTTGATGACAACATCGGCAAGGGCCGCCTCGACCGCAACCTTCCTCAGGGCGGCGATCGTCCCATCATAGACGACGACCTCGCACCACTCGGGCGGGTCGATATCCCGGTGCTCTTGGCGCTGATAGACATCCGGCTCGTAGAAAGTGATGCGGTAACCCCTCGCCGCCAATGCTTTCAGCAAGCCGCGATAATAGGTCGCCGCACCGTTCCAATAAGCCGAAAGGAGGCTCGAGCCGTAGAACGCGATCTTCATTCCGCAACCTCCTGCCGACCCGTTGCATTGCCCTGATCCAGAATTTTCAGAAGTTCATCCACGCGATGGCTGCAGGTATGCCGCGTGCGAATGCGCTCCAGGCCAGATGCAATCAGCGCATCGGCGAGCGCCTGGTCCGAAAGGACATCACGAACGAGGCGGGTCATTTCGTCGCCAGTTCTGGCGATGAGAAAATCCTCGCCAGGCCGGAAAAGCTCCTCGCAATCGTCCCATGGCGCGGATATCAGCGGAATCCCGCAGGCGAGCGCCTCGAAGACACGTATCGTCGGAATGCCCGGCAGGGATTCAACATAGGGACGGCGGGGAATATGCACAGTCACCCGGTTTTCGGCAAATGCCCGCGGCACGTCGGCATTGGCGATCCAGCCGCCGTAGTTGATGCCGGCTTTGCGCAAAGCCTCGAGCGCTGCCGGAGGATAGCGCACACCTCGCACGCTAGTCGTCAGTGCGTCTTTCCCGATGCGGCTGGCAGGGTCGATCAGAAAGCGGCCGATCTCGGCACTGCGTTCATCATCGCCCCAATTACCGATCCATATGAGATCGCCGGTCTTTTCTACCTCGGGTATCGGCCTGAACAACGCCGCGTCGGCCGCCTCGTGCCAGGTAAAGACATTGGTCCCCCACCCTGCCTTGAGATAACGCTGACGCAGCGTCTCGCCGAAGGCGAGAATGAGGTCATAATCCTCAAGATCAAGCCCTGCGATTTCACTCCGTGCGGAGACGGCACGATGATGGGTGTCATGAAAGATGAGTGTGAAGCGCCCGCCGATGCGCCTGGCTCTGCCGAGCCGCTTGACG
The DNA here is from genome assembly GCF_014193575.1 of Rhizobium sp. BK289. Taxonomy (NCBI): domain Bacteria; kingdom Pseudomonadati; phylum Pseudomonadota; class Alphaproteobacteria; order Hyphomicrobiales; family Rhizobiaceae; genus Rhizobium; species Rhizobium sp. BK289. Next base: position 408,108 of record NZ_JACHZO010000004.1, read on the forward strand.
AGCGCGGGATCTGTCCACTCGTGAACGACAACGACGTCTGCGTCGCTGATCGCTTCCTCATGGTCGAAGGCGCTGTCGTAGGATAGCGACGTCAGCTGCGGGAATGTGCGACGGAAAGTTTCCAGCGCCTGCGGCCCCTGATCCATGAGGAGATTACGGCGGCTCCAGGAATCGGAAGGCTCAATAGCGATGGCACTATGTCCGCGCTTCAGGAGCTCGCGCATGATCCCGCGCAGGAAATGCGCATTGCCATGGTTCCAATCCGACACCAGAGAATGCGTGTAGAATACAAATTTCATGGATGCATCGCCTCCCTCTCATCGGCATGCTGCATGGCGCTTGCATAAACGCTCAGCAGCGACCGGCATTGATGGTCGAGCGAGTAGCCCCGCGATCGATTTTGTGCCGATCGAGCCTTCGTTTTCCGCAATTGCTCGTCGTGCGACAGCAGATCGATCGCATTGGCGAAGCCGGCGGGATCGTGCGGATCCACAAAAAGTGCGGCCTCGTCCCAAAGTTCGCGATAGGTCGCGATATCCGCCAAAACGAGAGCAGCTCCCGAACGGGCTCCCTCAAGCGCGGCAAGCCCGAAGGGTTCGTAGAGAGAGGGCGAGACGACGATACCGGCCTCAGCCATCAGAGCGGCAATGTCTTGATGAGGCATCTCCCCTAGCTGGGCGGCATGCTCGACGAAAAAATGCTGACCGGACGGCCCGTCGACAGGCCCTGCCATCAGTATTTTTGATCGAGAGAGACCTGCGGCCTGATCCAATACTGCACCATTCTTGCCATCATCCCACCATCGGCCAACCGCCAGGGCAAAATTCCCCTTCGGAGTTGACCGCGCGGGGAGTTCGCTTGAGTTATGGACGACCTTCAAATGGGAAATCGGCCCATAGCACGTTCGAAGCGCATGCGCGTGGCTATGGCTCGGCGCAACGACGATATCGGCGCGATCGAAGCCGCGCCGGTTGCGCGAGAATTGCCATCTCCATGGATCGGGAACGCCGATGCCACGTACGGATTGGAACCAGGTCACGACGCACGAATGCGAAACAACGACAACGGGCAGATCGACATCGAGACCGGCGGCTTGCGAGGGAAGATTGAGATGAAGCAAATCTGGAGAATGCCGGTCGATAAGCCGCCTGAGAAGGTCGGGAATGATATCGAGCTCATCTTCGTTTGCCGCCATCCAATCCAGCGGCGCGTCCAGCCATGTCATCGGTCCGAGCGCAAGGGCTTCCCGCTGCTGTTCGGATGAAGGCGACGGCCCCAACCCGGCAAACACCGTGGTGACGCCGAATTGCTGTAATCCCCTGGCGAGATCCATGGCATATCTCCACACGCCGCCGACAGCGTCTATGGTCATCAGAACGGTGTGTGGCCTGGCAGGGTCGAACTGATAGCCTTGCGCATGCGCCAAATTGCTTTGATTGACACTCATTGCCCCAGTCATGCCGAGGCCCTCCGTGCCCGAGCAAAGCCGTTTAGGCGGTTGCTCGCAATCCAATCGCAAAGTTCGCGCACACCGTCGCGCCAGGCTATTTCAGGCGCCCAACCGATGGCTTTTCTCAATGCGCTGGTGTTCGTGACAAAGTACAGTTGATCGCCCACGCGCCAGTCGGAGTGCATGGTCGCAATCGGCCTGCCGATGACCCTTTCGATCTCCCTGAGCACGATTCGAATGCTCACGGCGTTGTCAGGCCCTCCCCCCAGATTGAAGGCCTTGCCCTTGGCTTCGTCGATTGAATTCAGCAGACCCCGATAGGCGCGAACAGCATCATTGACATGCAAAATGTCTCGTACTTGCCGACCGTCACCGTAGATCGAAATCGCTTCGCCGTTTAACGCGCGGATCAGGAAATGAGCGACCCAGCCTTGATCTTCGGTGCCAAACTGCCGCGGGCCATAGATGCAGCTCATACGCAAAACGGCGGTGAGCGAACCGAAAGACTTGGCATAGTCGAGGACATATTGATCCGCGACCCCCTTGGAGCAGCCATATGGCGTGCAGAAATTCAGGCCGCGATCCTCATCGAACCCGTTCTCGCGCAGCAATTCATCGGCGGGTATATAGCGATCTTCCAATCCCGCCATCGCGATGTCGTGGATATCGCCATAGACCTTGTTCGTACTGGCAAAAATGACCGGCGCCCTGTTGCCTGCCTTGCGCACCGCTTCAAGCACGTTGAGTGTTCCGCGAGCGTTTGTCTCGAAATCATGAACGGGATAGTCGAGGCTTGTCGTCACCGCCGTTTGAGCCGCAAGATGAAAGACAGCGCGTGCGCCCATGAAATATGGAGCGATCGCATCGAAGTCCCGGATATCGATTATCGCGGGTTGAACGCGATCACCGTGATTGCTTTTCAGCCAGCGAAGATTCTCCTCGACGCCGGGGCGACTGAGATTGTCGAGGACGATCACCTCCTCACCATCTCTGAGATAGCTGTCGGCAAGATTGCTTCCAATGAAACCGCTGCCGCCAACGATAATGATGGGACCTTCAGGTAATCTCATGACATGAGACCTCTTTCCTTGAGATGCCTGGTCATCTCCGCGTTCCTGTCGACGGCCCCTGTCATAAGAACCCATTCCGCAAAGGACTCGAGCGATCCGTCGAGATGGTAATGCGGCTCGAAGCCGAGCAATTCTCTGGCCTTTGAAATATCGGCGAAGCAATGGCGGATATCGCCGCTGCGCGACTGGCCGGTGATCTCAGGCGACAAGTCCGCGGCTCCCATCGCGGCGGCAAGCAGCATTGCGACCTGCGCTATGGTATAGGCCTGGCCACTGCCGATATTGATGACATGCCCTGCCGCCGGTCTCCGTTCCAGAGCGAGACGAAATGCGCGTGCGACATCGCGCACATGCACGAAGTCTCGGCGCTGCCTGCCATCCTCGAAAATCATCGGCGGCTGGCCATTGGCAAGGCGCGAGGCGAAATTCGCAAGCACGCCCGTATAGGGATTAGAAAGTGCCTGACCGGCACCAAAGACGTTGAATAGGCGTAGTGCCACTGCCTCGATGCCATAGGCGCGACCAAAGATGAGTGTCTGGCGCTCCTGTGCATATTTTGTCAGCGCGTAGATCGAGACCAGATCGACGGGTTTTTCCTCATCCGTCGGCGCAGGCAGGAGCGGCTCTCCATCGGGGCCAAGGGGATCCCACAGACCTTCCGTGAGACGATTGCCATCGCGCCTTATATAGCCGAGGCGATGTCCCACCGGCGAGACATACATGCCCTCGCCATACACGCTCATCGAGGATGCGACGACTATTCGCTTGATCGGAAGGCCGATCATGGCTTCCAGGAGAGTCGCCGTGCCGAGATCGTTGGCAGAGACATAACGAGCAATCTCATACATGGATTGGCCGACACCGACCTCGGCTGCCAGATGGATAACAGCATCAACCCCCTTCAGTGCTTCACGAACCGCTCCCTTGTCACGCACGTCGGCACGAATGACATCCGTTGTATCGACTGCTTGCTGAGTTCCCGAGAGGCCATGCACCTGATCGATCAAGGCATCGAGAATGCGAACCTGATATCCATTTTCAACCAGTTCTTCAGTGACATGCCGACCAATAAAACCGCATCCACCGGTAACGAGAACATGTGACATTGGGCACCCGAGACTATTGAGTTGAGAGGCTTTTGACCGCCACCCAACCGGGATCCCCAAGGAATGTTCCTCACGCTATGACATCATTATCATTGTAGACTTCTTCAATGATGCGTTCCGTTTTGCGCTCCAGGTGTCATCCTTGTACCTGCAGCAAGCATCTTCATCATCTTCTGGAACAAGCCATGCGCATGCCAGTTAGGCGCGCGTCGTCCATCCAATTCGAAGGCGGGATGATGGTAATTGCCAGGAGAGGATCAATGAACGCGATCACATCGGTGCGGACAGATGCCATGAGAGCGGCCGTGGTGACGGGCGCTGGGCAGCTGCGGGTGGAAACCATGGCATTGCCGGAGCCTGCTGCCGGTCAGCTGCGAGTAAAACTGGAAGGCTGCGGTGTATGCGCCTCGAACCTGGTGCCATGGTCAGGCCCGGAATGGATGCGATTTCCAACTGAACCTGGCGGGTTGGGGCACGAAGGCTGGGGAACGATCGATGCGATCGGAGATGATGTCACCGGTTTTGCCGTCGGTGATCGCGTTGCGACGTTAGGGCAGCATGCTTATGCCACCCATGATCTCGCCGACCACAGCAGCGTCGTCCGGCTGCCTGCCTGGCTCGACGATCGCCCTTTTCCGGGAGAGCCGTTGGGTTGCGCCCTGAATATTTTCAAGCGGTGCGAGGTCCAGCCTGGACAGTCCGTTGCCATTGTCGGAATCGGTTTTCTCGGCGCTTTGCTGACCCAGCTGTGCGTGGCTGCCGGCGCCCATGTCATTGCGATTTCTCGAAGAGCGTTTTCCCTGGAGATCGCCAAGCGCGCGGGAGCGTCCGAAACAATCGCAATGAAAGACCATTGGCAGATCATCGAGCAGGTGAGGCAATCGACACAGGGGCAATTCTGTGATCGCGTGATCGAGGCGGTCGGCAAACAATGGCCACTTGATCTCGCGGCCGAATTGACGCGCGAGCGTGGACGCCTCGTCATTGCAGGTTACCATCAAGATGGGCAGAGACAGGTCAACATGCAGCTGTGGAACTGGCGGGGACTTGATGTCGTCAACGCACACGAACGGGATCCTGCCGTTTATCTTCAAGGCATTCGCGATGCGATCGCGGCGATCGAAGCCGGTCAGCTCGATCCATGGCCTTTCCTGACCCACCGTTTTCCCCTGGAGCGGCTTGATGACGCGTTGAACATGACCAGGGACCGTCCCGACGGCTTTCTCAAGGCCCTGGTGGTATACTCATGAACAATCTCGGCGAATACGCTCACCGGAACGTAGCTCAAGGCCTCCGCCTTGGTTTTCTCGGCGTCGGCCGGATTGGCCGGCACCGGATGAAGGCCATTCTTGACACGGGCTTGGTCGGCTCGACGCTCATCTGCGATCCATCGGCGGAAATGGCGAAAGCCGCCGCAGACCTGGCTGAGCAAGCCACGATCGTTCCGAGTTTCGATGATCTGCTGAGCGAGCGCCTCGACGGAATCGTCATCGCAACGCCGAGCGCCTTGCATGCGGAGCAAGCCATGACAGCCTTGGAGCAAGGCATTGCAGTCTTTTGCCAGAAGCCGCTAGGGCGGACCCGAAATGAGGTCGAGCAAGCAATTGCAGCCGCGCGGAAGGCGGACCGATTGCTGCAGGTTGATCTTTCCTATCGGCACACCAGAGCGATGCGCCGTGTCCGCGATCTTGTTCGCGGCGGCGAGCTCGGCAAGATCTTCGCGGTCGATATGATCTTTCACAATGCCTATGGGCCGGACAAGCCCTGGTTCTATGACAGGCGAATGTCGGGCGGGGGCTGCGTCATGGATCTCGGAATCCATCTGGCTGACCTGGCGCTGTGGACGCTTGACTTTCCGGCTGTCACTTCGGTCCAAAGCTGTCTTATGCGAAGGGGTGTTCCAATTCAGCCCGACAGCGCCGATGTGGAGGATTTCGCTCTCGCAACCGTGACGCTATCGGATGGCGCAGCCCTCCGGTTAGCCTGTTCATGGGGCCTCAACGCTGGTGTGGACGCTGTCATCAGCGCAAACTTCCATGGAACGGCCGGAGGGGCGGCCATGCGGAACGTCAACGGTTCTTTCTATGATTTCGTCGCCGAAGGATATAGGGGAACACGCACCGATATTCTCATCGAACCGCCGGATGAATGGGGCGGCCGAGCCGCGGCCGCATGGGCGACACGCTTGGCCGGCGATAATAGCTACGATCCACTTTGCGAACGCCTTGTCGATTCCGCCGCAATCATCGACGCAATCTATGGCGGCTGAGAACGGCGGCTCAAGCGAATGGTGATTTTGTGAAAGCAACGGGAACCCGCGACCCTCACGCGGGTTTGATGCGATCTCAATGCATCAACTGATGGATCGCTGCGATGCAATCCGGTGAAAGCCGCAGTCCAGGCCAATTTACAGAAAACTCGGATATTCTTTCCGAAACCGCGCTTCCGCGATGGGTCGTTCGGTCATTGGCTGATAATGGGATCACGCGCGCAAAAGAGGCCGCCGAGATGACGGATGACCAATTGCTGATGTTGAAGGGTGTCGGCATCCAATCGGTCAGGCTCATCAGGACAGCCCTGGCCTGCTCTCCTGACATCACCGCTTCCATCCCTGATGCCCCCACATCGGCGCCCGCACCGTCAGCGCCAAAAGATGACGGCTCACTCGGCCAATAAGCCCAGCACACGGCCCTCGTAGCGCATCACGGCGCTCCTCAGTCGTGCTTGCTCCGAAGCATCATGGCTTTGAGCCGCCAAGGACCAAAGGCCGATCTGAAAACCCAGATAGCATGCTTCGAATACCTTGAGCACATCATCGCGCGGTTCCCGATCCGTTTCCACCGCGACGATCTCAACCAACCGGCATCGCTGCGCTTTCGACAGGTCAAATTCCACGGATGCACCGGCAATATCCCAAGCCACGTCCTGGCATCCGATGAGGTCGTGAGAGGCATTGTGATCGAGCGCGTCGGTCTTAATCAGCCGGCCGTCTTGCCGCCTTATCCATTCCCATCGATGGAGCCGATTGTCAGTATCCACCCGCCGCAGATGTTTCACCAGATGATGTGGCCGGCCAATCAACTGTTGGATTTGATGCGCAACTTCGCCTCCCAGGGCCTCCTCGATATTGACTGTAGCCATATGACATAGATCCAGAAGCGATGCGCCTCCGTGCGTGGCGGGAAGGTGACGTGCCCGGAACCCGAGATACAGGCCGATCTGCTCGACCATCTCCGTTTTCGGCGCCGGATCGATCTCCATTGCGCAGCCCTCGATCCAAGGCTCGACAATGAAGCCGTGGCAGGTCCCCAGCACCGGCGGCGTGAAGCCGGCTTCGCTCAAGATCTTGCCTCTCGCCTGCTTGGTCGCCATCTCACAAAGCCCGGCAAACTTCACCAGATGGTGCGTACCGCTGTCCGACAGCAGAAATTTCAGCTTCTCTTGCTGCCGGTAGCTCGGGGGCCAATATTGCGGGTCCTCGTAGCGCAGTCCTCGCCACTGTCCTCCCGATAGATCCCGCCAGGAGCCCTCGCTCACACCCAGGAGCTCGCAAGCCCAGGACTTCAGGTTGCGTTCACGCTCCGGCGTATCCAGGATCAGTTCATGAACGTCGACGACGTGCGGCCGCCGCTGCTTCCACCTGCGCAGATGCGCCTTGCTGACCTGTCTGCCCGGCTCGCCCTTGTGGCTTGGAAAGAAATGAATGCGCTCGGCCGGTACGCCATTGGTCTCGAGCCAATCCGCTATGCACCCAAAGGAACTGCCCGATAATCCGGGGCCTTCGTCGACAATGGCGAAATCTGTATGGAGACGATCAAGAATGCGCCTCTGCAGCAATTTTCCTGGCAGCACCTGTCGGCGGAAAGGATCGCCCGTCGGCCTCAGGGAATAGGCAGGACCCGATCCGAGCGCCGCCGCGACGACAGCGGCCAAGCTGACGCCAATGCTCCTCACGCCGATGACGACGGCCTTGGATGACAGACCCGAACGCAAGGCCGCTTCCAGAAAGCTCTCGGGATAGAGCGCATAATGTGCATAGCCCTCCGGCTGCTTTATCCGGATGGGTTCATCAAGCCTTAGAGGCTCCAGCAGTGCTTTCCAATCGGTCGAAGGCAGCAAGGATCCGGCGAAATTTGTCCGCCAGGATCGCACCAGCATACGGGCCTGAAAAAGCAAGAGCTCAGAACCCGCGACTTGAGCATCAGAGATTTCATCGTAGCCCCTCTGGCGAAATTCGCGATCGGCGAGCCCCTGAACGAGCTCGCCTGTCATAATGAAAGTCTGCACCAGGAGTTCATGCCGACGGCGATCCGGCTCCATGTTGAAACAGGCCGCCATGTCGTCCGAGACCCTACAGCAAATCGATGCGGCCCGTTCAACACGCTCGATATCTCCATAGACCAGCATCGTCGGCGCCTCATGAATCGAAACATATCGAACGCGCGAGATCGGGTTGCGATCCATCGAATGATTTTTTTCGGGAACAGATGCCCCCTGTCTTTGTTTGAGGATGGCTTTGTAGATGCTGGAGAAAGACATGCCTTCCCATTCCATTCGAGTAGCTATCGTCGGTGTCGGCAATTGCGCGTCCTCGCTTGTGCAGGGACTGACATACTATAGGGATGCCGAAAGCAACGAGCCCATCCCCGGCCTCATGCATGCAGACCTCGGGGGATACCATGTTCGTGATGTGGAAATTTCGGCGGCGTTCGATATCGCCGCCTCCAAAGTTGGGAAGGATGTCGCCGAGGCCATCTACGCCGAACCCAACAATACCAAGCGCTTCGCCGATGTGGCGATGATGGGTGTTACGGTACATCGCGGCAGGACGCTCGACGGCCTGGGCCGCTACCTGAAGGACGAAATTCCGCAATCGGAGGAGCCGGTTGCCGATGTTGCCGAAATTTTGCGTCGAACGCAGACCGAGGTGCTTGTTTCCTACCTGCCCGTCGGGTCTGAGGAAGCGACACAATGGTACGCCGAACAGGCGCTCGCCGCGGGGTGCGCCTTCGTCAACTGCATTCCCGCCTTCATCGCTTCGAAGCCTGAATGGCAGCGTCGCTTTGCCGAGCGCCGCCTGCCCCTCATCGGAGACGATATCAAGAGCCAGGTGGGCGCGACCATCGTCCATCGCATGCTCGTCAACCTCTTCTGTGAGCGCGGTGTAAGGGTCGATCGCACGTATCAGCTGAACTTCGGAGGCAATACGGACTTCCTCAACATGCTGGAACGCGAGCGTCTTGAATCGAAGAAGATCTCCAAGACGCAATCGGTGACGAGCCAGCTCGATGTTCCGCTTGCTCCAACGAACATTCACGTCGGACCAAGCGATCACGTTCCGTGGCTCGAAGACCGCAAATGGGCCTATATCAGACTGGAGGGTACGACTTTCGGCGGCGTGCCCCTCAATGCGGAATTGAAGCTGGAAGTATGGGATTCCCCCAATTCCGCCGGCGTTGTCATCGACGCGATCCGCTGTGCCAAACTGGCCCTTGATCGCGGCATAGGTGGGCCGCTGGTCGGCCCCTCGAGCTACTTCATGAAATCGCCACCGCGTCAGTTCACCGATCAGGAGGCTCGCCGGCGTACACAGGCTTTCATCGAGGACCAGGAGGATGCGCTGCCCGGAGCGGCGGAATGACGACGACCTTCTTCCTGGTTCGTCACGCAGCCCACGACAATCTCGGCAACTTCCTTGCAGGTCGCACACCGGGGATTGCTCTCGGGGAGGCAGGGCTGTCACAGGCAAAACGTCTGGGCCAGCAGATGATGTGCAAACATCTGGATGCGATTTACAGCAGCCCGCGCGAGCGAGCCCGGCAGACGGCCGATGCAATAGCCTCCGCATGCGGGCTGGATGCCCCACAGATCGAAGAAGCACTGGACGAAGTCAATTTCGGCGATTGGACCGGCAAGACCTTTTCGACGCTCGATCAAGACGCCCGATGGCGCCGCTGGAACGCGATGCGCAGCCTTGTCCGTGCGCCGAACGGCGAAACCATGCTCGATGTGCAGACCCGAGTTTGGGATTTGATTGAAGACCTCTCCAGCAAGGCCGAGGGCAAGAGGCTGGCGCTCGTATCCCATAGCGACGTCATCAAAGCGGCGGCCAGCTACATTCTCGGCCTGCCGGTCGACGCCTGGTCGAGGTTCGATGTGGAACCGGCATCCGTCACTCACATGGTCGTCGGAGATTGGGGAGCGAAGATCATCACGCTCAATGAAATGCATCCATGATTATCGCGGGAGACCAGCATGATCAAAGCAGCTATGATTTGGAACGAGCCGAACAACAAGTCGCACTGGGATCCGGAGATAGATCCGGATTGGAGCCGGTTTGCCGAAATGGCGATACTGGCCGCCGACGCAATCGCGCTTGCGAACCCCGATCTGATCAAGGTGCTCGGCGGCATTTCTCCGATCGATCCTGGTTTCATGAGCCGAATGAAGGATTACGGTGTATTGGACCATCTCGATGCCGTCGCGGTCCACGGCTTTCCGCTGGACTGGAATTTGTGGCAAATCGACGAATGGCCGCAAAGAATTGCCGACATCGCCAATGTCACCGATCTCCCGGTCTGGGTCAGCGAGGTCGGCGTATCCAGCTTCGGAGCCGAAGACGTGCAGCTTTGGGGATTGAACCGCACCATAGACCTGCTCAAGGGAAAGGTACCGCAATTCCAATGGTACAGCCTCTTCGATCTCCCCAGATCATGGGAAGCGACCACGCGCCATAAGGAAGCGGAAGGTTCCTCCTATTACCGACACTACTATATGGGCATTCTGCGTGAAGACGGCACGCCGAAGCTGGCCCTCGACGCCTTTGCTCGGCACACCCCCCATCTCGGCCTTGTTCAGTGGTTTCACTTCGAAGATCCACGGCTTGACGAAGCCGTCGCGTGGATGAAGCGGCTCGGCGTGCGGTCGGTCAGGACAGGTCTTTCCTGGGCGGATCGTTTCCGTCCCAATGCGCTGGATTGGTTCGACCGGCAAATGCGCAGCCTCGAGGAATTCGATGTCACGGTCACCTTCTGCTTCACGCCGGAGCATCGTGGCATTGCCCCTCATCATACAAGCGCGCCGCTGGTCCCTGAGGAATTTGCCGAATTCTGCCGTGAAATGGTCGAGCGCTATGCCCCGCATCACGTCGACGAGCGGCTCGATAGACTGCCTTCGACTATCACGGCCTTCTGACCATCAGTTCCTCATGGCTTCCTGTCCGGACAAAAGCGATCGAGCAACCGGCCCAATGGTCCGCGCGAATAGGCCAGCGCATGGTAGCAGCTCAGCATGAGGCGAGCCCAGTTCAGATAGAGGCCCGGCATATGCATCCGGCGGGCGAGCCAAAAAACACGATGGCTCCAGAAGCTGATGCCAAAGCGCATCCCATAGATCATCTTGCGCCTGGCACCCAACCGATGTCGCGCCGCCGAGACGCGCTTGCGGGGACGCATACCAAATCGCGGCAAACTCAGGCGGAAGGCCAAGCCTTCCCGTCTTTGCCGAAAACCGGCGGCCTGGGTGCTGACAACGAAGGCTTCGTCAACGGGCGAAAGGCAAATGCGTCCGGATTCCATTCCCCCGCGAATGAGCCCGAGAAGCGCTTTCGAACGCACGATCACGACATTGGTTCCTCGCCCATCTGAGGAATAGGGTTCCTGCCAGGCGTCACCGAAGGCAATATCCGCCGTCTCCGCAACCACGTCGTCGCAATAGTTGCAGGCGGAATTCTGGAAAAAGCCGGCGCCCCAGTCGCCGTCTGCGAGGTTCCACCAGTCCTTGGCGCGAACCTCGCCATTTTGCAGGGCTAAACTGGCGCGATACCAGTTGGCCGGCCGGTCCGGGGACTTTGACCTGTAATCGATCCGCTCGACATCTTGAATGCGCTGACCCATCTGCCAGGCAAAACTCTCGGTCATGCGCGCGCTCTTCATATGGCCGCAAAAAAGCCCGAGCGTGAAAACGATGCGCTCGTTCAGGATCGGATCAAGGCTGCTCGACAATCTCAATGCTTTTATGAAACAGGGAACTCCGACCACTGCATAACGGCCCGGAATCCTCTTGATCTGCTCCAGCACCTGCGACATCTCGACCGGATAATAACGCGATTTGGCGCCTGCGCTTAGCCCATGCGGATCGCGTGATAGCGCGTAGCGAAACATGCGGCCATCGCTTGCGGGGCCGCTGCTTTCGACAACATGCGCCACAGCGTCGACAAGGCCGCAACGAAGGAGTTCCGTTGCAACCCAGGTCACCATACCTCCCGAACTGCCGCCGGCGCGAAAGGCGCCCTCCGTGACATGGCCGGCGAATGTTGCTTCGAGCCGCCCGAGATGAGGATCGGTCTTCGCTGCATCTGGAAAAAGCCCTTTCGCAAGACCGTCCTCGTTTTCGCTAATGGGCGAGAATGGGCATAGATGTGCAAAATCCGTCGTTCGATCCCGCATCCAGCTGTCGCTCGCATGCGGCTTCCACTGACCGAAACGATCGAAATCCATGTGGACGTCATCTTCATCCGAACGCGCTACGCAAGCACCGCATCCGATACAGAGACCGGACCGAATAACATCGGCCGGGCTCACGGGGCCGGAATTCCCCGACTGGTCAGAATGCCTGCTCGACGACATGATTGAGAAAGGTGCTCGAGTTGTGACGAAGGATTTCGATCCGGCGGATGACATCTGGCGCTGGAGCTTCCATCAAGGCCACATTCAATTGGGAAGACGGGCTGGATTCGGATATGACGCTGTCCTCGATTCCCACCATGGCCGCCAGATCACTCAGCTTGTTCGACCGATAATCGGAGAGAACGCAGGCCAAGGGCTTGCCATTGACGAGAGAAAACACGCAGCCGTGAAAGAAGTTCGTCACCACGCCGCCGGCGCCTCCGATCAGACGGGCGAAATCAATAGGACCCGCGTCGATGCGGTGCTCATGAGCCCAATCGTTCCTGTATCCGATGCTGATCAAGCTGGTATTGTTTGCATCAGCCCAGTTGCGGACCATTTGCTGAAACCAGGCCGGAAAACTATGTCCGTAGACCCCCACGTAAGGCGGGATCGATGCTTCCTTGCCGACGTCCAGGATCGCTTGCGGAAACTGAAGACACGGATCGAGCACCAACTCGGCTTCTATCCCCAAGGCTTCACCGATCAGGCGCTGCGAGTTCATGTCGCGAACCGATATGCGGGAAAAATCGCGCAGCCTATCAACCCAGTAGCCGTTCAGTTGCCCCGGCGAACTGAAATTGCCAAAGCGGCATAGGAGGAAAGGAGATGCCGCTGCAGACCTTCGCCGAAGAAGAGGTTGCGGCCGCCATACCAGGGATGATGTAAATTCCAGACCTCGTCGCTGCCGACGATGACGAGCGGAAGATCTTCAACGACGACAGGGCCGTCCAACGCGAACGGCGCAGAGAGCGGCAACCGGGAAGCCGCGTCAAGGAATTTACGGATCTTCTCTCGGTAAAGCGGGTAATCGTCCGCCGAAGTCGCAATTGGAAGCTCGGGCCGAAACGCGCAACGCCACTCGGCGAAATCGATGCGTTTTGATTTGTGGTTCAGCAGGACCGCGTCGACGTTCATCGACCGCAATCCCTCGACCAGACAGCGCGCCTGCCAATAGGATCCGTAGTTGATACAGCCATGGAATGTCAGCACACCCGCCTGGCGACCGCCACCGTCGGCGATAAAGCTATTTCCGGCGGTATTCAGTGCATGCACATGACCGGCGAAGCGGCTCTGATCCAGCATGTGATCTTCCGTTGTCCTGCTGACAGCTATGAAACCGGGGTCTTTCAAGCGCACGTCACCCGCAGTGCTGGCTTGCGCTCTTGTTGGCCTTCAAACCGTGCGAATGATCGAATGTTCCCCCGCCGACGCGGAGATGCCCGCCAGGTTTGCCGACGGCGTTCCGGCTCTGGGATACCTCGATCCTTCGGGCAATTGCTAACCTTCAAGGATCAGATCGGCGATAACAGGCAGATGATCGGATGCAACCGCAGTCAGCTTGTTGCGCAGAACGGCACTGTCGATGACCCGAATGTCATTGCTGACAAATATATGGTCGAGGCGCATCAGGGGGTATCTGGAGGGAAAGGTGGCATATGACGGCCGATTTCCCAAAAGCTGGACATCCTTCAGCAGCCGGCTGATCAGCCGATAAGTGGCGGATGCGGGAATAGCGTTTAGATCGCCGCACAGGATCGTCGCTTTGGGATTCACGGAAGCATGCAGCCATGCGGGGCCAATCAACGCTGTCATTTGCTGGATACGATCTCGCCCACGAAGACCGAGATGCGTATTGACGACATTCAATGTGACATCGCCGATCGCGATCTCGACCGCAAGCGCGCCGCGTGGCTCGCCTCTTGAGGGCAACGGACCGGCCTTGACCGCTTTTGTCGGCCAACTGGTTATGATTGCATCTCCATATTGCTCCTCGGCGAATGTCAGGGTTGGATTGAAATGAGCCTCCATCTTCAAAAGCGATGCGATCATACTTGCCTGATCGGTGTGCCCTGTCCGCAAACGGCGAACATCGATTTCCTGCAGCGCCACGATATCGGCCTCTGCTTGAGCAATCACCGATGCGATACGAGCTGGATCGACCCTGCGATCGGTGCCGATGCAGCTGTGCACGTTGTAGGTGAGTATTCTGATTCGTTTCTGAGACGCCATATGTTGGGAACACTGAAGTCATCAAGTCGTTCCGCTCGAACAACCGGCGCGAACGAAGGCGGATTCAATGACCCTGAAAGGCGTGATATGGAATGCGGCGATCTTCGGCGCGCTTTGCCTGGCGCTCTTTCTTCTCTATCGGATTCTTTCGCACTATAGTCTTGAAGAGATCGGCGCGTCGCTTCACCAACTTCCCTTCCCACATCTTGCGGCTGCCTTCCTCTGTGCCGTGGCTTCCTACATCTGTCTGACCGGTTTCGATTATCTGGCAATTCTTTCGCTCGGAAAGTCCTTGCCATACCCCAAAATCGCACTGGCATCATTCATCAGTCTGTCTATGGGTCACAGTATCGGTTTTGCAGGGCTCAGCAGCGGTGCGTTTCGTTACCGCTACTACGCCCGCTGGGGTTTGAGCATGGAGGATGTCGCGAAAATCATTCTATTTTCCGGCGTGACGGTCGCTCTTGGCTTGATAACCATCGGCGGTATCGCCTTGCTTGTCGATTCGGACGATATCGTTGCGCTTTCGCGGGCAGACACGACAACTTTGCGGATATTGGGTGGTGCTCTTCTTTGCATCCCCGCGAGCTATGGTATTCTGGCCAGATACTTGCGAGGAAGATTGACCCTCTGGAATTGGTCATTCGCCTTGCCTCGAGCCAGAATAGCCTTGGCGCAAATTGCAATCGGCACGGCCAATTTCGCCTTCGTCTCGGCATGCCTTTATGCATTGTTTTCGGCTTATGCAGACCTCTCCTATTTCCGTACCATCGCCGCGTTCGTGCTTGCCAACACTCTCGTCCTGACCACGCATGTCCCCGGGGGCCTCGGTGTCCTCGAGGCGGTGCTGGCATATGCTGTTCCGAACGCCGCGTCGATCGGCGCGTTGATTGTGTTTCGGCTGATTTACTATCTCATTCCGCTTATGGTCGGCGCAATCGCGATGCTGACCACCGAACTGGCCTTCAGACGGCATTCAGCCAAATCGCAACATGCGACGCAACCGGCCAGCAAGACGATATAGTCGTGGTGGCCGCGAAGGCGGTACGGGGTCGAATAAGGCCGTGCCCACAACGGGCGTCATCTTCCGGCTTTTCGAGTGAAGCGGTTTCAAGCCCCTTGCGCCGAGATCGAGCGCTGCGATCGCGCGGATCAGGGAGCCACCTTGTTCAAGGAGTTGATCGAGCACCTCGGAAGAACAGCCGAGGAATTCCGAAAGAAGGCTATGACGCAGATTGCGGATGACCATCCTATGTTCCGCACTTTGCGCCTCAAACAGAATATCGCATTCCGTATCCAGGTTCTCCGAGCGGTGATTGAGATTCGACGAGCCAATTCGCACCAGATTGTCGTCCGCGATCAGCAGCTTTGAATGAATGAACAGCGATTTCTGTCGTTTCCCGTCTGGAATGACCGGATAGAAAATGCGCAAGCGATCGAACTCGTCTGCTTGTTTGAGTTTGGTAATGATCCTGTCCCTATTCGCGTCCATGATCATCTTTTCGATGAGACCATGCGAACCGTGCGCACATATGATCACGATCTCGGGCCCTTCCTTCTCCTTCAAACGCGCGGCCAATGCGTCAGCGACGTTGAAGGACGCCAGATATTGCGTTTCGACGTAAAGGTGGCGCTTTGCTGCCGCGATCACCCGTTTGGTTAAGGCTACTCCCGGATTGTCATCCGCCTGCGCTCCTTTCATCGGCCCCGAGACAGCGAGTTCGAACGGTATACCGGAAAGAGAAAGGGAGCCGTCATAGCGAAATCCACGATCATCAACACCTGCCAGGTGTCCATGCTGCTCGCCTGTTGCCGCTGCCCATCGCTGTCTGGCGATCCAGGAGACAGCTCTTGCCGCCTGTCCGGTTACCATCACCTGCAGGTCATGCACCGGTTCGTAGGGCAAGCCCTCCGAATCCCGTCTGCGCTGATCCCTGATCCCATGGCCGCGTGTATCCCATCGGCGCGATGCCAGATCGATGCCGCCGAGGAATACGACATTGTCATCGATGCAAACAAGCTTTTGATGATGACAGCCGAGCAAGACAGGCTGAAACGCGAAGCGGAGTTGGATACGATTGCTCTTCGGGAAAGTTTTTCCAAAGAATGCCTTCAGCGATTTATCCGAGTAGATTGGCCCGAGCGCCCAGACCAGAATACGGACTTCCAAATCCGGATTGGATTGGACGGCGCGTTCCAGGACATCTCCCAAGATCGTTTCCGGATCTTCCGGTTCCAGCAATATTTCCGGGTTGAAATTCCAGCCAACAATCCAGATCTGCCGTCTGGCCTCCTTCAGTGCGTTGGCCAGGCATGAGAAATATTTCTTGCCGTTGATGAGAAAACTCGCCCTATCTGCGATGCCTGTCAGCGCTGGCTTGGTCATTTCCTGCATGGTGGCGGGGCTGCAATCGTTGCGAATGATTCAAGGCAATAACCGGTTTCTGCGTAGATGGTTCATTGTCGCTTGATAGGCAGCACCGGCCGGTCATCATCTCCGGATCCCTGCGGAAGCGCCGTCCGGCGGAATTTACCGAAATCTCGATGCTGCATATGGCGGGTTCGCTTTGTTCGTTCGCCTGCCGGCGTCAGCGGCGATTACTGACATGATCGCGATATTGTTCCGTCTGGATGTTCCGGCTGTCGAGACCTCTTTGCCTTGAATGCTGCGCCTTGTCGCGATTGGACAGAACGGCATTTTCTCCAATCCGGCCCTCATCGAGAGTCGTGGCGGCGCCGGACCCATCGCCTTTGCCTTTCGAGCCACGGGAGAACTGCTTTTTTCCTGCGTGAGCCATTGTGTACCTCCTTCAAATGCGGAGTGGGTTGCAATCGGATATGCAGCCAAAGCTGCTTCGGAACTATCCAACATCCAGTCCCATCGATTGTTCCCCGGGGAGCAGCGGAACTGGCGCTGATCTGCCAGGCATTTATTTATTCCGGTCTAGGAACATTCCACATCTGCCGTAGTTGCGTTCTGGCTAGTTCGAAGGAACCGGTCAGGCGGTGAAAAGCTCCTGTCGAAATGGCCAGCCGCGCACCTCAAGCGGTCAGTCAAGCAAATCAGATGGATCATCCTTGGAGCCACTGAGACCAGTGTAGGAAGGAGAGCGTTATGAAACTCACGATTGTCACCATTGCATTGGCGCTGACGGCAGCGCCGGCATACTCGCAATCGGCAGCGGAGAAGACAGGTGTCAATTCTCTGGTAGGCGCAGCGCCGAATACGCAGGACTTCGTCAATGAAGCCGCAACGAGCGACATGTTCGAAATCGAATCAAGCAAGCTCGCACTGCAGCGCGGCAATGATCAAACGAAGAAATTCGCACAGCAGATGATCGATGATCACGGAAAGACGACGGATCAGCTTAAAGATCTCGTCAACAGCGGAAAGGTCCAGGCGACGATTCCGACGGAGATGACCTCAAGCCAGAAGAAGATGCTGGTGCGGCTGCAGAAGATGCAGGGAAATGACTTCACCAAGCGCTACGATGCGGATCAGCGTTCTGCTCATGCGAATGCAGTGGATCTTTTCAAAAGATATGGAAACGGTGGCGAAAACGCGGACCTGAAAACCTGGGCTTCCAATACAAGGCCGAAGCTCGAGCAGCATCTGCAAATGGCCAAACAGCTCGCAAAGTAGATCAGCGACGGCGAGTGAAGACGGGCCACGCCTCATCCGGCTCGGACGTGGCTGCAACCCCGGTTTTCCCAAGCTCCTTGGGAAAACCGGCGAAGTGATAGGAGTTTCGTTAATGAACGTGATCCAGCTTCCGCTGGTCCGCCGGAGCGATCGCGATCCCGAACCGGCGTTTCGCACAAGTGATCATCGCGGTCGTGCCATGTTTCGCTTCCTGGCGGATTACAGAATTGACGGCCGGACGTTTGGCATCAGTTTTTGGGCCTATGACCTGGCGGATGCCGAGCGCCGCGTTGCGTCGATGCGGGCCAATCTCAGCCTCCAAGGTCAGATCTTCTGCCGCGTGTGAAAAAGCCCATATGTTTTCCGATACGGATGGCTTACATCCATCGATCGCCGGATACCTTGAAACTGACCGAAGACGGGCTGGCCACTCAGCCCCTATCTAGATAAGCCCCTATCTAGATAAGCCATGTCACCACCAGCCCGGCGCTAGCCGAGAATATGGCCAAAACCGTCAGCCAGCCGGCGATGTTCATAAGGCGCGAATTCACATGCTCGCCCATGATTGCCTCATTATTCGTGATGAACATGAGCAACAACAAAAGGGGAGGAGTGGAGAACCCTTGGACGACGCCGGACCATACAAGAGCTTTCATCGGATTTAGGCCAAAGAAGTTCATGGCGACCGCAACCAGGGTCACGGCTGCTATGATAAGATAAAAACCCGGCGCCTCGCGGGCGGTGGCGTTCAGACTGCCCTTGATGCCGATGGACTGGGCAAGGTCATAGGCCGCTCCCGTCGTCATGACCGGAACCGCTAGAAATCCAACCGATACCACTCCCGCCGCAAACAGGTATCCAGCCGCCTCTCCGGCGATCGGCTTCAGCGCTTCGGCTGCCTGAGCCGCGGTTTCGATATTGGTCTGCCCCTGAACGTGCAGCGTTGAACCGGTCGCCAGGATGATGAAATACATCACGACATTGGAAAATGTCATGCCGACAAAGATTTCCCTGCGCGAGCGGGCCAATTTCGAGCCGCTGACACCCTGTCTGGCGCGCAGGGTCGTCTTTCCTGCAGCGATTTTCTCTTCGACCTCCTCGTTGGACTGCCAAGTGTAGAGATAGGCCGATAACGTCGTCCCGATGATCGCCACGATGATCGAAAGAAACTCCTCGTTGAATTCGACGGATGGAACGAGCGTGCCCTTGAGGACCTCCGTCCAATCCGGCTTCGAGAGCACGGCCGCGCCTGCATAGGCCAGTAGGCTGAGTGCAAGCCAGCGGAAAATGCGACGAATCAAGGTATAGGATCCAACGACCTGGAGACAGAGCATGATGGCCGCTGTCACAGTGACGATCAAGGGAACGGAAAACGGCACGAAAAGACCGACGGCAGCCGCCATGCCGCCTAAATCAGCGGCGGCCTCGATCGTATTACCCGAGACAACCCCGACCAATGCTATGTAAAGAAGCCACCGCGGATAATTGTCATGGACGACTTGAAACAATCCACGTCCCGTCACTTGTCCGAGCTTCGACGAGAGATAGACCACAGTGAACATCATCGGCAGCGTGACGGGGGCGGTCCAAAGCATCCCGACGCCGAAGCGGGCACCGGCACTGGCATAGGTACCAATTGCCGAGGGATCGTCGTCAGCCGCGCCCGAGATGAGGCCGCGGCCGAGCAGGCTAAATCCTTCGAAATGATGCCGGGTAACGGCCGTCTCGCCGTGCTTCATTGCGAGACCATCCGGGCACGGTCAGTTGCAGCCGACAGGCATATAAGAATGATCAGGCTGCCATGAAACGATCGCATCAACGGATACCTTTTTCCGTCTAAGCTTCGAGATCGACGGAAGTTCCAGTGGATCGGCAATAACTTGTCATCCCCAACAACTGTCATCGCTCGGGCGGCCGGAAAGCTCCGCTCTCGAGCAGCCGGTTGTTTGCGGGGCAAATTTCAGGTTCCGGTGTCGGTAATAATCTGGAATTATTTGCGGAACTTCGCGGTCCCTTCTCGGTAAGGTTTCTTTAAAAAAAAGGATCCGTCATGGCAGACAGCGAAGCAAAATCCGGCGGACGGAACTCTCCCTCCGGGAAGAACGCATTTCGCAATCCTGCTCCGGTCCGCCAATCGAGCGAGCAGGAAGGCATGGGCCCCGAACGTGTTTGAAAAAGAGCGGGTTACGCCGATAGGCAAACCAGGCGTAAGGGTCTCCGAAGACAATCGGATCAAATCACGCTCGAAGGAATAGGTTGGTTCCTCCGTTCATGCAGCGCCCCTGGCAGCTTGCCAGGGGTGAATGTCAGTGCATATTTCCTCTTTCGTCGAACAGCAGGATCTCTTGGAGCCAGCAACATCCGCCGCCACGACGATCGTGCGTTGAGACGATCGTGTATCGATTGGAAGCATTGTCTCGCCGATCTTGTAAAGCAGCGATCGGTGCCCGGCTTCGCATTCTGGTCATCCGATCGTGAAGAAACCTCGGCTTGATCCACATACGCGGAAGCAAGTTTTCCCGCTCATCCGCGGCACCTTTATCGCGGCAGCGCGTTGAGAAAGGCGCCCGGCGCATCGCCGGAGATTGCCGCTAGAGCTCCGAGGCTCGAGATCACCCCATTCTCTTGGCCGAGTGCCGCTTAACAGAGGGATCGACAATGGAATTGAAGCCATGGACAATTCAATCATCGCGCCAGGTTCTGAAGGATCGCTGGATCGATGTGAGGGCCGATGATTGCGTAACCAGCGAAGGTCACTCGATTTCTCCCTATTACGTTCTTTCATATCCTGACTGGGTCCACGTCGTTGCAATCGGTGACGACAGCTCGGTCCTGTTGCTGGAACAGTACCGCCATGGGCTCGGTATCGTATCGCTCGAAGTGCCCGGTGGCGGAATTGATGCAGGCGAAACGCCTTTGGAAGCCGGAAAGCGTGAACTTCTTGAAGAAACCGGCTTCGAGGCTCGCCATTGGCAATATTGTGGGCGCCTTGCACCCAATCCAGCCATGCAAACCAACTATAGCCACATCGTTTTAGCGACCGAGCTGATGGAGAGCCAAGCGCCGATGAACGATCCTTCAGAACGTGTCGTACTGCGTCAGCTGCCTTTGACGGAAGCGGTAAACAAAGCCCTCACAGGTGGAATCTGCCAAGCCATTCACACCTCTGCCCTGCTGCTGGCACTTGCGCACGGAAACCTCGTGAAGATCACTGCTGAGGCGCGGGACCAATGGAAGAGACAGGCGCGATTGACTGTCGATCATCTTTAAGATCCGCCGACCACAAACGGAACGGATGGCTCGATCATCAGTTCTATGAGAGCGCCATCATTCACGCTCCATGGGATCGGTCGATAGAACCATGCGCATTCTGATTTGGCTGTGCCTGGCGGCCATGCTGGCCGCCGTTCTGGTCTGGTTCGTGACGGAACCCGCCATGCCTTTTGCGCCCGATGATCCGCGCCTTCAGGGCAATGGCGACCCAGCTCGGGGCGAGCTCATTTTCGCCGCCGGCGACTGCGCATCCTGCCACGCCACCCCAGGCCAGAAGGATCGTCTGAGATTGGGTGGCGGCCTCGCGCTCGCATCACCCTTCGGAATATTTCGGGCACCCAATATATCGTCCGATCCCGTCGATGGCATAGGAAGCTGGAGCACGGTGGACCTTGCCAATGCGTTGATCGGCGGGGTCTCACCGCGACATCAGCATTATTATCCGGTATTTCCCTATCCAAGCTATACGGGCATGCGTGTCGAGGACATCAGGGATCTAAGGGCCTATATGAGGACACTGGCTCCAGTCTCCGGTCGCCCGCCCGCGCATGATCTGTTTTTCTTCTTTCGCATGCGCCGGCTGTTGGGCTTTTGGAAATTGCTGTTCTTTCGCGAAGGGCAGACGCAAGGACCCGTCAGCACCGATCCTGTCCTCGCTCGTGGACGCTATCTGGTCGAGAGCCTGGGCCACTGTGCGGAATGCCATTCTTCCCGCAATAGATTGGGTGCCATAAGGCCCGAAACGCGATTTGCCGGCGGCATCGATCCTGAGGGCACAGGCTTCGTTCCCAACATCACGCCGAGCCGGATCGGAAATTGGTCCGAAGCCGACATCGCGGAAATGCTGAAGAGCGGCAACACGCCCAACCATGGCCGCGTCGGCTCGTCCATGGCCGAGGTCGTCACCAACATGGCGATGCTGCCGCAGAGCGATCGCGATGCCATCGCGCGCTACATCAAGAGCCTGCCTCCTCGACCGACGCCGCATCCTTAAACGGGATTAATGAGTGTAGAGATAGGCGGCGACATCCCGGGCTTCGGCTTGCGAGATCCCTGTTTTCGGCATCGCCGAGTTGGGCGAGAAATCCTGCGGCGACACGATCCAATGAACGAGATTATCGCCCGTATTGTTGACGACGCCGGCGATATAGACCCGTTTTTGAAGGCCAGACAATGCGCCGCCAACCTGGCCATCCGCACCGGCGATCCCTGGGATTTGATGGCATCCGGTGCAGCCGTACCGACGAAAGATCGGTGGTGCTCGGGAGGGATCGCCGCCTCCGGTCAGCACGCGCGCGACCTGCAATCGCTGCTGCGAAGTCTTTGCCCAGTTTACGCCGATCACAGTGCAAAGTACTGCAATGGCTGCCGCACACAGCCAGATACCGCGGTATCTATAATGGGCGGATGTGCTGAACATGGTCCGCTCCCCTACCGGCATTTGCTATCCATAGCGCTGCCATTGCGAGCGCCGCGCCGGCGTAAATCGTCCCGGCTGGAATCCACATGACTATCCCGGCGAGCTGCTGATCCTCGAGCGGCGTAAGGCCCCATGTTTCCGCAGTATGCGTCTGCGCGACATAAAGGACGCGTGGCGCCAGCGCCATCAGCGCACCGAGCGCTCCTGTGTGCAGCATGGTCAGGAACAGATGCCACGCCGCGACGCCGCGATTGCTGCTCCAGAAGATCGACCACCAGAACAGGATAGCGGTGGCAAAGAAGCTCAGATGCTGGAGGCGATGCAGCGTGACATCGCCGACGGCGGCATCGAACAGGATCGGCGCATGCCAGGCCCATATGGCGACGGCATGCAACAGGGTGGCATTGGTTCCTCCGCTCAGCCAGTGCCAGGCGATCCGCACGGAGCCCCGTCTCATCGCCCTTCCCGTCCAGCGCCTCAGCCGATCCGGCAGCCCCCATAGGAACGTGCCGGCCGGCTGCGCAATGACGATCATCGGAGCGGAAACCGCCATGATGATTTCGTGCTCGATCATGTGAAACGTAAAGAGCTGCTCTCCGAGCCAGTGCAACGGAGACAGCAGCGCACCGGCAAGCGTCAGCCAGCCAACCCAATAGCAAAGGGCGCGCTTCGCCACGACGGATCGGCTCATTCGAGCGCGTCGCCTCAGCCTCCAGCAACCTCGGCCGTAAAGAAAAGCCGCGACCGCTAACGGTGTCACGATCCACGGGTCGATGGTCCAGACAGACTGAAGGAGATGCGCCTCCGCACCATGCGCGGCAGCCTCCCGCCCCGTCATCAGCAGAATGATGAGGACGGCTAATGTTCGCATGCGTTCAAGAGCCACGTGGCTCCTCCCTGCAGGAAAAGCGCGAAGGCGAAGGCGAGCCCGACGAGGACACTGAGATGGCGGAGAAACAGCCCCGTTCGCGCCTCCTCCGGGGTCGAACCGGCCTGCGGGAACGCCGCGCTCGCCAACGCAAGCAGAATTGCGACGGAAGATGTCAGGATGGACCAATGCGTATGCCGGCTGCAATCGACATAGGGAAGAACCTGACCAAGCTGCGTATTGCCGGCCCAGATGAGGGGCGCGAGGATCAATCCACCATATTTTGCCGCCGTGGTCATCATAGGCGTGGTACCCAGTAAATGCATGCGTACAAGGGAATCCACGCCACCACGACAAAGTTCCAGTACATGGCATTATCTTCGACATCGCCGAAGCGGCGCGGATTATCGGCATGCTTCGAAAACATCAGGCAGGTCAGTACCAGCGTATCGATGAGATCCGTGACGATGTGGGTCGTATGAAGCCCCAACATGGTCCAGATGATCGAGCCATAGGCATTGTCGTCCCAGCGTATGTTGAGGACAGCGAATTCGAAACCGCGCAGGATCAGCGGTACCACCCCGAGCACCGACATGACGATAAGCCCGATCCGCACCTTGCGCAGATCTCTTTGCCGCGCCCAGCGGGACAAAAGAATATTCGGCACGAGGCTTGCCAGCAATATCGCGGTCAGGGTCGTTCCAGGAACGAGACCGGGCGCCGGCGCGTCGATCGGCCATCGCGGGGCGAGGCTCATCAGGTAGAAATAGACTGCGATCGCCAACGCGAAGCCGGAACCTTCGATGAGCATGAAGGCGCAGGTTCCCCACCAGGTCGGGCTTGCTCTCCCCATGCCATGAGGCGGCAGCCTTGAAACATCGAGGACGACACGCTCCTTCATGATTCATCCTCCGGCGTCTGCTTCGGCCAGAACCAGCCAGTCAACGTGATCCCGATCGGAATTGATCCCCAAATGACCGCCCAAGGCGAGAAGATCGACCAGATCAGCATCACCGTGGTGGCAAGAGCGGCCAGGAGCGGCCAGATCGAATTTCGTGGCGAGGACTCGCTTGCTTCGGGTTGCGCCTCGACGACACTGCTGACGATCAATTCGCGCCGGTCGGTGCACAGCCCGCCGGCAACCGCGAGTTCATCGGGCTGCGACCACAGCGGATCACGAGCGGCGACCACCGGAATACGACGGAAATTGAAGCACGGCGGCGGTGACGATGTCGCCCATTCGAGCGTCGAGGCGCCCCATGGGTTCTCACCGGCGATGTGCCCGGATCGGGCGCTGCGAATGACATCGATGAAGAAGATGAGGAATCCCAGCGAAAGGATGACGGCGCTGAGGCTGACGAACATGTTCAAACCGGCCCAGGGCATTTCCGGCTGATAGGTATATATGCGCCGCGGCATGCCCTCGAGACCCAGGATATGCATCGGAAAGAAAGTCAGATTGAAGCCAGTAAAGATCAGCCCGAACGCCCAGCGGCCGAGCGTCTCGCTCATCATCCGTCCAGTCACCTTGGGAAACCAGTAATAGATGGCGCCGAGCAATGGGAAGACGGCACCGCCGACCAGGACGTAATGGAAATGTGCGACGACAAAATAGGTGTCATGTACCTGGGTGTCGAACGGCACGGAGGCGACCATCACGCCCGTCAGCCCGCCGATGACAAAAGTCACGATGAAGCCGACAACGAACAGCATCGGCGTCTTGAGCACTGGTTGCCCGCCCCATAGCGTCGCCAGCCAGCAGAATATCTGGACGCCGGCCGGAATGGCGATCGCCATGCTGGAGGCGGTAAAGAAGCTCTCGCCTAGCTTCGGCAGGCCGACAACGAACATATGATGCACCCAAAGGCCGAAAGCCAGGATTCCGGTCGCGATCAGGGCCATGACAAGCGGGAGATAGCCGAATACGGGGCGGCGCGAGAAGGTCGCTGTTATCGTTGACACCATGCCGACGGCCGGCAGGAAGATGATATAGACCTCGGGATGGCCGAAGAACCAGAACAGGTGCTGCCATAGCAGCGCATCGCCGCCCGCCGCGGGATTGTAGAAATGCGTCCCGACCAGACGATCGAGGATCAGCGTCGAGCTAGCGAGCATGATCGCGGGCATGGCCATAATGACTAGGAAGGCCGTGACGAGCATCGACCAGACGAACAGCGGAATGCGGTCGAGCGACATGCCCGGCGCACGCTGCTTGAAGACGGTGACGACGATTTCCACCGCAACGGCCAAAGCCGCAACTTCCGTGAAAGTGATCATCTGTGCCCAGAGGTCGGCACGCTTGCCCGCGCCATATTGCGGTCCTGACAAGGGTACATAGGCAAACCACCCGACATCGGGCCCGGTATCGAGCGCAAACGAGATCCATAACAGCAGACCGCCGGCCAGATAGATCCAATAGGAAAAGGCATTCAAGCGCGGGAAGGCGATATTGCGGGTGCCGACCATCAGTGGCACGAGATAGACCGCCATGGCTTCCATGACCGGCACGGCAAACAGGAACATCATGTTTGAGCCATGCATGGTGAAAATCTGATCGTAGCGGTCTGGACCGATGAAGCGTGCCTCCGGCTGCGCCAATTGCAGCCGCATCGCGAGCGCGAGCAACCCGCCCAAGGCAAGAAAAACGAATGCGGTAACGATGTAACGGCGGCCGATGATCTTGTGGTCGACTGTCGTCAGGGCGCCCCACACACCGGCGGGCGTCATCCAGGTCTGCGCGAGCCGCCGTTCTAACTCGCCGTCATCGAACATCAAATCCGTTGGTTGCGTTGGTTGGCCGTCCTTCGTCATTTGAGGCTTTCCATATAGGCGGAAAGCTGCCGCAGCTCATCACTGGAGAGCGGAACCATCGGCATGTTGTTTCCCGGTTTCAGTGTCTGCGGATCGGCGATCCAGGCGGCAAGTGAACCGCGGGTATTATCGAGCAACCCTGCCGCGATCGTCTGGCGACTTCCGACATGGGTCAGGTCCGGCCCCGTCGATCCCGATGCCTCGGTTCCGCGTATGGTATGGCAGGCCGCGCACGGCTTGCGCATGAAAAGAGCCTTGCCGGCAGTCGCCTCCGGATCGGCAGACGATACGCTACTCGCCCTCTGTGCGGCGGCCCAGCGCTGATAGTCAGCCATATCCTCGGCAATGACGAACAGCGCCATATGGCTGTGCTGAAGCCCGCAGAATTCCGCGCATTGACCGCGATAAACACCTGGCCGCTCCGCTCGTATGGTTATGACGTTCTGCCGGCCGGGAATGAGGTCGCGTTTACCGGCGAGGCTCGGTACCCAGAAGGAATGAATGACATCCAAGCTTTCGAGCTCGATGCGAATATCGACGCCAACCGGGATATGCATCTCATTGGCCGTCTGAAAGGACTTGGTCGGATCGGCATCATCGTAGATGAATTGCCACCACCATTGCTGCCCGCGAACCTTGATCGCGAGACCTGCATCCGCGGGCATGCCGAGGCCGCGCGTTGCATAGAAGCTCGCAATCGTCAAACCAGCGATGACGACAACGGTCGCTGCAACAGCCGCCGTTACCAGCTTGCCCATCCGCCGCTCACTTTCGGAGCTTGGACTTTCGCGTGGTGTCCTGGCCCGCGACGTCCTGGCGCGCAGCAATGCGAGGACCAGCGCGAACATGACCAGTGCCCACACGGCACAGCAGACGACCACGATCCCGATAATGAGATGCTTGAGCTGAACGGCCGCGGCCCCCTCGGCATTCAGGGCCGACTGAGCGCCGTTGCATCCTGCAATCAGGATGGTCGACAGGAACAGGAAAACGGCAGCGCCCGCTTTCAAGGCGATGGCCCCTGCGTTGCGTTCGGTCCGGCAGGGCCTTCATCGAACAGGATTGCCGCCGGCGCGCGGTTTTCCGCCGGGCGCGTCTGCTTGTCGTCATTGCGGCTCGGCGCGGTGGTCTTCGCCTTATATGCGCCAATCGTCTGGACGTAGCCTGCGAGCTGCCAGGTCTCGTCGATCGTCATCTTGTCGCGAAAGGCCGGCATTCCATGCGGGCGGCCGTCGCGGATGGAGGCTGCGATCGACACCATCTCCGGACCATAGAGCCACCAGCCATCCAGGAAAGAGGGGCCGATTCCGCCACGCCCGTCTCCATGGCATGCTCCGCAACCGAACCAGGAATAGAGCCGTTTGCCCTGGCTGAGATCGTAAGCGGTGGTCTCGTAGGGTTTGCCGAGCGCAAAATAGATTTCCGGGGGAGCGCCGCTGATCCCGTTCGGCATCAGGCGCAGTTCATCCAAAGCGGCTCCCACCGGAGGATCCGTTCGATATTGCCGTCCTTCTCGCGCATTGCCGATGACGGCGACTGCCCCGAGGCCTGCCAGAAAGGCGCCGATCCAGAACATGCGATCCAGGAATTCTCTGCTGACCTCCCATGACATGTTTGATGTCTCAACCTTCTGCGGGCATCAGCCGGCGGGTGACATGTATGTATTCGTCATTCGCCAGCCTTCTCGAGCTCCATCCACTCGCTTCGATCTTGCCGGATCCATTGCCTGGCCGGTTTTTCCCTGTGCAGTCACGATGAAGATCCTCGATTCCTACAAAGAACCAACGACAGGCATTTCTGTTCCCCATCGCTCATATCGGCGGCAATGGACCGATGCCCGTCAGGTTCGTCGCTAGAGATCGATGAGCGCGTATGGTTTGCCCGTTGGCTTTTCGATATGGGCCGCAACATTATAGACGGGAGCTCCCGCGGGTGTGCGGCCCTCATAGCTTCCCCGGTGTGCGTGTCCGTGGACAACTGCATCGACCTTGAAGCGGTCGATCGTTTCGGCAAGACGCGACGAGCCGAGAAAAGGAAAGATTTCGGGTGGTTCGCCGACGACGGTTTCGGTGATCGGCGCATAGTGAAGAACCACCATGGATCGACTGGCGCGAACCTGGCGCATGGCGTTTTCCAGCCGCATGGTTTCGTCGACGCTTTCCGCGACCATCGCCTTGATGGCAGGCTCTCCGAAAGAGCTCAACATATGACGTCCGAACCCTCCGGCAAACCCTTTCACGCCGACGAAGCCAACACCCTCGATCTCGACGGCCCTGCCATTCAAAAGCTTCACGCCGGCATCCGTGAGAATGGCCGTCACTTCCTCGACGGCGCCGCTTTCATAGTCGTGATTGCCCAATACCGCCACCACCGGCACCGTACAGTTGCGCAGGTCGGTGGCAAGCAATTCGGCCTCTTTCGGCTTGCCGAGATCAGTCAGATCGCCGGCAATCACCAACACATCCGCTTCCGAACAAATATCGGCAAAAAGCGACTTGTAGGATTGCTCCCGATCTTCCTTCACGTGAAGGTCGGCAACGGCGGCTACCCTCAATTTTCGTCGCTGATCGTTGGCCATGGTCAGTTCTCCTCGTCGGTGCGCAATTCGCCATCGCCGCCCACATCGGCAAAACCCCATTCCTCCACATCGATCTGGAAATCGACCCGCGAATACATTCGGCCTCGGCAAATCTTCATTTGCGGCAAGGGCAAGTCACGTTGTGCACTTAAGCGATCGAGCAGCTCATCCATCAGCCAATCGGGAACCTTGTCGCGCTCGGAGGGATAGATCCAGCGAAAGTTGAGAAGCTGGATCAGCAACACCTCCCAGTTCACCTCCAAATATCCCAGCAATTTTCTCCAGTTGATCTTGTCATGGGCCTTCAGGATCACATGCGCGATGTCGGCGCCATCGTAGCGGTGCCGCAGCTGGACGAAGCATTTGGACCAGATGAGTTCGGTAGGCCCCACGACGCGGACGGAGCAACCGCACATTTCGAGCTGGCGGGCGTCCTCGAACCACTCATCGCCAACCGGCATCGTTCCGTTTGACGATGCAAAGATCACATCGAAGAAGTGGGGGCCCTTCGAGATCTTCCCCAGCCAGCGCTCGTCCTTGACCTCCACCGCGTAACCCTTGTCCTGAAAATGCGCGAGAATGCGCGCATAGTCGCCCGCCTTGCAAAAGACGTCGAAATCCTTCGTGGGACGGGAAATTCCGGTATAGGCGCTGACCGCATAAGTGCCGGCGACCAGGAACGGGATCTGCGATGCCGCGAGATCGTGGACGGCGGCAGCGACAAAAGGCTCAGCATCCGGGTCGATCAATTGAGGCACGGCCTTCGCCTCGATCGGCACGTTGCCGGTGAGGCTTCGATCCATATCCGAGGGAACATTCATCAGACCACCGCTTCGCTGAAAGACACAGTAAGATCAACGCCGCCAGTCGAAGTCCTCATCGAGCTGCGCGGCCAGGTGCCGGCGAGCCCGGTTGATGCGGCTTTTGACCGTGCCGATCGCACACTCGAATCTTTCGGCCGCGTCGTCGTAGGAGCGCCCCTCGATGACAACGTATTCGAGCACCGCGCGATAAGGCTCCGGCAGCTGATTACAGGCACGCTCCAGTTCCTTCGCGCGGATCGTCCACTCCTGCGACGGCGCTTCCACGCCAACACCGGAGACGCATTTCTTGGTTCCGGGCGACTCGCGCTTGGCTATGCGGAATTTGGTGCAGAAAGTGTTGCGCATGATGGTGAACAACCAGGACTTCAACCGCGTGCCTGGATCGAACTGCCCAATATTAGCGAGCGCCTTGGTCAAGGTTTCCTGAACCAGATCATCGGCATCGACAGAGTTTCTATGGAAAGTTCTGGCAAAGGCGCGAAGAGCCGGAATGAGATCTACGATTTCGGCCTCCAGATCAGCGATCTCGTGATCAGTGGATTGGGATATATCGTGCACGACGCTCTCCTTGTGGCCGCGATACCGGTGCGATTGACGCGACGTTTGCGTCGCCGGCCGATGTAAACGCCACAACGTGGCGCGAAATATCCGCGCAGATGGCGGCCAGTCATGTGAACAATCTAGTGCTGAGCGAGCCGGCGCATTGAAGCCAGTTTCTCAGCGCTTTTCGCATCTACTAAGGAACGGCCCCGCCCTCAGCTTGTTCCGTGCGTTTTTTACGTCCTTCCGGTATTGTTTCGCGCAAACCGAGCAGACTCAGAATCTCGCAGTGTATCAGTTCGACGGCAGCGGAACGGATCAAATTCACGTCGGAAGGGTTGATCTACACCATCGAACTCCCCTATCGCAGGAGATCAAGCGCTATGGACCGAACCATCGAACGTAATGCGCAGCGGAGGCCATGTTTGAAGACCTTTGCAAGGCCGACTGTTCAAGAGCATGTGGTCTGACGAGATGAGCCAAGGCTACAGTCACCTCTTTTCCGGCCGCCGGGTTTTGATCGTGGAAGACGAGTATCTTCTTGCAAACGAGGCGCGCCGTCAGCTGGTGAAGCTCGGCGCCATTGTCATCGGACCGACAGCGCGAGTCGACCAGGCTCTCGAACTGATCCAGGACGAAGATGTCGACGCAGCCATTCTCGATATCAATCTGGACGGTGAAATGGTGTTTCCCGTGGCCGATAGGCTGAATGAACTCAATATCCCTTACGTCTTCGCAACCGGCTATGATCCGTCGATCATTCCGGCGCGTTTTACCGGCTTCATTCTTTGTGAAAAGCCGATCGAGATAGAGCGCATTGCACGAGCTCTGTTTGGCCCGTGGCAACAGGATTCTTGAGGAACGCTCGGCACCAGGGATGATCATCAAAACCCCGAAAGTTGTTGTCCAACTTTCGGGGCTCGTTCGATCGTGACGCGGGCTTTTGGCGTTCTTTGCGGAATCAGGTCGTGCGTTCTGCTGCGCGCGGTCGCCACTTGATCAGGCGGCTCTCGACGAAATCCAGGACCAGATCGATCAGCAGGACAAATACCGCCAGGATGAAGATCCCCGCGAAGACGCCGACGGCATCGAAATTGCCTTCCGCCTGGGCGATGAGGTATCCCAGACCGGCCGATGCGCCCAGATATTCACCGATGATCGCACCAACAACCGCAAAACCGACGGATGTTCGAAGCGAAGACAGAATCCAGCTCGCCGCAGCCGGAAAATAGACGTGACGCAGCAGTTCGGACTTCTTCGCGCCGAGGATGCGAGCGTTCGACAGCACCACGGGGTTGACTTCACGCACGCCCTGCATCGCGTTGAAAAAGGTGACGAAGAACACGAGCGTGACGGCGAGGGCCACCTTCGACCAGAGGCCCAGGCCAAGCCAAAGGACAAAGATCGGAGCAAGAACCACGCGCGGAATGGCGTTCAGGCCCTTGATGAACGGATCGAGGATACGCGCAGCCGAGCGCGACAGTCCGAGCCATACCCCTGCCGCGACGCCAAGTCCCGTACCGATGATGTAGCCGAGCACCGTTTCCGTAAGCGTGATGCTCACGTGCTTGAAAAAGCTTGGATCGGCAACCCATGCGAACACCTGCTTTATGATATCGACAGGCGAGGGAAAGAAGAAGACGTCGACCAAGCCGAGGTTCACGCCGATTTCCCAACCGCCGACGATGACCAGCAACAATGCCAGTTGGGTAAGTCTTTCAGTCATGGCGTTCATAGCTTTTCTCCACTTCACCGCGCAGGGAAGCCCAAATATTGCGATAGAGGTCGGTAAAACGGGGATCGAGCTTGATCTCCGCGACATCGCGAGGCCGCTCCAGATCGACAGGGAAACTGTCGATGACACGCGACCGCGGACCTGAGGCCAGAACCACAACACGATCCCCCAGAGCAATTGCTTCCTCAAGATCATGCGTAATCAGAACCACAGCCCGCTGCTCTTCCTGCCATAGGCGAAGCAGCTCATTCTGCATAAGATGGCGGGTATGAATATCCAAGGCGGAGAAGGGTTCGTCCATCAGGATTACCTTCGGCCCCGTTATCAGCGCCTGCGCCATTTGCACACGCTTACGCTGGCCGCCGGAAAGCTGGTGCGGATAGCGGTCCTCGAAACCCTTGAGACCGACCTTCGCCAGCCATTTGAGAGCCTGCTCCCGCCGCTCGCCCGCGCCGACGCCTTGGAACAAAGGGCCCAGTTCCACATTCTCGAGCGCGGTTTTCCAAGGGAATAGCGCGTCCTGCTGAAATAGATAGCCGATGTTATTCTGAACGCCCGAGACCAGAGCCCCATCGATGGAGACAGATCCCTTCGCTGGCTTCAAAAGTCCCGCGATTGCATTCAGGATCGTACTTTTGCCACAGCCCGTCGGCCCGACAATGGCGACGAATTCGCCATCGGCTACCGTCAGATTTACATCCTGGACCGCAACGAAGGAGCCGAAGGACATGGTAACGTTTTCAATTGCCACCATTGCTTTGGGCGAGGCCCCGGCATGGGGCGTCTGTTTTGCCGGCGCGAACGCTGCCACGGACATCTTAACCTCCCTTAATTCGATGCCGCCGCCGGCACCTTAGCTACGAATTCGTTGGTAAAAGTCTTCGACAGATCGATCTTGGCCGCCTTGACCTTGTCGTTGAACGAGGTCAGGACATCGAGAGGCGTCTTGATATCTTTTTCGTCGAGCAGCCCATCCGTCGAAAAGATCTGCCGCGCGTTTTCAACTGCCTTGATGTATGTCTCTTTGTCGCCCGAAATGAATTCCGGCGGAAGCTTTTCGACGATCTCCGCGGCGCTGTGCGTCTTCATCCATTGAAGCGCCTTCACCGTTGCATTTGTGACCTTCTGGATCGTTTCCGGATTTTTGGAAATGTAGTCCTGCGTGGCGTAGAGGACCGATGTCGGATAGATGCCGCCATAGATCTCCTTGGCGCCGTCGTCATTCCGGGCGTCGATCAGGATCTTTCCGACACCCTTCTCGACAACGAACGTCGCCGCAGGGTCGTAATTTACGAGCAGATCGATCTTGCCTTGCTGAAGCGCTGCGACCGCAGCCGAGCCCGAGCCCACGCCGATAATCGAAACGTCGTTCGCCGAGAGACTATGTCGCTGGAGATAGTAGCGAATGAAGAAGTCCGAGGATGAACCCGGAGCGGTGATTCCGATCTTGGCGCCCTTGATCGTTTCCGGGTTTTTCGGATCGAATTTCGCGTCTTTGCCGCCGGCCAGAACGAGCCCTGAATTTCGCCCGAGCTCCACGAAGGCGACAACGTGCTTGTTTTGCGACTGCATCTGAATCGTATGATCGTAGAAGCCGACGGCGACATCCGTCGAGCTGGCAACCAGTGCCTGCAAGGTCTTCGATCCGCCCGACGCGAAGTTTTCGACGGTAACCTCCAGACCCTCTTTCTCATAAAGGCCCAAGCCCTGCGCGACCGGGAAAGGCAGGTTGTTGAGGTTGTAGGAACCGACGCTTATGCGAACAGGTTCCGCCAGAGCCGTTCCGGATAGCGCGACCGCCGCAGCGAGTGCGAGAATAAGCTTTTTCATTCGATCTCCTCCATTTTGGCACCCTCCCGGCACCATAGGTTGATTGATTATGCGGCACAAACCAGCGTTTTGGCAGGCTTTGCAAAGACATGGCCCTCAAAAAGCCTGCGCGCCGTGCGAAGAATCCCGGCGACGAGCTTCCCATCCCGCAGCTGCAGCTTCACGTCCAGATGGCCGCTGGGATGTTCAATGGAAAGCACGACGGGCGGTGTTTGAACGCCGATAAGGCGGGACGCCACAGTGTTTTCGCTCACACAGGCCGTTGCAATCCCGACAGCGCCTGTCGTCGCCAGTGACGGATGGCATTCATTCGGCATGAAGTAGCGAACATTCAACGCGCCGCCTTGTCTGGCTGGAGAGATGAGAACCGGTTTCGGAGTGACTTGACTGCGGACATCACCCATTCCCATTTTCTCGCCGGCAAGGATACGAAGTTTTTCCAGCCGCTCGATCAACGAATGATTGCCGTTCAATTCAGCAGCACTCTCATATCCGGTCACACCGAGTGAAGCGGCCTCGACAAGGAGCATCGGCATCGCGCAATCGATACAGGTCACATCGATACCGGCGATCGTCTCTATCGATTTGCCGCTTGGGAAAAGCTGGCCCGTTCGGGCACCCGCCGCATCCTTGAATGTGAGCGCGATCGGAGCAGCCTGGCCGGGTACGCCGTCAATTCTTGCGTCGCCGAGATAGGCAACCGCGCCATTCGGTGTCGGAACCTCGGCTTCGATCATCTTGCCGGTGTTGACGTTGAATATCTTGACGAGCGTGGTGTCTCCGGCGACCGGCACAAGCCCCGCCTCTATCGCGAACGGCCCGACAGCCGCCAGCATGTTCCCGCAATTGGGGGAGGTATCGACGATCTGCCGGTCCACGCGAACCTGCGCGAACAGATAGTCCACATCCGCGCCAGGCACCGTTCCCGGGCCGCAGATGGCAACTTTGCTGGTGACCGGGTTGCCCCCTCCAATACCATCGATCTGAAGCGGATGCCCCGAGCCCATCACGGACAAAAGCACCTGATCCCGCTCGGCCGGGTCCTGCGGCAAGTCCGACGCCAGAAAGAACGGGCCCTTTGAGGTGCCGCCCCGCATCAGGACACACGGTATGGAGAGCAAATCATTCATGCGTTTTTCTCGCCAAGTAATGTGTTTAGCGTATTAATCCGCTTCGTTATTGCTATTATGGAATTAATGATTGATATGTGAAATGCTAAGATCGAGGGCATTGATACGAAATGAACATCAATTGTGAGATCCTTGACCTGAGAGCGTTCCTGGCCGTCGTGGAACTGCAGGGCTTTCATCGTGCTGCCGACCAGCTGAACATGTCGCAACCTGCGCTCAGCCGGCGGATTCAAAAGCTCGAACAGGCGATCGGCGCGCCGCTGCTGGAGAGGACGACGCGCCATGTCGCGGCTACTGCTCTCGGAACCGAGCTCGTGCCTCTGGTGCAGCGTATGCTCGAGGAGTTCGATGGTTCGCTATTCTCGATGCGGGAACTGGGAGCCAAACGCGGAGGCTTGGTAACGATTGCCTGCCTGCCGACGGCAGCCTTTTATTTCCTGCCTTCCGTCATTCGGCAATTCAATCAGGAATACCCGAACATTCGGCTTCGGATTCTCGATCTTACCGCGACCGACGCACTGCAGGCGGTGGCGCGCGGCGAGGTCGAATTCGGAATCAACATCATGGGAAGCTCAGACAGCGATCTGGTGTTCGAGAGGCTGGCGGAGGATCCCTTCGTCCTGGCAGCCAAACGAGACCATCCGCTGGCCGAAACGACGGAAGTGCGATGGCAGGATCTCGAGCCTTATCCCCTTATTACGGTTCATCGCTCCAGCGCGAACAGGACACTCCTGGACGCGGCTCTGGCGAGAGCGAATATCAAGCTCAACTGGTTTTACGAGGTCACGCATCTTTCGACGTCACTCGGTCTGGTCGAAGCCGGATTGGGAATTTCGGTGCTGCCGAAGATGGCGACACCACAGGGCGAACACCCCTTCCTGATCACACGCCCCATTCGAAATCCGGAGATCTCCCGCACCATCGGTGTCGTCCGGCGTCGAGGGGGGAAGCTTTCGCCGGCCGCGGAGCATTTCATGCGCATGCTGATTGGCGCATGGGCGCAAAACTAGACAGGGCGGCTCAGCGATCCCGTGAAAAGCTGAACCGCCCTTTTCCATGGCGAACTTCACCTGCCCTTCCGCGCCGTTCAGCTCCATGCCGAGCTGCCGGATGGCGTGGGTCGGGTGGGCCGGATGTTAGACCGAGGTCGCAATCGCGACCGCAAAGTCGTGATAGGAGTGCAGCGAACGACCCAGGATCGTGGTTAGCCGTTCGACGTCGCCAGCCTCAGGAATCATGCCGTCACTGACATAGCGCTCCGCCATCAGGCGCATCTCATAGGCCGTCCACTTCGGCATGAAGCTCGCCATGCTCTGCTCGAACCCACTGGGATCGTCGCCGCCGTAGACGACCGGGCGGCCCAGGATATCCGACCAGATCTTCGCCACGCCAGGGCCGGTCAGCGTGTCGGGTCCGACCAGGTTGATGGTCTCGATCGGCAGCTTGCCCGAAGCGGAATCGCGGCGGATCAACTCGATCGCGGCGACCTCGGCGATATCGCGGGCATCCACCATGGCAACGCCCTTGCTGCCGATCGGCATTGGATAGACGCCGTGATCAAGGACCACGTCCCTGATCATCAGCTCATTGTCGATGAAGTAGGTCGGACGCAGGATGGTGGCGCTGAAGCCCATCTGCACGAGCATGCGCTCTGCGCCGAACTTGACGGCGAAATGGGGCACGTTTACCGCCCGATCGGCTTCGAACACCGACAGATAGACAACGCGGTCGACGCCCGCCTCGCGAGCAACATTGAGCGCGATGATCGCCTGGGTGAATTCGTCGCCGGTAACGGCATTCAGCAGAAACAGCGTGCTTATGCCATGGAAGGCGCCACGCAGGGCATCGATGTCGAGCAGATCGCCCTGAGCGACCTCGACGCCGGCCGGAACATCAGCCTTCGAGGGATCGCGCGTCAGGATGCGCACCTTGGCACCGCGCTGCGTAAGCTGTTCGACGACATGACGGCCGACACGGCCGGTGGCGCCAGTAACGAGAATGGTCATGGTGGTTACTCCAGATTGGGTTCAGTTGACATCCACCAAGTTAATGATCCAAATTAATCCCGATAGACGCTATATCTGGACGCATCGTCTCACTGGTGAAACACATGGATCTGCTCGCCCTTGCCGACTTCAATCTGGTTGCCCGTTATGGCGGGTTCGGTAAAGCCGCACGCGCAGCCGGCCGTCCGAAGGCAACGCTCTCCCGGCGCGTGGCCGAGCTGGAAGCAAATCTCGATCTGCGCCTGTTCGAGCGAGGCGCGCGAACGCTCAAGCTCACGGAAGAAGGACGCGCTCTGTTCGAGCGTACAGGCGCTCTGCTGATCGAGCTCGACGAGACGGCGAAAGCGATCGCTTCGGGCGGTCGCAGCCCGCGCGGCCGATTGCGCATCAGCGCGCCTTTGCTCTTCTCGCAGACGGCCATCGGTAAGCTAGCGGCCGGCTTTGTCATCAAGTATCCCGAAGTTCAGCTTGAGATCACGACGGAAGACCGGACTGTCGACATGATCGAGGAAGCCTATGACCTGGTCATCCGCGTCAATCCCGAGCCGGATGCGAACCTAGTCGGTCGCGTTTTCCTCCGCGATCGTTTGGTGGTCGTGGCTAGACCGGACTTCATGCCGCCGACAGACCGCAGTCCGTTGCCGGCAGTCACCCGAGGAGCACTGAGGCAAACCGAAACGTGGGAGGTGACGACATCGGCGGGGAAGTCGACGATAACAGTCAAGCCGGTTCTGAGCCTGTCGTCTTTTCTCATGGTCCGCGATGCGGTTCGCCTGGGTGCGGGCGTGGCTCGCCTGCCCCTGTCGCTGGCAAGTTCCGATCTTGCTGCCGGCACCCTGGTGCATTGGGGCGATGTTGATGGACCCGATACCGCACTCTGGGCGCTCTATCCGACACGTCGCCTCCTCAGCGCCCGCGTCTCGGCCCTTCTTGACTATCTGAAGGAGACTTTCCAGCACGGGACAGCCGATGAACTCGCGGCCTATGTCGGAGAATGAAGAAGCGGCGGGCAAGGTGGGCAGGGCTAACGCGATAATCTGCAACATCCGGATACGGCCGCTGAGGGCTGCCGATTCCACATGCCGGTCGCGGGACTGTCATCACCCGCTGCTGCCTACCGGAGGATCAAACCGCCACACGAAATTGCACATTTTTCGTGCGTATTTTTGACTTGCTGAATTTTTAGAAGAAAGACTTTGCCGCCGGGTAATAAAATCAATGATTTGCAAACTGGCACGCACCTTGCTTCCCTGAAAATCGAGTTGGTGGCTAGGGTTCCGGCGTTTGGATAAAGCGTGCTGGTCCGAGAGCCACCACCGGTTGGGGGAGAAATCCCACCGGATGCACGGCGGGATAAAAGCCCGGGAGACCTCGTAAGCCAAGGGATTGGCGGCGCGATGGTCTTTGCCGATCCCTTTTTGAAAAAAGCAAAAGGGGAATTTCTATGCAGACTTTTTCGAAGATCTTTTCCGTAACGGCCCTTTCGATATCGCTGACCCTCGGGCTCGGTTCCGTCGCCAGTGCCGCGCCGAAAACCAGTTTCAAGGTCGCCTGGTCCATCTATGTCGGCTGGATGCCCTGGGGCTATGCGAGCGACCACGGCATCGTCAAGAAATGGGCCGACAAATACGGCATCAACATCGAGGTCACCCAGTTCAACGACTATGTCGAGTCGATGAACCAGTACACCGCCGGCACCTTCGACGCCGTGACGCTGACCAATATGGACGGTCTGTCGATCCCCGCCGCCGGCGGCGTCGATACGACCGCCGTCATCGTCGGTGACTTTTCCAACGGCAATGACGCGGTCATCCTGAAGGACAAGACGAGCCTGGCCGACATCAAGGGGCAAAACGTCAATCTCGTCGAATATTCCGTCTCGCACTATCTGCTCGCCCGCGCGCTCGACAGCATCAAGCTTAGTGAACGCGACGTGAAGGTGGTCAATACCTCCGACGCCGACATGGTCGCGGCCTACAAGACGCCCGACGTCTCCGCCGTCGTGACCTGGAATCCGCTGGTCTCGACCATTCTCGAAGAACCTTCCGCCAAGAAGGTCTTCGACAGTTCGCAGGTGCCCGGCGAAATCATCGACCTGATGGTCGCCAACAGCAATGTGCTGAAGGACAATCCGAATTTCGGCAAGGCGCTGGCCGGTATCTGGTATGAAACGGTGGCGCTGATGAAAGCGGACACGCCCGAAGGCAAGGCTGCGCGCGAGGCGATGGGGGCTGCCTCGGGCACGGACCTGAAGGGCTTCGAGGCGCAGCTTGCCGCAACCAAGCTCTTCGACAAGCCTGCCGAGGCGGTTGCCTTCACCGCCTCGCCGAACCTGCCGAAGACGATGAATCTGGTGCGTAGCTTCCTGTTTCAGAAGGGCCTGCTCGGCAATGGCGCGCCATCGGCCGATGTCATCGGCATCGAAATGCCCGATGGCAAGGTTCTCGGCGACAGCGCAAACGTCAAGCTGCGCTTCACGGAAACTTACATGAAGGCCGTCGCCGACGCTTCACTCTGAGCGAATCTTCACCGGCGGCGCCCATGCGCCGCCTGCCCCTTCATTCGCGGAGTTTCTCATGCGTTGGATTAACACCAGGCCCAGTCCCGGCGCACAGCTTGCCCT
The DNA here is from genome assembly GCF_014193575.1 of Rhizobium sp. BK289. NCBI lineage: Bacteria > Pseudomonadati > Pseudomonadota > Alphaproteobacteria > Hyphomicrobiales > Rhizobiaceae > Rhizobium > Rhizobium sp. BK289. The sequence continues at coordinate 447,694 of NZ_JACHZO010000004.1, forward strand.
GACGCTCCTGCCTTTTGCCCTGCTGATCGTCGCCTATGGCGCCGGTTCGGCGGCGCGGCTTGCCGAAAACGCCAACGACAAGCTGTTGCCCAGCCTTGCCGGCTTTGCCGACGCCATCAACCGCATGGCCTTCATTGCCGACCCGCGCACGGGAGAATATCTGCTATGGTCGGATACCGGGGCAAGCCTGATCCGGCTTTTCGCGGGCCTCTGCATCTCCACCGTCACAGCGCTGCTGATCGGCATGCTCATCGGCATGCTGCCTTATCTCAGAGCCCTGCTCTCTCCCTTCGTCGCCGTCATCTCGATGGTGCCGCCGCTGGCGCTTCTGCCGATCCTCTTCATCGTCATGGGTCTCGGCGAGACGTCGAAGATCGCTCTCATCGTCATCGGCGTCGCGCCGACGATGATCCGCGACCTGGCGCTGAAGGCGCTGGAATTGCCGCGCGAGCAGATCGTCAAGGCCGAGACCCTCGGCGGCTCCTCCTGGCAGATCGCACTTCGCGTCGTGCTGCCGCAGATCCTGCCGCGACTGATCACCTGCCTCAGGCTGCAGCTCGGGCCGGCCTGGTTGTTCCTGATCGCGGCGGAAGCGATCTCGTCCGATTCCGGGCTGGGCTACCGCATCTTTCTCGTCCGCCGCTATCTGTCGATGGATGTGATCTTTCCCTATGTCGTCTGGATCACCCTGCTTGCCGTGCTCATGAACTATCTTCTCGATCGTCTGCGCATCGCCGTCTTCCCCTGGTCCGAACTGGAGAAGCAGGCATGAGCGAGCTCAGGATAGACAAGGTCTGGAAGGAATATGGCGACCAGATCGTGCTCGAGGACCTGTCCTTGACGGTCGCTTCGCGAGCCTTCGTCGCTCTGGTCGGCCCGTCCGGTTGCGGTAAGTCGACCTTCCTGCGCATGCTGCTGGGGCAGGAACAGCCTACCCGCGGTACGATCTTCCTCGACGGCGCGGCGCTGCCCGCCGAGCCGGGCGCGGATCGCGGGGTAGTCTTCCAGCGCTATTCGGTCTTTCCGCATCTGACCGCGCTCGGCAACGTGCTGCTCGGCAAGGAACTTGCGGCCTCGCGCTACAAAGCCAAACTCTTCGGCGCCGCGCGCCGCGATGCGATCGAGGCGGCGCGTCAGCTCATCGCCGAAGTCGGCCTTGCCGGCGCCGAGGACAAATATCCGGCCCAGCTTTCCGGCGGCATGCAGCAGCGACTGGCGCTCGCCCAGGCGCTCATCATGCGCCCCAAGGTCCTGCTGCTCGACGAACCCTTCGGTGCACTCGATCCGGGCATCCGAGCCGAAATCCATACGTTGATGAAACGCCTCTGGCACGAGACACAAATGACCGTGGTCATGGTGACCCATGACATGCGCGAAGCTTTCACGCTTGCGACCCGCGTCGTCGCCTTCGAACGCCGCCGCAACCGGCCGGAAGAGAAGGAACGCTACGGCGCGACTATTACCAAGGATATTTCCATCTGGCCGCCGCGCATCGCCGGCGCGCCATCGATCTTCAGCCCCGACCGGGACGGCCCGGTCGCTTCCCTGGGGCACCGCCGGGACGACCTGGCTTCGTCGGGAGAAATCCAGCCATGACAACACATGTCAGACGTTCGCCGGAAGAAATAGCCGCCAACCGCGCGCGCTACGAAGAGCATCAAAGGAAGGGCCTGGAATTCGCGCCCAAGGCCCTGCCCGGGGCAAGCCCCTTGCCGGCGCCCGAAATCGCGCATGACAAGATCGTCCACCGCGAAGTGATCCCCGGCGGCTGGTACTGGTCGACCCGCCTCCGGAAACACGAAACGTTGCGCGTCAGCCTCGATCATGGCTTCTCGACGCTGTCCCTCGTCGCCTGGAGCGCCGCCGACACCAGCGAGAGGCTGAACCTGCCCGATACGGTAAAGATGCAGTGGACGACCGCACTCGGCAAAGGCCGGGTGATCTTTTCGGACATGGGCCGGGTGATGTTTTCGGTGGCGGAAGATAGTTCCGGTGCCCATGACGCGCTCATGGGTGGCTCGACCTTGTCATCGAATGCGGCGAAATACGGGGAAGATAAGCGCAACACGCGAGACAACCTCGTCCTGCTCGCCACCAAGGCCGGGCTTGATAAGCGGGATATTCCCTCGGTGCTGGCGCTCTTCGCCCCAGTCCGCGTCGACCGGGACGGCACGTTCCTATGGAAGCCGGAGCTTTTGCGCGGCGGCGATTATGTCGAGCTGCGTGCCGAGATGGACCTGATCGTCGGCTTTTCCAATTGCCCGCATCCGCTCGATCCCGACCCCGGCTACCGGCCGAACCCGGTGACCGTCACACGTATCGCAGCCGTGGAGCCATCGACCGACGACCTGTGCCGGACCGCGACCGCCGAAGCCGTGCGCGGATTTGAAAACAACGTGCTGGCGGCGATCTGAGGGGGGGGCGAGACCATGAGCGATTTCATCCAGACAGCACCGGGCCGCACGCTCGAAAACGCCGTGCAGGATCATGTCATTGCCGCGGAAGCGCCGTTCTCGACGGTGGTCCGGAAAGGCCAGACGTTGCGCATCGAGGATAGCTATGGCCAGCAGGCAATCGACACGCTGTTCTACAATGCCGCCGACTTCTCCGAGCGCTATTCCAACCAGGATACGATGCGCGAACAGGGTGCCGCCTATATCTCCACGCATACGAAGATCATCTCGAATGAGGGCCGGGTCATGCTGACCATGACCGCAGACAGTTGCGGTCGTCACGACACGTCGGCCGGCGCCTGCTCCTGCGAAAGCAACACGGTGCGCTTCGGCCACGGCACCAAATACCTCCATGCCTGCCGTGACAATTTCGTTCTGGAAGTCTCCAAGCATGGCATGAGCAAGCGCGATATCGTTCCCAACATCAACTTCTTCATGAACGTGCCGATCGGACCGTCAGGCGAGATGACGATCGTCGACGGCATTTCCGCGCCGGGCGATTATGTCGAACTGAGAGCGGAAATGGACGTGCTGCTCGTCATCTCCAATTGCCCACAGATCAACAATCCCTGCAACGGTTTCGATCCGACACCGATCCGGGTGCTGGTCTGGGACAGCGAGGCCTGACATGTTCAACAAGGTTCTGATCGCAAACCGGGGCGAAATCGCTGTCCGGATCATCAAGACGTTGCGGCGCATGGGCATCGCCTCCGTCGCCGTCTATTCCGATGCCGACCGCTTTTCCAAGGCGGTGCTGATGGCTGACGAAGCGGTGAGGCTCGGCCCGGCGCCAGCCAGTGAGAGTTATCTCGATGTCGATGCCGTCATAGCTGCCTGCAAGACGACCGGCGCCGAGGCCGTGCATCCGGGCTATGGCTTTCTTTCGGAGAACATCGGCTTTGCCGAGCGGCTTGCGGAGGAAGGCATCGTTTTCATCGGTCCGGCACAAGACAACATCGCCGCCTTCGGACTGAAGCATAGGGCCCGTGAACTGGCCCGCGAAAGCGGCGTGCCGCTGCTGCCCGGCAGCGGCCTCTTGGAAACGTGCGATGAAGCGCTGAAAGCCGCAACCGAGATCGGTTATCCGGTCATGCTGAAATCCACCGCCGGCGGCGGCGGCATCGGCATGCAGCTTTGCCACGGCCCGGAAAGCCTGAATGCCGCCTTCGAGAGCGTGCAGCGCACCGCGCGCGCAAGCTTCGGCGATGCGCGTGTCTACCTCGAGCGTTTCGTGGCCAACGCCCGCCATGTCGAGGTGCAGATCTTCGGCGACGGCAAGGGCCGGGTGATCGCGCTCGGCGAGCGCGACTGCTCCTTGCAGCGCCGGAACCAGAAGGTGATCGAGGAGACGCCGGCGCCGGGGCTATCCGATGCGGTTCGGACCCGCCTCCATGCCGCGGCCGTCGCACTCGGTATCTCCGCCCACTATCAGTCGGCGGGAACGGTCGAGTTCATCTACGACCCCGCACGCGAAGAATTCTATTTCCTCGAGGTCAATACCCGCCTGCAGGTCGAGCATCCCGTGACCGAAGCGGTCTTCGGCATCGATCTCGTCGAATGGATGATCCGGCAGGCGGCTGGCGAAGACGTTCTCACGGGCAAGGAGAACCTCGTTCCCAAGGGTGCAGCCATCGAGGCGCGCATCTATGCCGAAATGCCGCACGCCGACTTCAGGCCGAGCGCCGGGCTGCTGACCGAGGTTGTCTTTCCGGACAAGATACGTGTCGATGGCTGGATCGAGACAGGCACCGAGGTTAGCCCCTATTACGACCCTATGCTTGCCAAGGTGATCGTGACGGGCGAAGATCGCGCAAGTGCGATCGAGGCGCTCGGCAAGGCGCTCGAAGAGAGCACGATCTCGGGTATCGAGACCAATCTCGACTATCTGAAAGCCATCGCCGCCTCGGATCTTCTGGCGAGCGGCCATGTGGCGACCACGGCTCTCAAGGATTTCGTCTTCCTGCCAGATGTGGCCGAGGTGGTTTCGCCGGGCGCCCAGTCGAGCCTGCAGGAGCTGCCGGGGCGGCTGGGCCTCTGGCATGTCGGCGTGCCACCAAGCGGACCGATGGACGAGCGATCCTTCCGCCATGCCAACCGGCTGGTCGGAAATGCCGACGAGACGGCGGCGCTGGAGCTGACCGTCTCAGGACCGGTGCTGAAATTCTTCTCGGATGTCACGATCGCACTTGCCGGCGCGCAGATGCCGGTGACGCTCGATGGCATGCCGGCTCAACATGATGCGGCGATCCTCATCAAGGCGGGCCAGACGCTTTCGATCGGTGCGATCGCGGGGGCCGGCCAGCGGGCCTATCTCGCCGTTGCCGGCGGGTTCGCGGCCCCGGAGGTGCTCGGTTCGCGCGCGACCTTCGGCCTGGGCCAGTTCGGCGGTCATGCGACGGGACCGCTTCGCGCCGGCCATGTGCTGCGGCTTGCCCGGGCTCCGCAGCCCGGATCCAAGCCGGCCAACGCGCCGGCCGAGCTTACGCGTGAATGGGAAGTCGGCGTGCTCTACGGCCCGCACGGCGCCCCCGATTTCTTCCTGGAGGACGATATCGAAACGCTGTTTTCGACCGAATACGAGGTTCATTTCAACAGCGCCCGCACCGGCGTCCGCCTGATCGGCCCGGCGCCGAAATGGGCGCGCGCGGACGGCGGCGAAGCCGGGCTTCATCCCTCCAACCTGCACGACAATGCCTATGCCGTCGGCGCGATCGACTTCACCGGCGACATGCCCATCATTCTCGGCCCCGATGGCCCGAGCCTCGGCGGTTTCGTCTGCCCGGCGGTGATCGCGCGCGACGAGCAATGGAAGATGGGCCAGTTCAAACCGGGCGACAAGATCCGCTTCCGCGCGGAAAAACGCGCCGGGGACCCGATCGCCGGACCGGTGGTCAAGCGCATAGGCGACGATGCGGGGGCCACGATCATGGGGCGCAGCGAGGCGGGACCCGTGCCCGTGGTCTATCGCCGGCAGGGGGACGACAATCTGCTGGTCGAATATGGGCCGATGCAGCTCGACATCGCGCTGCGCCTGCGCGTGCATCTTCTCATGCAGGCGATCAAGGAAGCAAAGCTTCCGGGCGTCATCGACCTGACACCGGGCATCCGGTCGCTGCAGATCCATTATGACGGAACGAGCCTTGCGCGCACACGCCTTCTCGGACTTCTGAGCGAAATGGAGGCTTCGCTGCCGCCGGCGCAGGCGGTGAAGGTGCCAAGCCGGATCGTGCATCTGCCGCTCTCCTGGGATGATCCCGATGCCGAACTTGCGATGCGCAAATATCAGGAGCTCGTCCGCCCGAATGCGCCCTGGTGCCCGTCGAATATCGAGTTCATCCGCCGCATCAACGGACTGGCCGACGAACAGGCGGTGCGCGACATCGTCTTCGACGCCAGCTATCTCGTCCTCGGGCTTGGCGATGTCTATCTCGGGGCGCCGGTCGCAACTCCGATGGACCCGCGCCATCGGCTGGTGACGACGAAGTACAATCCCGCCCGGACATGGACGCCGGAAAACGCTGTCGGCATCGGCGGCGCCTATATGTGCATCTACGGCATGGAAGGCCCCGGCGGCTATCAGCTCTTCGGCCGCACGATCCAGGTCTGGAACACCTGGCGCCAGACGCCGGTCTTTTCCAAGGAAAAGCCGTGGCTGCTCGACTTCTTCGACCAGATCCGCTTCTTCCCTGTGAGCCACCAGGAACTGAGCGAAGCGCGCGCCGCCTTCCCGCATGGCGGCTATCCGATCCGCATCGAGGAGAGCGAATTCTCCTATGCGGCCTATGAGGCGGACCTTGCCGCCAACGCGCTGGCGATCGGCACCTTCAAGGCTCGCCAGCAATCGGCCTTCGAGGCCGAGCGGCAGCGCTGGAAGGATCTCGGCCTCGACAGCTTTTCCGTCGACGAGGATAGTGGTCCCGGTCTCGCGGGCGACATCCCAGCAGGTTGTTTCGGCGTTGAGAGCGCCGTGCCCGGCAATGTCTGGAAGGTCCTCGTCGAGGAGGGGCAGCCCATCGTCGCCGGCGAGACAGTCGCCATCATCGAATCCATGAAAATGGAAATCAACGTGACCGCCCACGCCGCGGGCCGCGTCCGCGATCTGCGCGCAGGCCCCGGTCGCAACGTCAAAGCCGGCGATGTCCTCGTCGTGCTGGAGGAAATCTGATGCTTCCCACTATTCTCGATCTCGCTTCGCTCCAATCCGCCTATGCGGCCGGTTTGTCTCCTTATGATCTTGTCGAGGAGGTGATCCGCCGCCGCCAGACGTCCGACGATCCGGCGATCTTCATCACGCCAACCCCGGACGACGATCTGCGCACTGCCGCCAAGGCGCTGCTGGCCCGCGCGCCGAAACCGAACAGCCTGCCGCTCTGGGGCATTCCTTTCGCAGTCAAGGACAATATCGACGTCGCGGGGCTTCCGACCACCGCCGCCTGCCCGGCCTTCGCCTATCATCCCGCCGAGGATGCGACGGTGGTAGCCCGGCTGAGGGCCGCCGGGGCGCTAGTGATCGGCAAGACCAATCTCGACCAGTTCGCCACCGGCCTCAATGGCACGCGCTCGCCGCACGGCGCACCGCGCTCGGTCTTCGACAGGGATTATGTGTCAGGCGGCTCGAGCTCCGGTTCGGCGGTCGCCGTCGCTTCGGGCCTCGCCAGTTTCGCGCTCGGCACCGACACGGCCGGTTCGGGCCGTGTGCCGGCGGCCTTCAACAATCTCGTCGGCATCAAGCCCACACCGGGGCTCGTGCCGAATGTCGGCGTAGTACCGGCCTGCCGCAGTGTCGATGTCGTTACCATTTTTGCCGCGACCGTCGGCGACGGCGTTGCGATCCGCAAGGTGATGGAGGGCTATGACGCCGCCGACCCGTTCTCGCGCAAAGCGGCATCCACCAGCCTGCCCGCCTCCGGACTGCGGATTGGCGTGCTCGACGAAGCAGAACGGGAATTCTTCGGCAACAGAGATGTGGAAGCCCTTTACGACGCTGCAATCGAACGGGCGCGCGCGCTCGGTGCGACCATCGTTCCCTTCGATTATACGCCCTTCCGGCTGTCGGCCGAGCTGCTCTATAACGGACCTTGGGTCGCCGAACGGCTGGCCGCGGTGAAGGATTTTCTCGCCAGCAATGCCGATGATTTCGACCCCACGGTGCGCACCATCATCGAAGGCGCGAAAGCCTATGATGCCGTCGATGCCTTCGAAGGCAGATACAGGCTCGAGACGCTGCGCCAGAAGACCCGGCGGGAATGGGAGAAGGTGGATATCTTGATGCTGCCGACCTCGCCGACCACTTATACGGTCGAGGAGATGATGGCAGACCCCATCGTCAAAAACGGGCATTTCGGCCGATACACCAACTTCGTCAATCTGCTCGATTGTGCGGCGATCGCCATTCCGGCCGGCTTCGACGCCAACGGCCACCTGCCGGCGGGCGTGACGCTGATCGGCCCGGCCTTCACTGACGAGGCACTGGCCCCCTTCGCCGACGCCATGCATCGGACCTTGAGCGCGGGCATGGGTCGGGATCGCGCGGCAACGATCCCCGACGCAAGCCGTGTGCCTCCGGCGGATGACGGTTCGGTACCGATCGTTGTCGTCGGGGCACATTTGAGCGGCATGCCGCTCAACCACGAGCTCACCTCCTCCGGTGGCTATCGGCTGAAGACCTGCCGAACGGCCGGCGACTACCGTCTTTTCGCGCTGCCGGGGACTGTCCCGCCCAAGCCGGGACTGGTGCGTGAACCGGGCTTTACAGGCGGCGGCATAGAAGTCGAGGTCTGGGCGGTGTCACCGGAGGCCTTCGGCCGCTTCGTCCAGAAAATCCCAGCCCCGCTCGGCATCGGCAAGGTTACGCTCGATGACGGCACGGCGGTTTCCGGTTTTCTCTGCGAGGCCCACGCCACCACGGCGGCCAAAGACATTACCGAATTTGGCGGCTGGCGAAATTTCATTCGCGCGGCAGAGACCATGGCTTGAACAACGGAGGAACGAGATGAGAAAACTCCTCCTGCGGGCAATACAGGTCCTTCTCCACGGCCTGATCGCCAGAACGCTTGCAATTGATAGTCGTGATTTAACGCAATCCTCCCGCGGTTCCCGGCGAGGCATCCCGCGAGAATGATCGATCGTGCCAAGCGAAGCCGTGAATGGCCGATAATCGCGATCGATCGCTTTGAGCGTACGGAAGCAATTTCTATGAGCAATGGCCGCAACAATCGAGGGAGCAACCTTCCGTGCGGAAGGCGGCCTGTGCGTCCATCCAGATAGGCAGGCTCACCGATCTAAGAGCTTATTATGGAAACTATTTTTCCACTTGAACTTCTTTGTTGTTCATATCGCTGACGGCCGATTTCGCGCTTTCGGATTCCCGGCTTGTTTTCAGATCATTCTCGTCGAAGGCGTATCGGCGTAATAAGGCGAAAAGTGCCTCGTTCATATGAGGCCCATCCAACAGCTCGGGATTATCACAGATAACGTTGATGGTCCGCCGCACAACGCGATCTGCCGCGGCCTCCGATTCGACGAATTTACCTGCCCATTTCAGCAGGATAGGGCGAAGGTCACGATCCAGCGACATGTCTGTCGATCTCGAAGGGGGCATAGAGTTCCTCGTATTCCCGGGCGACCGGCTTACACTCTGTCCTGCGATCACAAGCGCCTGAGATGTGATGGCGGTATGTTCCATACTACGCGTTAAATGGCAGGAGTCCACTTGAGTGCCGCATTTTGTTGCGGTGCACACGCGGTGGAATGCTCGACAAGGCAACGGCCGCATCATGACCACCCGCCTCCACCCTTCGCGGGAGCTTCCGGCTCCTTGCATCGGACGAACCGCTTAACGGAGGCATTGGCGCGCTATGTCTCACTGTTCAATGGACGCGATTGGGACAGTCCGCGCGCGCTTCTGGCAGATGACGTCAAACTGCATCAGTCCGCGTACCCGGTTCGCGTCGGCTCGGCTGACGTTGGAAACTTCTTCAGCATCTATGCGGAGATTGAAGGTGTGTGGCTCGTGCCGGCTTGGCTTGGCGGACGGGAAGTCGTCGCTGTCTTTTCCGATCGGGCGAATGCCACGCCCGACTATTTCATGTGGCTGGAATGGCTCGACGGCCGGATCAGCTTCATACGCGACTATCGTTATGTCCGCTATGTCATCGATGACACGGAATTGACCTTGGCACGGCCAGCGGACTACCAAGACGCGGAGCATCCTTCCGATTGAGGAAAGACATTCAGACTGGACTTATTCAGGTTGTGGGTTCGACCATGGCGCCCGACTGAGCCGCGTTGCGATCCAGTCTGCAAATGCACGCGTTTTCGTGGGCAGACCGGCTTTCGAAGGTGTCATGACATAGATTCCGCCCTCGTCGGGAAGCGACCATTCGGGCAGGATTCGAACGAGGCGCCCGTCGGCGAGTTCCCGCCCCACCAGCCAGTCAGTGGCGTAAACTATCCCGAGGCCTGCAATTCCAGCCTGGACAAGGGTTTCGGCATCATCCGAGGCCATTGGACCGGAAACTGGCACAACACGCTCACCGCGCTCGGCATTGTCGAACTCCCAGACATGCGGGTTCGCTTTACCCGTGAAGCGTAGGCACGCGTGGTGTACGAGCTCGTCGGGGGTCCGGGGCTCTCCCCTTTCTCTGAGGTAGCTGGGAGCGGCGCATAGAAGACGACGACGGTCTGCGACCTTGCGTACGATCAGCCGCGAATCCGCAAGGCTTCCGAGACGAATAGCCAGATCATAGCCTTCGCCGATCAGGTCCACGTAGGCATTCGAAAAACTGGCCTCAATGGAGACAAGGGGATGCTCGCGCAGAAAAAGCGGTAATAGCGGCGCGATCCATTGGCGGCCGAATGCGGAGGGCAGAGCCAGCTTGATGGAACCGCGTGGCTCGCCTTCAGCAAGAGCGGCCGTCTCGAGCTCCGCTGTCTTGAGACTATCGAGGAGTGGCCTGATCCGCTCAAGATATGCCCGGCCTGCTTCGGTCAATACAACCTTGCGGGTGCTACGCTCTGCCAGGCGGACACCAAGCCGTACCTCGAGAGACTGAACACGCCTTGAGACAGCCGTCGGATTTCGCCGCAGTCTCTGGCCAGCCGCAATAAACGACCCGCATTCCGCGAGCGCTACGAAGGCGGATATGTCTCCAAGATCGGGATTGCTTATCCATTCCTGCATAATACGCAGTTCTAAACCGCCATATAAGGCAATTCAAGGCGGAGGAACGCAGTATTAGATTTCAGCTGGAGCTAGATTTCGGCTGAAAGGAGCCATCATGCATCAGATCGAACTCACGGGACCCGGACTCGATAACTTCCAGCATCGCCAGAGACAGGAGCCATCCGCGCCGTCCAGAGGGCAGGCGCTGGTCCGCATGCGGGCGGCAAGCCTGAATTTCATTGATCTTGCTGTTGCGCAGGGCAGCTATCCCGGCATCAATTATCCGCTGGTTCCCATCGCCGATGGCGCCGGGGAGATTATCGCGATCGGGCCGGAGGTGACCAACCTGTCCGTCGGTGACCGAGTGGCGCTTCACCCCAAGATTCTCTGGCACGCTGGTCGTGCGAATGCCCTGCAGGCGCGCACCATGCGCGGAGTGGATCAGCCCGGCTCGCTGTCCGAGTTCGCGACGGTGGACACGGCAACGCTTGTCAGGGCAGCCGATCACCTGACATGGGAAGCGATCGCGACCTTGCCCATCAGCGCTACCACATCCTGGAACGCGCTAGCGACGGCCGAGATCGGGCCGGGCTCGACTGTCGCACTGCTTGGCACTGGTGGCGTCTCCATCTTTGCGCTGCAGCTTGCCAAGGCGCGCGGTGGGCGGGTCATCATAACCTCGTCGTCGGATGAAAAGCTGGATCGCGCGCGAGCGCTCGGCGCCGATGAGACCGTGAACTATCGAAGCAATCCCGAATGGGACAAGGAAGTACTCGACCTCACCGGGGGCGTAGGAGCTGACCTTGTGCTCGACACGGTGGGCAGCTCGACCTTTGCGCGGTCCCTGGCCGCCGTTCGCCAGGGGGGCGTGGTCTACACAGTGGGTTTCGTGACGGGTTCGAAGCTCGAGCTCGATCTCATGCCGTTGATCGTCAAGGCAATCCGCGTCGTGGGAAACAACACCGGGTCCGTGGCCAATCTCTCGGATGCGGCAGCCGCAATCGCCGCCCATCGAATCGAACCGGTGATCGACCGGGTCTTCGGGATCGCGGAGCTCTCCGATGCCTACGCGGCCCTTGCCGCCGGCGGTCACGTGGGCAAGCTTGCAATCCGCCTGGATTGGTAGGCGGACCCAGAGGGTCCGGCGAACCTTGGATGTATCGTGATGGTTCTATTCGCTGTGACCGGGACTGCACACCAAGAGCGTTTCCAGGAAAATGCGCGGTAGTTTTCCGTCCGGAATTGCGAGCAGACAAAAGGATAGAGCGGCTCAGAGGTTCCGTGAAAAGCTGAGCCGCTCCAGCGGTTGGAGCGTGGCTGAGGTTAGGCTACCTCCTCCGAAAGCCGTTCAAAAATCGGCTTCAGCCGAGGATGGCGCCCGGCCGGTGGATGCTGGATTTCGATCAGGCGTCCCGATTTCTTCTGGCGTTTCACCCACTCGCGCAGGGTTTCGGCACTCGTATGGTCAAGATAATGCAGGCGAGTGCCCGCAATCCTGATCTTGCGTCCCTCGGGAAGCGCTTCCAGCATATTGAGCAACGTGGGAACGTCTCTGCAGGTCGCCACGCCGGCGAGATCGAGATGAATGGTTTCCTCATCTTCCAACCTGTCGATCGCAAGCTTGCGACGAAGATATGGAAAGATCTCCAGTATGGACAGAGCCAGGCCAAGCGCCACGCCGACGAGCAGGTCCTGGAGCACCACCATCGCCACCGTCGCGGTCCAGATCCCCACGGGAACCCAACCGTGGTGCTCGAAGAGATGGCGGACGTGATGAAGGCTGATCAACCGCCATCCCGTCACCAGCAGAACGGCGGCAAGCGCCGTCAGCGGCACCATTACGAGCAGCTGCGGCAGAAACGCCACGAGCCCGAGAATCCAGACGCCGTGCAGAATGGCCGATGCCCGGGTGCGCGCGCCTGCCTGAATGTTGGCGGAGGATCTGACGATGACGCCCGTGATCGGCAACGCACCAAGCAGGCCGCAAAGTCCGTTGCCGATGCCTTGCGCGAACAGCTCCTTGTTGAAGCGGGTCCGCACGCCATCATGCATGCGATCGACGGCCGCGGATGACAGCAGCGTTTCCGCACTGGCGATCACCGCGATGACCAGCGTCGCCACGATGATACCGGGCTCGATCATCCTAGCAAAACTCTCGAGCGTCGGCAGCGAAATGCTTTCGATGAGAGAGGACGGCACCTCCACCCGGGCGATCGGCAGCTGCATCCCGGCCGTCAATATCGTGCCAACCGCAACCCCCACCAGAGCGCCGGGTACCAGCGTCAATGGCTTCGGCCTGAACTTCTCCCATGCGATCATGGCCAGCAAAGAGATCAATCCCACGAGGAGAGCCACCGATTCCCGGGTCAATCCCGCACCCCATACGCGACCGAGGGTCTGCTCCATGGCGGTGACGTTCTCGATGCCTCCGGCAGCAGGTCTCGCCCCCATCAGCACATGGACTTGTCCGAGAATGATAAGGATGCCGATCCCGGCGAGCATGCCGTGGACCACCGCAGGCGAAATGGCCCGAAACCACGATCCGATCTTCAGGAAGCCGGCAAGGACCTGCAACAATCCCGCCACGATGAGAACCGGCCCTAGCATGGCAACGCCATATTGCTCGACGAAGCTGAAGACGATCACGGCCAGACCGGCCGCCGGCCCTGACACCTGAAGTGGAGATCCGGCCAAAAGGCCGACGACGATGCCGCCGACAATGCCTGAAATGAGGCCCATCGCCACCGGAACTCCTGACGCCACCGCAATCCCGAGGCAAAGTGGTATGGCGACCAAGAATACGACGAGCGACGACGCGAAGTCGCGCGAAAGAGCAGAGCTTGACATCATCGGCCTACTCCGCGGCTTGAGGGATCACATGCGGACGACCGCGCCCGGTGACAGCGACAGGCAAGGGCCTGTCCTCGAGGATTTCCGTGAAGCGAGCCGCCCCACCGTCATAAACAAGCACCTCTCCTGTCTCGATATCGAAGAACCAGCCATGCAAAGTGATGTCACTGGTCGCCAGCTTGGCGGCGACGGAAGGATGGGTGCGCAGATGGTCCAGCTGGACGACGACATTTTCCATGGCGATGGCGCGAACCCTTTGGCGCTCGGGCAGATCGGCGGGATAGGCTTCGCAAACAATCGAATGGGCCGCATGACTGTGTTTCAGCCAGGCAGCGACATTCGGCATCGGCTTCAGAAGATCGGGATGGCAGAGCCCTTTCATCGCACCGCAATCGGAATGCCCGCAAACGATGATGTCACGAACGCCGAGCGCCACGACGGCATATTCGATCGCCGACGATACACCGCCATTCGCCGTGGAAAACGGCGGAACAATGTTTCCGGCATTGCGGCAGACGAAGAGTTCGCCGGGGCCTGATTGCGTGATCGTTTCGGGCATCACCCTGCTGTCGGCGCAGGAAATCATCAGCGCGTGCGGCTGCTGCCCTTCTTCCGCCAGCCGGCGGTAAAGTGCCTGATGATCGGGAAACACGGCACCGCGAAAGCTGGAGATTCCTTTGAGCAAATCACCCATTGTCGAGTCCTTGTGATGGGCCGGACGGCAGGCAGGGGGCGTACCCATGCCCGGCGGGTTGGAATGCGCGATCATTTCGCAAGTGCGAGATAGGTACGGGTGGCGGGAAGAAAATAGCGAGATCGGATTTAGTCAAATCTAATTTATAAAAATCTTGTGAGTGGATTGTGAGATGACTTTAGTTGCTCCGGCAATCTCTATGCGTTCGCCACCATCGATCCGAGCAATCCCGTCCCGGCAATTCCGGATTTGCGGCGTTCCACATCAGAAGCGGAGGGCATCTCATGACCGGAGCCCGGCGATCCCGAGCCGGATTGCGGCCGGGATATCTACCTTGAGAACATGCTATAGCGGTTGAGAAGAAGAAAGACCGTGCGGTGGCCAGCGTGCCGTCGTCAATTGAGCATCAGGCGCCATGTCGATGTGCGTGCTTCTTGGCTCGATTGCCGCAGGTAGCCATGTCGCACCAGCGACGCGAAAGATTCTTCGTGCGGTCGATGAACAACCATTGGCAATCGTCTGGCGGACATTGCTTCAGCCGGGATAATTCGTCGCCGCGAAGCAGATCCAACGCGGCCCAGGCGATAGTGCCGACAATCTGATCAATGCCCTCAAATTCGAGGATTGCGGGAACTCCCGAGACAGTAGCGGACTGCAGGGCGCCCGCAGCTAGATCGCGGATGATGTCGAAGGCAGATGAGGGAGGTTCCCTACCCTGCGCAATCGCAGCGCCAGCCTCACCTATCGCTGAGCGCAACGACGGGTGCGGTTGATCAACATATCGCATTCGCTCGCATCTATGGCGTAACTGCCTGCAACCAAACCGCCTTCCTTTGCCCACGCCACAATGTCCTCGGCGCTTGCCAGATGATCGATCTCGCGATCCCTACCACACCAGGACACGGTATTGGCGAGATCCAGCGCGATGTCGCCAGCGATGCGATGCAGGAAGGACATGGGCTCAGCCCCCGGCCTTTTTGCGATGCTTCCTCTTGTGCGATAGCGCGACGTCAGGCCCAGATCAGCGACATGCCGATCAACGCAGGTTCTGGTCGTCGACTAGGATGCGGTGGATTTCGATTTGCTCAGGCAATTCCATCAGCAGTTCGGCATCACGGTCGAGGTGATGCACCTTGGTGGGTTCGCCCTTGGTGAAGGCGGTCATCGCCTCGATGTCGTGCCAATAGGAGATGGTGGTGAACCAAGTCTCGTCCTTACGATCCTCGCGGAAGAGCTGAACGCCGAGTGCAACCTTCTGAAGTGGCGGAATGCCTTCAGCTCGTATGTAAGGCTCGTAGATATCGGCGATGTCTCGACGCGTGCGGCCGCGCCAGATGCGTGCAATGGTCGGCTTCGTAACCATGATTGGGCTCCTTTCGGTGACGTGCCAGTGACTCCTCAATAGGTTGGGGTTTTAGTGAAGCGTTCGGGAGAGATCGCGGATGAGCGGCAGAGCGTCATCGAAGTGTGTTTCCAGCAGCCAGTGACCGGCATCCTCAATGAGATGCAGTTCCGCCTCCGGCACATCGCGAAGATAAGCGCGGGCCGATTCCGCCGGCATGTAGCCGTCCTGCGGCCCCCAGACGAGCCGGCATGAGGCGACGGAATTGAAAGGACGAACATGGATAACCATGCGGCAGAAGCAGGGCTGGAGCATCTACCGGTCCGGCTTCGCGGATAAAGAGGTTTCGATTACCAATCCTGCCATGTCGATGTCGTGTCACCTTGCCATGCATGGCTCGCATCCCCATGAATGGAACCATCTAAATGCAGTTAGACCGTTCCGCGTTCCATCTTGGATGAGAATGCGCGGTCGTGAACTGGAGAAACAGATCGTGCGGAGCGGTTCCGCGGCGGGTCAACAGGGGCGAGCAGACCTTCATTCACTCTGCATGCACCATCTCGACAGTAGGCTGTTGCTATCGTCCGTTTCGGGCATGATGACTATTCGAAATAGCCGCGAGAGACAGGGCCGCACCGGCAACCGCCGGAATGGGATCAGCCGTCGCGCGCCCTCACCGCCCATGAGGCGGTATCGTGGTCGGGGTGCTGGTTGTTGCTTCCCTTGATCGCCGCGGCCCAATCGACGCCGTTATTCTCAGTCGCGCCGGTATTTTCTATGCCTGTGATCGTATCGAACCATGTCACCATGTTCTCGGTGCAGGTATTGGCGTGCGGCGCGAAGGCGTTGGGATCGTCAAGCGAACCGATCATCAAATTGGTGCGACCGTTTTCGAGGTGGTGGAAGAACAGCGGCGTGCCGCAATTGGCACAAAAACCGCGCTCGACAAGTTCCGAACTCTTCCAGACGCTCGGTTTGCCGCGTGTCCAGGTGAGCGCATCATCCGGCGCCGCGACCAGCGCGGCAAAGATGTTGCCCGAGGCTTTCTGGCACATGCGGCAATGGCAGAGATGCGAATTGTCGAGCATAGCGGTTGCGTGGTAGCGCACGGCACCACACTGGCAGCCGCCACTCACCTCCATCTCGATGCGCTTCATGTTTCTCCTCCGTCATGACGCGGTTTGATCTCTTTTAGGTTTTCGTCGTTTGATCGTCCAGCGGAAGGACGGACCGGCCACGTCTTTTCGACCTGCAGCCCACAACTTCCGCGTCAACCACCGCTTAAGCGGTGGCCGAAGTTCGCAGAGACTGTTGGGTCGCACCGGCCTGAGCCAACATCGACGCTGCACAAAACTCAGCCGTAGAATGTGGGTCCGCAGGCCGACAGGACACACCGCGATGCGTCCATGCCTGATAGTGCCGGTTGCTTCGAACCGTGGATGGCCGCCCTTATCGCTTCGGCTCGGCTTTCCCATTGCGGAATGCCGCCTCGCCTGCGTCCGATACCTCTGCCCATCGCGCACTGGGTGTTACCTCGGTCTCGTAGTTATCATTCCAGTTCCACCATTTATACGGAGGCTCCTGCGGATAACCTGCCGGAGAATCCTCCCAGATTTCCTGTCGCCCAAGCGGGGTTAGATCGAGATAGCTCCAAACGGTGCCCAATGCCTCGTCGCCGCGATTATCGGTGAAATAGGTACGGTAGATCTGGCCGCCGTCGTGAATGAAGACATTGTGACCATGCCATTCGTCGACCCCGAAATCTCGATCGAAGTCGTCTGTGATCGTGTACCAGGGGATGTGTTCCCACCCCATGCGCGTCTTCAGTCGCCTGATATCCTCTTGTGATGCGCGAGACGCGTAGACGAGAGTGGTGTCACGTGCGTTTAGATGGACCAGATTGGAAACCTGGTCCGCGCCAAGCGAGCAGCCGCGGCAGGCATGATCGGGCCAACCGAAGACCCCAGGCTCGAAGAAGGCGCGATAGACGATCAGCTGTCGGCGCCCTGCGAAAAGGTCGTGCAGGCTGGCTTTGCCGTCGGGCCCTTCAAACACATAATCCTTTTCGACGGCCATCCAAGGCATCCTCCGGCGCTCGGCGGCAAGCGCATCACGCGCCCTGACATGTGCCTTTTCCTTGATCAGCATCGCCTGCCGCGCCGCGCGCCATTCGCTGGCCGAAACGACGGAGGGATGATTCGGGAGGGTTCTGGTCAATTCATTGTCGGTGTTCATGAGCTTCTCCTTTCACGCTGAGTTGCCATTAGGAGCTGTGATCCAAACGGTCGCCATGAAAGAATTACCGCCGAATGGCGAGAGGCCGGGAGTAACAATTCTGCCGGGATTCGCTTGGTGGACAACCGGCGTCGGCAGGAGAGGACTCGCCTTTCTCCAATTGATACGCTATGCGTAGCATATGGCGAAAGATCTTGATCAAGAAGCTCTCTTCCTGCTCCGTGCCGTCCTCGCGCTCGGGCGGCGCTTGCGCTCGGAGCGCCCGGAAGGCGCGGTGACGCTGGCCGCGATCAGTCTTCTTGGAACGCTCGGTCGCCTTGGACCAACGCCGGCCGTGCAACTGGCCGCCGAGGAGCGCCTTCAACCTCAATCTCTGACGCGGATCATTGCCGGTCTCCAACGCGACGGGCTGATCGAACGCCGGAGAGACCCGACCGACCGGCGAGCGTTGATCATCGCTCTGACGGAGAAGGGCAAGACCGTGTTCGCGGACGATTTACGCGCGCGTCAGGCGTGGTTGCGCGATGCAATGCTGGGAGCGCTTTCAGAAGAGGAGCGCACGGCTTTGATCGCGGCCGCCGACATCATGCTCAAGCTGGCCTTCGATGGCCATGGCAAACGGGATACGGGGCTTCATGACTCGCTGGATCGATAATGCCGTCTTCTGGCATCTCTATCCCCTCGGTTTCGTAGGGGCCGCGCAGCATGCGGAAACCGGCCTTCGTCATCGTCTCGCCCACATCGTGGATTGGCTCGATTATGCGGTCGCGCTGGGGGCATCAGGTCTCCTGTTGGGACCGATCTTTGCCTCATCGACGCACGGCTACGACACGATAGACCATTTTCGGATAGATCCTCGCCTGGGAGATGGCGGGGATTTCGACCAGCTCATCACCGAGGCGCAACGATGCGGATTGCGGGTCGTTCTCGATGGTGTCTTCAACCATGTCGGAAGGGACTTTCCGCTTCTCCGGGCAGCTCTTGAGAGCGGCCCAACTTCCGTTGAAGCGGGCTGGTTCCGCTGGCTCGGCGGCGCGGACAGCGCAGGCGAGCCCGATTATGCGACGTTCGAAGGACATCACGCACTGGTCGCACTCAATCATGAGTCACCGGATGTCATCGCCTATGTGACGCGCGTGATGAACCACTGGCTGGACCGGGGCGCCTCTGGATGGCGGCTCGATGCAGCCTATGCAGTCCCTCGGCCGTTCACCTTCGTTGGAAACCATGACGTGACACGACTGGCGAGCCGGCTGACCGACGAACGGCACCTTGCCCACGCCTTGGCACTCCTACTGACCATCGGCGGTACGCCAACCATCTAAGCGGGTGATGAGCAGGCCTTTCGAGGTATCAAGGAAAACCGGGCGGGCGGCGATGATGCGGTCCGGCCTGCCTTTCCCTCGACGCCGGAGGGTTTGGCACCGTTCGGCTGGTCGACTTACCGACTTCATCAGCAGCTCATAGGCCTTCGCCGTCGTCACCCCTGGCTTTTCAAAGCCAGAAGCCGCAAGATTCACCTCACAAAGCGGGAGGCCGTCTGGGCCATGGAAGCGGACGACAACAGCCTTCTCGTGGCGCTCAATCTCAGTGATGGCGACGCCATTCTCTCTGCGCCGGGTGGCGGCGATGTGCTGGCCGGAGCTGCCGAGGTGAGAACGACCTTTCCCGGTCGCGCAACGTCGGTCCGACTGCCATCGCACGGATGGGCCGTGCTCGCGGCTTCGAGGCGCAACTGAAAACTATCTCCTGGCAGACCTGCCAGGGGTCTCCTCCTCGGCGCCGGTCCTGAACTCGCCGAGAGCTCCACCCGTCGGTCATAGCGGTGAGAACCGGCACCGGTGCGAGCCATATTGCACCACGGGAGAGCTCTGCAGGGACATCGACGTTGCTCAACTTCCGCGCCCGATGTCGCCGCGCTTGAGAGCCAAGGGTTATGATGGCGCCGAGAATATGAATTTCTATTAGTTGCATTTTACAAGTAAATGATCGACATTATGCCTCATATCCCATGCGCATCACGCCAAAGCAGGCACTTGCCTGGATTCCAGCTACAAAGGATGTGAGATGACCGCAGCCCTCTTTCTCGCGACCGTACTTTTCTGGGGTTCTGGCGCCATTGTGACGTCCCTCCAAGCAAGCGCTTCTGCTCCCGAATTGTCGGTCGCAATCCGCATGTTTCTCGTAGGGTTAGGCATGCTCGGATTTTCGATCGCCACCGGCAGACCGATCACGATAGCCCGCAGCGACCGTCCTTGGGTGGCGTTGCAAGGCGTGTTGTTTTTCGGACTTGCCTTCATCGCCTTTTATAAGGCGACGAAGGGTATTCCCAGCGGGATTGCAGCTTTGGTGCTATCGAGCTCCTCGCTGTTCGCGGCCATCGTCAGCCGATTGCTTCTGAATCTGCGGATAAGCCGCCGCGCGACGATTGGTATAATTTGTGGTCTCCTGGGTCTTGGCATCGTCGCCGCCCCACAGATCTTCGCGCTGCATCTCAACCCGCAAACCGTGATGGGCTTCATCTGGGCAGGCGTCGCGGCGGTGGCGACGGGTGCGGGGACAGCGATTGCTGCACGCAACCAGCGGCGCGGCCTGCCGATCCCGGTGCTCATGGGTTGGGGCGCATTGTGCGGATGCGGTTTCGGGGTCGCCTGGGCGGTCGTCGTCGGCACGTCTCTTACGATACCTGTCACCGCTGGCTATCTGGCGCAGCTCGCCTATCTCGCAATTGTCGCCTCCTGCGTTACGTTTCTCATGTATTTCACGCTCATCGAGAAGGTCGGCCCTGCACGGGCGGCCTATGCGCTGACAGTTGTTCCGATTGTGGCCATAACGATCTCGGTCATCTTCGAAGGCCTGCACATCGATACCCGTCTTGCCTTTGGTGGCGCGACAATCCTTCTTGGCAATATCCTGGTGCTCAACGCCTGAAACTGGGCAATCACAATGCCATCTGCGATCGGGCCTTACCCGTCACAGAGGCTGGCGTGTTGCGATAATGGTCCCACTGTAGTTTCGCAGTTCACCCCTGCAGTTGCGACGCGCTGCCGCCGTTGTGAAGAATATCCCTCAGAACCGGCTATTTCCTCGGCTAAAGTGCCTCCAATCGGAGCGATTGCCCAAAGTTTATGCATGTCTAAATTACTTGCAAATAGCAATTGATTTCCTAGCAAATCTATGTTGTAGTTTTAATCATAAGAGGTAAATCGCACCGCGATTACCCGTATAACTAGAATCTAGGGAGATGTCCGAACCGCAACAATTTTGGAAGGCATATGTCATGTATATGTCCTCGACACCGATCGAATCTGAGGTCGTCTTTTCCGGCCGCCGCTCGGCGACCTACCGTGATGCACTCCATCTCTTTCCCGATGCCTGGCTTGACGATATTGCCGCCATGCGCCGCTTCCTGCAGCCGATCGACGGCCGACGCGTCTTGGAAATCGGCGCCGGCAACGGTCATTTCAGCCGCGCGATCGCCGAAGATGTCGGCCCTGCCGGCTTATTGGTCGCGACCGATCCGTCCACCGAGCAGCTTGAGGATCTCGAACTCGAAAGTGACGGCCGGATCAGGGTCTTCGGTCAGGCAGCGCACATGCTCAACCTGCCGATCCGCGATTTTGGCATGGCCTGGTCGCGCGGCGCCGTGCATCATATTTCCGACAAGACTGCCGCCTGGAAGGCGATCGCAGCCCATATGCGGCCCGGCGGCAAGCTGGTGATTGCCGACATCTTCGCCGGAACGCGGCTTGCCGCCTATTTCGACGATTTCATCGCGCTGAGTTGCTGTACCGGCCACGAGGTCTCTTTCCTTTCGCGGGAATTTGCAACGAGCCTGTGCGCTCTGACCGGATGGGACAAGCCTCAATTTACCGATGTCACCACCCGCTGGCGCTTCGACACCAAGGCGGATCTTGGACATTTTCTACGATTGCTGTTCTCGGCGACCGAGATCTTCACCGATGACGACTGCCTTGTTGCAGCGGAACGCCATCTTGACATCGTTTCCGACGGCAACGGCATCGCCCTGCTTTGGCCGATGACGGTGATGGAAACAACAAGGCTGCCGACCGCAAATTAATCATGGATGAGCGATGACAGGCGCTCGACGCGGGACGGCACAATACCGCCCGCGGCGTGACCTGGCGTGCACAAATTTCCTTCGGAGATCGCCTATGACTTCGACCGCCGCAAACCCTGGGTCTAAGACCCCTTCCCCCGCGATCCCTTTCGATCCGAATGCAAGCGCATCGCATCCGGTTGGCACGAAACTCGGCTTGGACACAACAGTCCATAAGGTCGGCTATAACGGTCGGCCCGGTGCATTCGCGGATGTTGCCTGCCGGACAGCGTTCCCATCCGCGGACCGCATTGCCCTGCCGAGCTTGGAGACCACGATCGCCAGCACCGTCCGCGGTGAAGTCGACCGGATCCTCCTACCATGCGAAAACAGCCTGGTCGGGCGCGTGCCGGATGTGCACAGAATCGTGCCCGACAGTGGTCTGCATATCGTCGGCGAGCATTTTCAGCGCGTCGAACATTGCCTGATGGCACCGGCGGGCGCATCGCTTGCAAGCATCAGGCGGGTGCGTTCGCATCCCGTGGCACTTGGTCAGGTCAGCCGCCTTATCGCAGCGCTCGATCTCGAGGCCATCGCCGCGCCGACGACATCCCACGCCGCCGAGCTGGTGGCCTCTTGTGAGGATCCGAGCGAAGCCGCGATTGCTTCGGATCTCGCCGCCGACCTTTACGGATTGGATATCCTCAAACGCAATGTCGAAGACGATCCGCATAACACGACGCGGTTCTATGTGCTGTCTGCCGAACCTCAAGCGGCCGAGCAGAAAACACAGCTTCTGACGACGATCGTCTTCCGCACACAGAACCGGCCGGGCTGCCTTTACCACGCCATTGCCGGATTTGCCGAAAACGGCATCAACATGACCAAGATCGAAAGCTACCTTGTCGGCGGGCAATTCGTGCCGTCCCGCTTCCTCTGCGAGTTCGAGGGCGATCCGGCCACACCGGAGGTGGCCGATGCGCTCGATACTCTCGCCCGCCATGCTCGGGAGCTGGTCGTGCTCGGGACATTTCCGATGGCGAGCCGCCATCTGCGCAACCGCAGCGAGGAACATCTCTCGTCAGGGGGGACCAAGCCTCCGGCCGCCTTTCGATGGTCCGATAGCCAGCAGGAGGCGGGACGATGACGACCGCAGTGAACCACTACGGACGCCATGGCGATCTTGTCGACGCCGCAATCACGAAGTTGAAGCTGCATTTTGGCGATCGGCTGACAACGGCGCCGGCCGTGCGTGACCAGCATGGCCATGACGTAAGCTGGTATCCGTCCTATCCGCCGGACGCGGTCGTTTTCCCTGATACGGCGGAGGAAGTATCGCGTATCGTGGCGACCTGCCACGCCTTTGACGTGCCGGTGATCCCGTTTGGGACCGGCACGTCCTGCGAAGGACATGTTGCAGCCCTCATGGGTGGAATATGCATCGATCTCTCACGGTTGGATCGGATTTTGACGATTCGACCGGACGACATGACGGCGACGGTCGAGGCGGGCGTAACCCGCAAGCGCCTGAACGCTGAACTGCGCGATACAGGGCTGTTCTTTCCCGTCGATCCCGGCGCGGATGCCTCACTTGGCGGGATGGCCTCGACGCGCGCCTCCGGCACGAATGCCATGCGTTATGGCACGATGAAAGACAACGTCGTTTCACTCGGCGTCGTCCTGCCCAATGGTGATCGGATCCGCACCGCAAGCCATGCTCGGAAATCGGCTGCCGGCTACGATCTGACACGTCTCTGGATGGGATCGGAAGGCACGCTCGGCATCGTAACCGACGTCACCGTCAAATTGCATCCGATTCCGGACCACATCGTTGCGATTTCGGCGAGTTTCTCCACGCTGGAACAGGCGGTCGGCTTCGTGCTTGTTGCGACCAGGCTCACCGACACCCTGGCACGCATCGAACTGCTCGATGAACTGCAGGTCGAGGCCGTCAATCGCTATTCAAAACTCTCCCTGCCGGTCGAGCCAACGCTTTTTATCGAACTGCACGGCAGCCGCGCGGCGGTCGAGGCCGCCTTGCCGTTCATCGAGGAGGAGGCGCGTGCCGCCGGCGCCAGTCGGTTCGATACCGCCGTATCGGCGGAGGCCAGGGGCCGGCTCTGGCAGGCACGCCATGATATCTGGTGGGCCAATCTTGCGCTACGTCCGGGCGCAAGTGCCCTTCCCACGGATAGCTGCGTCCCGGTATCGCGGCTTGTCGAGGCCATACTCGCCGCCAAGGATGACGTGCGGGATCTTGGCCTCCTCGCACCGATCTGCGGCCATGTCGGTGACGGCAATTTCCATCTTTGCGTCCTCTTCGATCCCGCCGATGCCGATGAGCGCCAGCGGGTTGAGGCTCTGACCAAGCGTCTCGCAGCCCGCGCCATCACGCTGCAGGGAACGTCGACCGGCGAGCATGGGATAGGCCACGGCAAAATAGCAGCGCTTGTCGCGGAGCACGGGCCTGCCATCCGGGTCATGGCCGCGATCAAACGCGCCATCGATCCTCACAACATCATGAATCCTGGCAAGATTTTCAATCTCGCCGAGGCGCCGCCTTTCAATTGAGCGAGATCCATAAACCAGGGAGGTAGTGAGAATTTATGTCCAATCCGCATGGTCCGGCATCGATCGCCGACTTCAGAACCGCCGCGCGGCGCGCATTGCCGAAAATGGTGTTTGACTTCTTCGACGGCGGCGCCGGCTCGGAGTTGACGCTGCACGAAAACCGTGCGGCACTAGATCGGATCCGTCTCGTCGGCTCCGCCCCGGTCGACGTCGGCCTTCGCTCTGCCGCCATCTCGCTCTTTGGCAAGCCGCTCACAATGCCAGTCATCATCGGACCGACCGGACTGGCAGGCGCGGCATGGCCCGCAGGCGACCAGGCGCTGGCCCGGGCCGCCGGACGAGCGGGAATCCCCTTTGTCATGAGTTCGGCGGCCAGCGCGACCATGGAAGCCGTGGCCGCCG
Organism: Rhizobium sp. BK289; assembly: GCF_014193575.1. NCBI lineage: Bacteria > Pseudomonadati > Pseudomonadota > Alphaproteobacteria > Hyphomicrobiales > Rhizobiaceae > Rhizobium > Rhizobium sp. BK289. Next base: position 472,465 of record NZ_JACHZO010000004.1, read on the forward strand.
CCGGCGAAGGCAGGAAGTGGTTTCAGCTCTACCTGTTCCGGGACCGCGAGGTAAGCCTCAGGCTCCTGAAGCAGGCCGAAGCGCTGGGCTTCGAAGCGCTCGAGATTACCGTCGACAACGCCATTCCCGGCAGACGGTTGCGCGATGCCCGCAATGGCTTTTCGCTGCCGTTCCGCTGGACGCCCAGAAAGCTCCTGAGCCTTGCGGCCCATCCCGGATGGGCCTTGCGAATGGCCATGACCGGCGCTCCACGCCTGAAAGTCATGGAAGCCGGGTTCGACCTCAAATCCGCAGGAACGATTGCCGAGGTGATGGAACAGCAGCTCGACCCGACCGTGTCCTGGGACGATATCGCCTTCATACGGGATCGCTGGAAGGGACCGCTGATCCTCAAGGGATTGCTCAATCCGAGGCAGGGCAGCCGGGCAGCCGAGCTTGGGCTTGACGGCATCGTGGTCAGCAATCACGGCGGCCGGCAACTCGATGGAGCCGTCGCGAGTATCGACATCCTGCCGGAATTCGTCAGCGCCGTCGGGGGCAAGCTCGCAATCCTGGTCGACAGCGGCTTTCGCAGCGGCACCGATGTTGCCAAGGCGCTGGCGCTTGGAGCAACGGCCGTGCAGCTCGGACGTGCGACACTCTACGCCTTGGCGAGTGGCGGCGAGAATGCCGTGTTCAGAGCCCTTGCCATCATCGCCGCCGAACTCGACGTCGCCCAGGCAATGATGGGTGCGCCCACCATTGCCGATCTTCGACCTTCCAAGCTTCGCCTTCCTCCAATGCTGTTGCGGCCCGAGCAGGTTTCCGCCCGCGAACCCATGTCACCCCGCCCGCAGTCACCATTTGCCGCCTGACCCGTCATTGCCAAAACCTTACAAGGAGATTGCTCCGGTGAAACGCAGAACCGCTTTCGTACACGCACTGGCCCTCTCGGCCCTGCTCCTGTCTTTCTCCGCCACGGTCACCACTGCGGCGAACAAGACAGTGGCGCTGACCTATATCGTCGAGCATCCGGCCATCGATGCGGCCCGCAAAGGGATCGTCGATGCACTGGCCGATGCCGGCTTCGTCGACGGCAAGACCGTCACGCTCGACATCGCAAGCGCTCAAGGAAGCATGCCGACGCAGACGCAGATCGCCAAGACATTTGCCGGCAAATCGCCCGACGTGATCGTTGCCATCTCCACACCGTCTGCCCAGGCCTGCCAGGCCGCAGCCAAAGGAGCAATCCCGATCGTCTTCTCGGCTGTGACCGATCCCGTCGCCGCGAAATTGATCAAAAGCTTCGCTCAACCAGACGGCACGCTGACCGGAACCAGCGACAAGCAGCCTCTGAACCTGACCTTCGAACTGATCCATAAACTGACGCCAACGGCAACGAAGATCGGCGTCCTCTATAATGCTGGCGAGGCCAATTCCGTCGCACAAGTGGCTGAGATGAAAACCGAGGCGGCGAAGATCGGCATGAGTATCGTCGAGGCGACGGCGGCACAGTCGGCCGCGGTGCCGGACGCCGCCCGCAGCCTCGTCGGCAAGGCCGATGTGATCCTCCTGCCGACCGACAGCACGGTGGTTTCCGCTGTCGAAAGCGTGGTCAAGGTCGGCGTCGACGCGAAGATCCCGGTCTATGCCAGCGACACCAATTCGGTCGAGCGGGGTGCGATGGCTGCACTCGGATTCAATTATTACAAGCTGGGACGGCTGACGGGCGAGATTGCCGCCAAAGTTCTGAACGGCACAAAGCCGGGCGACATCCCGGTCGGAACGCTGGAGAGCGAGGATCTCTACCTCAATCTCGCCTCGGCCAAGAAGATGGGCGTCACTCTCTCTGAAGCCATGACACAGAGCGCAGCGAAGGTGATCGACCAATGAGCCTGATTGCCCTTTCCGGCGCCTGCGAAGCAGGCCTGCTGTTTGCCCTCGTTGCCCTTGGCGTCTATCTCTCGTTCCGGGTGCTCGATTTTCCGGATCTAACTGTCGACGGCAGTTTCCCGCTCGGCGCGTCGGTCGCGGCATCGACCATCATGGCGGGCGTGCCGCCCATCATCGCAACGCTCCTCGGATTTGCCGCGGGCGCGTCTGCGGGCTTCGTCACGGCGTTCCTGTCGGTCCGGTTGAAGATCATGAACCTTCTCGCAGGGATCCTGACCATGGTCGCATTGTTCTCGATCAATCTGCGCGTCATGGGTAAGCCGAATGTTTCACTTTATGGGACCGATACCATCTTTTCCCGGATCGACGGGATCGCAGCGCTCGGGGTCTGGACCAATACGGTATTGCTCCTCTGCATCGTATTGGCCGCAAAGATGTTCGTAGACTGGTTCCTTGCCACGCAAATGGGTCTGGCCTTGCGTGCAACCGGCGCCAGCCCGAGGATGGCCGAGGCACAGGCCGTCGATAATAGCCGCATGGTCATGCTCGGCATGGCCCTCGCCAACGGTCTCGTCGGGCTTGCCGGGGCGCTTTATGCCGAAAGTCAGGGCGTTGCCGATGTCTCGATGGGTATCGGCACGATCGTCACCGGTCTTGCCGCCGTCATTATCGGCGAGACGGTCGTCGGTGCAGGATCGGTCGCACGAGCCACGTTCGGCTGTATCCTCGGTGCATTGATCTACCGGCTGGTTATTGCCCTGGCGCTCGACGGCGGCGTGATCGGAATCCAGGCACAGGATCTCAATCTGGTAACCGCATTGGTCGTTGCCGTCGCCGTAATGATTTCGAAAACGCGGTTGAAGAAGCTGCCCTCCATAAGGCGTACCCGGCTGCCTGAGCCATCGAAAGCAGAAGGAACGGCCTCATGATGCTGAATCTCGATACGATATCGGTCACGTTCAACCCGGGGACAGCTCTCGAAGTGGCCGCACTGCGCAGCCTGTCCCTGGCGATCCCACAAGGGCAGTTCGTAACCGTCATCGGCAGCAATGGTGCCGGAAAGTCGACGCTGCTTTCGGTCATTGCCGGCGCTACTCCGCCCGATCGGGGTCGGATCGTCATCGACGGCGTCGACGTTACGCGGTTGTCGACCCAGGCACGGGCGCGATTCATCGGCCGCGTCTTCCAGGACCCCCGGGTCGGAACCTGCGAGGCTCTTACGGTTGAGGAAAATCTCGCGCTCGCTTCCGCGCGCGCCGGGCGGCGCGGACTGTCCCTCGCTCTCGGCCGCCGGAATGGACGCGCGCGGTTTGAAGAACAGCTTTCCAGTCTCGGTCTTGGACTTGAAAGGAAGCTCAAGGCGGGGATCGGCACGCTTTCCGGCGGCCAGCGACAGGCGGTAAGCCTGCTGATGGCGACACTGCTGCCGATGAAGCTGCTTCTTCTCGACGAGCATACGGCAGCGCTCGATCCCAAGGCAGCGTCGCGCATCCTGGCGCTTTCGGCTGAGATCAGCGAACGTCAGCACCTCACCACGCTGATGGTCACGCACAGCATGCGCCATGCCCTCGACTATGGCGAGCGCACCATCATGATGAGCGGTGGACGCATCGTGCTTGACGTCGCGGGGGATGAACGGGCCTGCTATGATGTACCCGGCCTGATCGCCTTGTTCGGAGCGGCGAGTGGCGGCGAGATTGCCGAGGACAGGCTGCTGCTCGCTTGATTGCCGCCGCGATCGGCCGCTTGTTTTCGAAACTTCGCTGGAATATAGCTGCAATATGCAATTAAAAAATGATCAACCTGATAAGGGGCTGGCGGAGGAACGCGAGGATGGGACGGCGGTAAAGCCGGCCTTTCGGCTGGATCGCTGGGTACCCTATCGAATGTTTCTCGTGGCAAGCAGCACCGCCGAGCTGCTCGCGTCCTACTACGGGCCAAGATATGGTCTGTCGCAAGCGTCGTGGCGAATTCTCGCAATCGCCGGCGGCCGACCCGGGCTTTCGAGCAAGGAAATCTGTCATGCCGGTGCGCTGGATCAATTCGCCGTCAGCCGCGGCATAGCGCAACTGGTCTCTTTAGGTTTTGCCCGGCGCAATGCCGGTGCCGGTGACCGGCGGTTTTCTGCGGTCGAACTAACAGCCGAAGGCTACAAGGTGCTCGAAGAGATCGTATCCATCGGCCAGGCCATGGAAGCGCGTATTCTCGAAAGTCTATCCGAGGGTGAACGCGAGGCGCTGCATGCCATGCTTGATCGCATCGAAGATGCCTGTGCCGGAGCGGTTGCCCGCGGCTGGCAGGCTGTCGTGGCCGACGTCAAACCTGGAACCTGATCTCCCGGTTCGGATCAGCACTATGAATTGATGGCAGCCGCTTGCGCCGAACGGCACGGCAATGCCGTTCGGCGCAAACAGAGCGTCAGTGGTGACAACAGTCCAGAGCCGCCTCAGCTATCGGCGGAACGTAAGCGGCAAATTCCCGCTCGAGAGCCTTGATGACGCCGGTGCGCCAGCCATCTGCAATGCGTTCGGAATAGGGGTCCGGAAAGATATCCTCCTCGCCTCTTTCGAAGCCGTCGAGAATTCCGGCTGCCACCAGGCCGGGCGGCGACTTCGGCACCTCGAAGCCGCGTGTCATGTCGGTATCGACGGGCCCGGTGAAACAATTGTGTACCGTGACACCGTGCGCTGACAGGAGCGCTCGAAAGGCTTGCATCAAATTATGTGCCGCCGCCTTCGAAAGCGAATAGGCCGGCGTGGAGGCGACCGGCACGAGCGCCGATAGTGAGAGGTTGCTGATGATAGCGCCTTTCGATCGCATCAATGCAGGAAGAAAGGCCTGAGTCACTTTCAGCGGCCCGAAGAAATTGACCGCCAGATGGCGATTGATGATGTCAGCGTCGCCGAGATCGTCAGGCATGAAGATGCCGGCATTGTTGATGAGGATATCGAGCTTCCCGATCGTCCCGACGGCCTCCCGGACGTCGCGCTCGTCGGTTATGTCGAGTTTGACGAAGGTGACGCGTTCATCGTCATGATGCTGCTCGCTACGCGATCCCGAATAGACACGTTTTGCACCGCGCCGCAGCGCTTCGTCCATAAGAGCCCGGCCGATGCCGCGATTGGCGCCGGTGATCATGACCGTTTTGTTTTCGATGTTCAAGACTTGCTCCTGTAACTGACCGCCCATCAGGAGGGGTTTCCTGATGATCGTCGAGAAGCTTAGTCCCGGGCAGCCGATACGTGGGAGTAACAAGGTTGGCGGGATTTCTGAGGTGTCTGCCGATGACTGGACCGCCGGATCGCTGCGCGACCGGCAGCCTACGCGGCGCGCCAGCGACCATCGGTTCGATCAGGCGGATGCGCCGAAATGGTGTGGCATTCGGGCATCATTCTCCGCAAAGTAGAAAATATTGGGTTGGCAAAAACGAAATAGTTCGGTACAAAATTCCTACCGCAGCAGATCAATCAAAGGAGGCGTTGCATGACATCAGCATTCATCGAAACCCTCCCGTCCGGAATGATCCGACACTAGGTCATTTCCATTCGCGGCCCGCCACAGGGCGCGACATGCGGTTTTTAATTTCCTTCACAGCTCGATCGATCTGCCGGGATTAGTTCGTCTCCCGTCCGACTGTGTCTATTAACTCTCGATTTTGGGGCCGACTGCCAAATACGGAGTCGGACTGTTAAAATGACTCGCAAGAAGCTCGACTTCCGCGCCGATGCTTATCGCAACGTGCTCGGCTTTGTTTTTCGTCAGTGGGCCTATCGCCCTGCGCTGGTGGGCATCATCATCCTGCTGGTAATCACCAGCACGCTGGCTGAAGTTCTGGTGCCGGTATTTTCCGGCCAGATTGTCGATGCGATTGCCAGCGGCGATGCGGCTGGCGATGCAATACGTGCCTTCGCTGTCGTTGCGACCCTGGGCCTGACCAGTGTCACCTTGCGCTGGTTCATCTTCAACGGGATCATACGGCTGACGTTGCGCATCATGGCGGATGTGGTCAATAATGGCTTCCACAAGGTCCAGCGGTTCTCGACCGATTGGCATGCCAATAGTTTCGCCGGCTCGACGGTACGCAAGATCACCCGCGGTATGTGGGCGCTCGATTCTCTCAACGACCTGCTGCTCGTAGCCCTGCTGCCTTCGATCGTCATGCTGGTGGGCGCGAGTATCGTGCTGGGCACTTATTGGCCGATCATGGGCCTGATCGTGGCTGCCGGATCGCTGATCTATATCGGCGTGACTGTGATGCTTTCGGTTGGCTTCGTGTCGCCGGCGGCGAAGCTTGCCAATGCCTGGGATACCAGGCTCGGTGGTGCTCTGGCTGATGCCATCAGCTGCAACTCGGTGGTGAAGGCTTTCGGTGCTGAAATCCGTGAGGAGGAACGCTTGCGCCACGTATTGGCCAAGTGGGACAAGCGAACGCGACGAACCTGGAAGCGCGGGACACTGAACGGCACGATCCAGGGCTTCATGATGGTCTTCATGCAGGCCGGCATTCTTGGTACCGGTCTTGTCATGTGGCAGCGGGGGCTGGCGACGCCCGGCGATATCACATTTGTCCTGGCGATGTTTTTCGTCCTGCAGGGATATCTGCGTTCGGTGGGGCAAGACATTCGAAACCTGCAGCGCGCTGTCAACGACATGGAGGAACTTGTCCTGCTCGACAAAACGCCGTTGGGCATCGAGGATAAGCCGAACGCGAAGGCCATCACGATCGGTGAGGGCGAAATCGTGTTCGATCGCGTCACCTTCCAGTACGGCGCCCATCCTACCCCGCTCTACGACGATTTCTCGGTCACGATCAAACCGGGAGAGCGGGTCGGATTGGTGGGACATTCGGGCTCGGGCAAGACGACGTTTGTCAAGCTCATCCAGCGCCTCCATGACGTGAAGTCCGGTTCGATCCGAATCGACGGACAGGATATCGGCCAGGTCAAGCAATCGAGCCTGCGTGGCCAGATCGCTATCGTGCAGCAGGAGCCCATCCTGTTTCATCGCACTCTGGCCGAAAACATCGCCTATGGCCGACCGAACGCATCGCGGCGTGAGATCGAGAATGCAGCGAAACAGGCCAGTGCGCATCGGTTTATCATGGACCTGCCGAAGGGCTATGAGACGATGGTGGGTGAGCGCGGGGTCAAGCTGTCGGGTGGTGAACGTCAGCGTGTCGCCATCGCGCGGGCATTTCTGGCTGATGCACCCGTGCTGATCCTGGACGAGGCGACCTCCAGCCTGGACAGCGAAAGCGAAGTGCAGATTCAGCAGGCCATGGAGCGCCTGATGGAGGGTCGTACGACACTCGTGATCGCGCACCGCCTATCGACGGTGCGGGCGCTCGACCGGCTGCTGGTTTTCGACAAAGGAAAGATCGTCGAAGAAGGCGACCATCAAGCGCTCATCCGGCTTAACAACGGCATCTATCGCCGACTGTTCGAGCGGCAGGCGCTCGAACTGACCAAGGGACTGGTGGCGTGAGCTGTAGCACTTGAGCTTCCGACCAAATTGCTGACGTGAAGACCCAAGTGCCCAGTTTCGGCGGCGGGCGCCAGCGGTAGCCATAGGCCCCCCCGCTCGCCCTACGCCGTGTCCCCTTGGGAACTGGGAGGATATCCCTCTTGATCACGGCATGCCGTATAAATAGGACAGGCCATCGTTTTCACTGAGGCCTGACGCCAGCGGCACTTCGCCATGCTTCAGGTGTGACGGTCATCGATCTTGTAAACGCGGCAACAAAATTGGGGACGTCCGGATATCCGCAGGCAGCGGCGACGTCCGCGACAGAGAACGCTCCATTCCGAAGCAACAGGCAAGCGCGTTCCACACGTGCTTGCCGAAGCCATTCGTTGGGCGTCATCCCGGTCGTCTCACGGAAGGCGCGGATGAAAGTGAATCTCGGCAGACCGCAGAGCGAAGCGATCTCGCCGATCGAAATCTCAGCGGGAATCCGGCTCATCAGAAGCTGCTTTGCGAGATCCTCCTGCTTCTTCGAGAGAGTCAATCGACGATCTGTCGTCCGAAGCCGACCGTTCCCGTAGCTGTGGGCCAAGTGAACACCAATCGCCGCGGAGATCTGGTCCACAAAGAGGCGATTGCTCTGGTGCCTTGCTCCACACTCAAGTAGCGTGCGTAACAATCCAGCTAGGAGCGCATCCGGGCGCGCGGTGGTAATGGCGAGGGTGTCAACGTCTCCCAAGTCGGACGCTGCAGCGATTTCCTGAAGATCCGAGCCCGAAATTTCCGCCAGAATGAAATCAAACGAGCCGCTCAGATCGGCTTTGTAGGGCTCGCGCAGATCACGGACATAGATATGATCCTCTCCAAAATCGTAAATGGTCGAGCGTCGCTCGTCAAAAATCCGTCTTCGATGCCCGCCCTGGGCCGAGAGGCCGATTAGATAACCATCGGTGCCCGGGGACGTGGTGACCCTCCCCGGTGCCGTTTTCGATGCTTTTCTGAAAAAGGTCATGTTGCCGGCAAAAAGCTGCCAGTCCTCGTCGAGTCCCGCCACAGTACATCCGAAGGAATCCCTTTTATGCTGGGCTTCAGCGCCAAGACCTTCCCCTGTCATCGGCTTTGCCTTTCGGTTTCGACGGAACTCGGGTGGCGTTTAGCCCACCATTGTCTAGCGACCTATAACGCGACACCCACGCCAAATCTATATGCCCGCACTCGAGCCGCGCATCAAATTAGCCGTCAATTTTGAAGGAAAGGCTTGTTCTTTGGCGCATAGCTCCGTCTTGTAAATTCCACCTATGGTGCGGGTGAAATCGCTGTGATAGCGTCCGGATAGTTCAAAAAACTTCAGTTCTTCCAATGGAGTAAGACGGATGCCAATCTTGACCGTCCGCGACGACACGCGTCTTTACTACAAAGACTGGGGTAGCGGCCCACCTGGCGCCTCGATCTTTCGCCCACACGTCCGCTGGAAGGCGGACAAGGCGTAGATCCTGCACGTGATCGTCAATCTCGCCCTGAATGCCACCCAGGCAATGTCGGACGGACAGGCGTGGAACAGGACGTTGTGTATTGGCACTCGGCAGCGCGCCACCCATGGCTGGATGTCGACGACAGCGAACCGGAATTGATCCCCATAATCGCGAGCGACTTTTCGAGAGTTTTTTCTCAACCAGAGAAACCGGCGTCGGCATGGGTCTTGCCCGTATCGAGCTCCAATCGACGCCCCCTTGGGGCACATTTCAGCTTGGCCTTCCCGCGGAGCAGACGCGCACGAACGGATCGCTGATCAACAATGCGCAGGATGACGGTGCTCCCGAAAGATCGGCTTTGGTCTCAACTCGGTTTGGATATGAATACGACACCAATTGTGCATGTCATCGATGATGACCGGGGCTTGCGTCTTTCGCTCGACAGCTTGCTTCGGTCGGTCGGCTTGAAAACAGTGCTGCATGAAACGATTCCGAATTTCTCTGTTTTCACGGAATCGGTTGGCCCATGCTGTGCGCTCGTGGACGTACGTCTTCCCGGCTTCAGCGGTCTCGATTTCCAGGACCAGCTTTTGAAGAGCGAGAAGTCCATCCCTTTGATCTTCATGACCGGTTTTGGAGATATCCCGATGACGGTCCGCGCCATGAGGGCCGGTGCCATAGACTTTCTTCCAAAGCCCTTTCGAGATCAGGATATGCTTGACGCTGTGTCACGAGCACTGGAGGTCGACCGGCAGCGACGGTCGAAGGATTCCGAGGTCTCGTCACTGCGAGCACGCTACGAGGATCTGAGCTCGCGCGAAAAGGAAGTGATGGCGCTGGTCACGACCGGGCTGATGAACAAGCAGATCGCCGGGCGACTGTCGCTGAGCGAGGTTACGGTCAAGATTCATCGTGGATCGGCGATGCGCAAGATGGGTGCTCGCACGCTGGCCGACCTCATCAAAATGGCTGAAATACTCAGGCTGAACGAGCCCTGATCTGCCTCATTCGGCAATCACGCCGATTTCCCTCAGGCTTGATGCGAACTCTTCGAAACCCAACGGCTGCAAATTTCTTTCACTTTTGAAGTAGTCCGGACGCAAAGCGAACGTCGCCTAAATTGGCCATTCGTCCTCGCGCTGGACCTGCGTCAAAGCAGCGCCTTGACGGCATCATTCCCTCATGCGGCGACCGCCCGACTTCCGGGGCTCGCCATGCATCGACGCCAGGCGCTCGGCGTCGTTCCGGTCACACGCCGGAAAATGCGCGAGAGATGAGCCTGGTCGGCCAGCCCGCAGTCCAGCGCAATCTCGCAGAGCGGGGCGTCACTGTTCAGCATGCGATGCTTTGCAAATTCCACCCTGCGTTCGATGACATAATTATGGGGAGACGTACCGAAGGTCACCTTAAACGCGGCGGAAAAGTAGCTGGTGCTGAGCTTTACGACCTGCGCGAGCTCATCGAGCGCAATCGGGTGGGAAATGCGATCTTCAATGTAGTTCTTCACGCGATTGATCTGCCAGGGAGCAAGGCCGCCGGCCGAATTGCGCGAGCGCTCGGCGGGTTCGACCGGGATCGAGAACGGCTTCAGCAAACGGGAAGCCTGCTTTATGAGAGCGATGGCGATCGTCTTGTCCTTTTCGACACAGCGGATCGCGCACAAAAGAAGGGAAGACACCTCCTCCGCTGTTTCCGTCGCGACGTTCTTGAAAGTGATGGGGGAAGCGTTCTGGGTGAAAACAGCGGCGGCGGACATCGTCAATCTCCAATGTGACCCTTCAAATTCTTGATAAGGTCATCTTGAAACGGACAGGCCGCCGGCGAAATCGTACACTGATCCGGTTTCCAGCATACATGCGTCCTACCGGATCATACCAAGGTATTATCGGCGCAAAATGGATGAAAGAAGGTTCGATCGATCACGCCTCGAACCCGTTGATCTACGGACGATCTGAGCGAGCCCTCGGCTGGCCAGCACACCAACCCAAACCTGCCCAACCGCAAAGGCAAGGCGCCGCAAGCCTACGACACCTCGCCTCATCCAAGAGCCCATCATACCGACGCCCTTCATCCGCGCCTTGAGGTTGCGTTCAGTTTGCGCCTGCTGGAGCAGCGTCGTAATTGGCGGGGATCCAGAAGAAGTGGCCGTCCTTCGCCTTCACATGACCGAGGCCCGGGAAGGAGATGTGGGCGGCTCCGATCCAATAGCCCTTCTGTGCGGCGTCGGCGAAGATCGCGAGCCGCTCGCTTTCGGCCATTTCGGCATCGCCGTCATAGGCGACGGTCACGGCAGGGTCAGGGAACTGCACGGCGCCGACATGAACGATATCGCCCCACAACAGCAATTTGGCCCCGTTGCTTTCGACCTCGAAGAAGCTATGGCCGGGCGTGTGTCCGGGGCTGGCGATCGGCTTGATGCCGGGGGAAAGTTCCTCGCCATAGGTGAACGGTTTGAAACGGCCAGCGTCGATATAGGGCTTCAGAGATGCCTTGGCGCCTTCGAACATCGATTTCAGGAGCTCTGGCGCCGCCGCTTCATTGGCGTCCTTCAGCCAATAGTCGGCATCGGTCTGGCTCACCCTGACGATGGCGTTCGGAAAGGCGATCTTGCCGTTCGGTGCCACGCCGCCGACGTGATCGGCATGCAGATGGGTGAGATAGATCTCATCGACCTGATCGGGCACGTAACCGGCCGCCCGAAGATTCTCGATGAGGTGGCCGCAGCAACCGCCGTAGAGGCTGCCCGCACCGCTATCGACCAGGATAAGCTTCGATCCGGTATTGATCAGGAAGGCGTTGATCGATCCGGCGACCGGAACGGCGAGATTGCTTTCGGCAAGCAGCGCATCTGCCTCGCCTGGGGAGGACTGGTCTAGCGGCACGCTCTGCCCACCGGTCGACAATGTCTTGGTGAGGACCTTGTGGACCGGGAATGCATGCGTGCCATCGGAGAGCGCGGTGATTTCAAAATTGCCGAGGGTCATGCGGTAAAAGCCGGGGGCTTGCGTGCCGACTTTCGAGGCTGCGGCCAGCGCATATCCATTCAACAAAGTGACGGCGAGGACCGAGCAGAGGGCGAACAGCGCAAGGCTCAAGCCCAGGTCCACAGCTCTCCGTTGCCGGCTGAAGGAGCCAGCTAGGAAATCTCGGTATCTCATGAATTTCTCCTGATTATTAATGGGACATACTGCTTCATCGCGCTGTGCATCGTTGCTCGGCGTCGCAATTAATTCGGAATGGAGAGATGGAGCCGTGGAACCAGAGAAGCTGGGAAACCGGAGCGTCGGCCCACCGGGCGCCTGTGAGCTCCGGAACCCTACGCCGCGGTGCTACTCGTTAGCGACATCGACTTCAGGACGATCGCCGGCTTCGACATGTTCCCGATGCCATGAACCGTCCTCGGATTGGAAAAGGATCTCCGCATCGTGGCCCCCAAGCTGCTGCCGGCGAGCGGCGCGATGGGCTGCGGCGCGTGCTGCCGCATGGCTCGGATAGGGCTCCGACCAGACGCCGTCCAGTCGATAAGCCCAGCCCCCGTCATGCTGGCCAATGTGATATGTCAGATGCATCGATACGCTTCCTTTTTATGGTGATCCCGCTTCCGGAGGCTCACTCTCCGGGCAGCGAAGCAGTGCGACAAGCTCTTGTCGAACGGCCTGCAGGCCTCCTGTGTTCTGAACCATTCGTAGGGAAAGCTGATCCATCGGTATTGTCAGTTTCTCCGTTCCATGGACGTTTCACCTGCCGATGTCGGCTGCATTGGCAGATTGATTATCGATGGCGGCATCTGTCTCGAAGCTCTCGGTTATCGCGAACGTCGCGGGGCCGATCTTGCGATCGACCCCATGCGGCATCCCGGTCACATCAGCACGCGTCGGATTTGCGAGCATGGCGGCCAGCGACCGCATTTCTGACCGCGTCAAGCAGAAGCGTTGCCAAGGCCAGCGTTGCGACCGTCGCGACGCCCAGATCCACCGCTGAAGAGAGACCTGCCCAGGTCGCGATCTTGCCCAGTAGCAGGGCCACGACCGCCTGGGCGAGATAAGCAACGAGGAACAGCGCCGAGAGCGTCGCGCCTCTATGAGGCACGGGAGCAGCGGCATTGATCAGCGAAAGTCCCCCGAGGAGGAGCAGGCTGTAAGCCATCCCACTGCCGATTTGGGCAACAGTATAGAAGACCAGCGAGTGCAGGACCGCGGCGATCGCCAACAGCCCGGAGGAAACGATGGCAATGGCACTACCCGCGAGCATGACCCTGCTCGGCTTTACACCCCGCGCCGGAATTGTGGCGATGGCGGAAGAGATCGCAAAAAGCGCGATGGTGCCACCATTGACGAGGGCGTTTTGAGAGGCGATGACATCCCGCGCCACCTGTGCACCAAGGGAAAGCGTCATGGCACCAAGCACATAAGAGGCTGTTACCGCCGCCGTAGCCGTCACGAAAGTCGCAAACAATCCGTTCGGGATTGCGGGGATCCTTGGGCGCCAACGGCCGGCCGGTCGCGATGCCGTGCGGTTCGGGAGTCTCCAGGTCGTAACCATGAGCACGGCGAGGACGACGGCAAGAACCACGAAATTCAGCCGCGTCGGCAGCGGCGCATATTCGATCAGCGCACCGCCGACAAGGGCGGCGCCGATCATGCCGAATGCCTGGGCGGCCGCTGTCATGCTACCGGCTTGCGAGGCCCGGGCCGGTGCGCTGAACTCGACCACGGCTGCAGCCGACGGCCCCGCGGACAGGCCCACGCCAACACCCATGAAAGCCCTGCCGATGAAGATCCAGTCAACGTCCGGCGCCAGCGCAAATATGACCGAACCGACGAGCGAAGCCGCAAGGCCGAACAGCATTGCTTCCCGTCGCCCGATATAATCCGAGACATTGCCGAAGACGACGAGCATGAGGACGACGAAGACGGGATAGACGGCGAAGATCGCCGTTGTGGTGAATGTCGTCAGGTGCCATTCCTGCGCATAAAGCGGATAGGTCAGAGCCGGGGCCGCGCTGGTCCAGATCGTGTGGGCGACGACCGCCGCGGCCGTCAGAAAGCTCGCCTGCCTTCCAAAAACCTTGCGGCTCATGATCGTGCCTCCATCACGGGGCTCGGCTGGAAATGCATGCCCGCGCCGACATCGACAAGAATGCCGTCATTCGTGGTGACGTTAAGCGGAATGTTGGGACCCTCGGAGAGCACAGTGATATCGAACCGACCGTGCTTGAAGGTGTGGAATGCAACTGGCTTGTTCATTTGCCGAACTCCTGTTTCGATGAACAAGATGTCGGCCAATTCGATTGAGATTGAAATTGTCTACGTGGACTATGCATTGTTCATTATTACTGAACGATAGAACGCCAAAATTCATTGAAATCGCCAAGACGCCGTTCGGAAATTGGGGTATTGATCGCGGGCTGCTTGCCGGGCCACACGATGCAATATTTTTTTGATCCCATTATACAATTCTTGCTTCTTGTCGTTGTCCTCGCTGCGGCACATTGGCTGCTGCCGAGGCACAGGGCTGCCCGTTTTGCCACCGATGTCGCTTTTTTTGCCACGTTGACCGCCATTCTGCTGGCCAAAGGCGTAGCGCCCTATTCCGAAACGCCGCCATCATCAGATCTCTGGCACCGCCTGTTTTATGGCCTCGCAAAAGCAATCTGGTGGCTCGGCGGCGCGATGATGCTCGTCAGCTGCGTCAGGCTGTTCCTGATCTTCGAGCGCCGCCCCCGGGAAGCACGATTCGTCCAGGACCTGATCGCCGGGATCATTTATGTCGGGGCCGTTCTTTCCGTAGTAGCCTATGTCTTCAGTGTGCCGGTTGGCACGCTGATCGCCACATCCGGCGTGTTTGCGATCGTCCTCGGTCTTGCGATGCAAAGCACGCTTTCCGATGTCTTTTCCGGTATCGCGCTCAATCTGGGCCGTTCGTACAGCGTCGGAAACTGGATCATTCTCGAAAGCGGGGTTCAGGGTCGCGTCATCGAGACCAACTGGCGCGCGACACATCTATCCAACGCGACGAACGATCTTGTCGTCGTTCCCAACAGCGCACTCGCCAAGTCACAATTGGTCAACCTCAACAGTCCCGACGAGACCCACGGCATTACCATGTCGATCAAACTCGCCCCGACCCGGACGCCGGCGACGATGGCGAGGTTGCTCGAGACGGTCACGCTGGGAAGCAATCATATGATGCGCATTCCGGATCCCTTGGTCTCGATCATCAGCCTCACCAAGGAGGTCATCGAATTCGAGCTTGCTTTCCGAATCCGCGACATATCCGAGACGACAGCAGCGAAAAACGAGATCTACGATCTGGTATACCGGCATGCGCTGGCGGCTGGAATTCCGCTCGCAAGTAGTATCGTATTCAGCGCAGCGCCCGCAGCAGAGTCGACGATCGGTTCGGAGGAAGGGTCTGAGAAGGCATTGCGGCTCATGGCGATGCTGCCGCTCTTTTCCGCCCTCACCGAAATAGAGCGGGAGACGCTTTCCAAATCTGCGACCCGCCGAACTTACGCCAGAGGAACAGAGATCATTCCGCAGGGAGAACACGCGCAGGCGTTGACGCTTGTCGAAAGCGGCGTCGTGAATGTCGTTCGCCACGAAAATGGTCGAGACTTAGAGCTCAATCGGCTATCGCCTGGTGATTTCTTCGGCGAGCGTGGTCTCTTGATCGGCGCGGAAGAACCCGGCCGCATCATCGCGTTGACGCCGGTCGTTGCCTGCGAGATCGGACGTGATCAGCTTTGCGAGATCTTGCGGCAACGCCCGGCTCTTGCTGAAGACATCGGCGCAACGCTCGCTGGCCGCCTCGAGCAGGAAAGACGCCTGCATGGGGAAGGCAGTACGCCGTTGCTGCACGCGCAGACGTTGACCAGCCGCATCCGTCATCTCTTCCAGTTGCCGCATTCGCCGGTGGCCTGACGGAACATGGCTAGATAAGACCAGCGCCTCCAGTGATCAGCAGTGCTGATCGCTGGATCAACCGGTCTTTTCCTCGAAGGTGGGATACGGTGTGCATGAGCTCAAAGTTATGGTCGACCGCGCGCTCCAGCTTATCGACTTAGAGGCTCCGAGGCCATTCGGGCTGGATGCTTCCGGGTATGGGCAGTTTTCTTACGACCGCGTAGGCGACGAATATCCGCGATCGCAGGACATTGCTGAAAGCATCCTAAGCGGGCCTTTGTTAGATCTATCGCACATGCTGGCTCGAGATGTTGCATTTTCGCGGCGCATGCCGATCAATCGCCTTCGGGCGTTTCAACATGCGCAAAGAGTGCCAGGGCAGCCAGGACGGCAGGGACGGCAAAACTCCAGACGGGCGAGAAAATGAATGTCAGCGCCCCAATAGCGCAGCCCAGTGCGAAGGCGATAACGGCGAGCACCATCCGCTTCAGACGCGAGTAGGCTGCAGCGGTGCTCTCCGAACGGCCGCCCATGGCGATATCGGCAAGATCGAGCATGATCTGGGTCGTCGTTCCGGTCATCAGGGTCGACGGAGGAGACTTCGCCAGATGAACGCGGTGAATGCCGTTCTGCACTGCCATGGCGGCAACAAGGATCATGCCGATTGCAAACGCGGTCGGGCTGTTCGGATCGCCGAAGGGACCGTATGCCAAGGCGATCGCGGCAGCAACGATAAGCAGCACAAGCTTGACGACGAGAAGAGGACGCAGGACCGGTCGACCGCCTCGCTTCAGCGCCAGCCCGACGATACGGGAGGCAAAGACGACGGCGCAGAAAACCGGAAGTGCGAAAAGCTTGGACAGGGTGCCTCCCGTACCCAAGGCTAATGATGCGCCCAAGGTCACGAAGTTGCCGGTCACATGGGCGGTAAACAGCCCGCCCAACGCCAGGAAGCCGACAGTATCGACATATCCTCCGTTGAAGCTGAGGAGGAGAGGAAGCGGAACAGCTTTCATTGGCGGAGCATCCTGAATATCTCGGTAAAGTGCTCCGGCACTCCGGGCACTGCTTTAATGGGCGGCCTGCCGCTGCACTCGAGCTCAGCGGCAGGCCGGGTCGTGTTCGTCAGGCCTTGATGAAGGCGAGCAGGTCCGGATTGATGACGTCGGCGTGCGTCGTCAGCATGCCATGGGGGTAGCCCTTGTAAACCTTCAGCGTGCCGTTCTTGAGCAGCTTGACGGAAAGTTCGGCGGAATCGGCGATCGGAACGACCTGATCATCGTCACCATGCATGACGAGGGTCGGAACGGTGATCTTCTTGAGATCCTCGGTCTGATCGGTTTCGGAGAAAGCCTTGATGCCGTCGTAATGGGCTTTTGCGCCGCCCATCATGCCCTGACGCCACCAATTCTGGATTACGCCCTGGTAGACGGTCACGCCCTCGCGGTTGAAGCCGTAGAACGGTCCGGCGGGGAAGTCGAGGAAGAACTGGGCACGATTGTCGGCAACAGCCTTGCGGATGCCGTCGAAGACTTCCATGGGAAGGCCGCCCGGATTGGATTCGGTCTTCAGCATCAGCGGAGGAACGGCGCTGACCAGCACGGCTTTGGCGACACGGCCCTGCGGCTGACCGAACTTGGCGACATAACGGGCGACTTCCCCGCCGCCTGTCGAGTGGCCGATGTGGACGGCGTTCTTCAGATTCAGATGTTCGGCGACTGCGGATGCGTCAGCTGCGTAGTGATCCATGTCATGACCGCCGCTGACCTGCGAGGAGCGGCCGTGACCGCGGCGGTCATGGGCGACGACGCGATAACCGTGCTGAACGAAGAACAGCATCTGGGTGTCCCAGTCGTCCGAAGACAGTGGCCAGCCGTGATGGAAAACGATCGGCTGGGCGTCCTTCGGACCCCAATCCTTGTAAAAGATCTGTACGCCGTCCTTGGTTTCGACGAAGCCGGTGGTCATTGGAGATATTCCTTCAATTCTTGTGGGGGTGGCAGCGGAAAAGGCAAGAGATGGCATGGCTATGGCGGCAGAAAGGGTTGCGCCGGCCAGCAATGTTTGCCTGCGGGAAAACATTATCTCGATCGGATTGTCAGACATCTTGGTAACCTTTGGAGTGGACTTCGATTGCATAGCCTGTGAGCGCTGCTGCCTCTTGTCCGATACTTGTCCCATTTGGACAAAGCTCGGGTCGCCGCAGGCCGGCGAATGGGATCGCTTGAAATTCGATCACCAGGCGAAAGTCAGTTGAACGCCCAGATAATTGCCATCGTGACCGCCGGCTTTGCGGATGGCATCGCCGATCTCGTAGTGCACCGCCTCGATGGCGCCTGTCAGATTTGCATTGAAGGCATAGTCGAGCCTGATCTGCCCATAAGCTCCGGTCCAGGCGCCGCCGCGGCCCGCCGTTCCTGCCAGAGGCTGGTTGGGCTGCACATAGATCGCATCTGCCGTGGTTTGCCGCCATTGAAGACCAACTGCCGCCATCAGCGTCATATTGTCCGTCGGTTTCACCGTTATCGATGGCTTGAGGTGAATGAGGTTTGTGTAGCCGGTGTAGCCTGCGAGCGCGAAATAATAGCCGTTCGGGAAAAGAGGATTGAAGGTGCCGACAGTGCCATCGCCGGGATGGCGATCCCCTGAGGCCATATCGAACTGCAGACCCAGCCGCGGCGTCCAGGATGCATCCTCGAAGGTGTACCCCCCACGCGCGCCGATCGCCCAGGCTCGAATATCCTTATCGCCGACGGAACCCACCTGCCCCATCCCCTCGAGATCCCAGTCGAGACCGTTCGAACTGCCGGCGAACCGGGTGTCGAATATGTGCCGGTCTTCGTCTCCGGATCCATCCAGGTAATGTGCGTTGCGCTTCTGATAGAGCGAATAGTAAGCGGAGAGCTCATTGGTTCCCAGGACCTGCCGTTCCACGCGCAACGTGCTGAAGCGGAAGTCGCCGTTCGATGTGTCGTCGAAGGCCTTGTCGTTTCGATATTGGACTGGCTGGCTGACGAAGCCGATGAAACGCCACGGCCCCGTCTCCCAATCCGCCCAGACAGCGTCGAAGGATTGCCGAACGTTCGGCCCGTCGCGCGAGGAAACGAAGCGCTGCAGGTCGAAAGCAAAATCCTGCCGGCCGACTCGGGCCTTGAAGGTCCCGGCATCGAAATCGTGTGAATAGGAGACGAATGCAAGCCGCAGATCCACTTTGTCGGCATCCGCCGGGCCGATCGAGCTTTTTCCGAATGCGCGATCATCTTCGAACTGCGTGAATACCTGCCAGTCCTCGAAGAGGTGCAGATCGATGTGGAATTGCGCTCGCTCGATCACATAGTTGTCACGCGCGACACCGCCGATTCCGAAACTTGGGGCGTTGTTTGTCTCGAACCGTTCTCGCAAATTCGCGCCGAACGATATGTAGGTTCCCGGATCACCAGGCGAAAACGGCAGGTATTTCAGGCTGTCGAGCGGCTGCGTCCTGAGTGCAGGATCCGCCAGGACGGACCAATCCTCTTGCCAGCGGTTGCTCTTGATCGCGGGCCGCTTGACGGCTTTTGCCTCGTCAGCAGCAATTGCCGCCGTCGCTGACAAGGCCAGCAAGGCGGCGGCCGAAAGTAAGTGGCGTTCAATCATCTTTATACTCCCTCAAAGGCAGGGCGGCCGCGTCTGCGCGGCCGCTGCGCTGTCATCAGGGCTTCGTGATGGCATGAATTTCCGCCACATACCCGCCGGGGAATTCCACCATGGCGGCCCGGCGGCCACTCGACTGATAGGGGTCGACGAGAATCTTTGCGCCGCTGTCCTTGGCCTTCTGCAGGGTCGCGGCAAGATCCGGGACTTCGTAGCCCGTCATCTCATGGCCATAAGGAAAGGGCAGATGTCCGTCGGTGACGAGCACGGTCATCCTGCCGTACACGGATTCGATGCGGACGCGGCGGAACGTATCGTCGGGACGGCCGATCTCGACGCCGGGTGCCTTTTTATCGTCGGAGACAACCTTGCCCTTCGAGAAGGCGAGGAAACCCCTGACAAAGGCAGAGACGGCATCTGCCGACACATAGACGCGGTTGTCCGGCACGGTTTCGAAGGCCGCATAGTTCGGCTTGGTCGTGTGCCAGTAGATCTGCATGTTGACGCCGCCCGGCCACTGGATGACGGCGTCGCGGCCGATGGGATCGGGGAATGGCGACACGGTCACGCTGGCGCCGGCGGCACGGGCAGCGGCAACGGCCTTGTCCATATCGGTAACGAGATAGCCGGTGCGCTCGGCGCCGAAGGGATAGGGAATCGGCGTCTTGAAGCCGAACAGCGACACGGTGCCGACGGGAGTCTGCAGGAGTTGCGACGTCGTGCTGCTCGGGGTCGGCGTCACCGTGGTAACGACCTGCTTCGTACTTGCCCCACCGAAAGTCGCAAGGAAGCTCTGGGTGAAGGCGTCGACCTTGTCCGGCGCCACGTAAACATGCGTGGTGTCATATTGAGCGCCGACACCGACCTGCGGATAGGCATTGCGGGCCAGCGCGGGTGCGGCCGGCAGCGCAGTAAGGGCAAGAAGAATAGCTAGTATTGGGAGCGGTCGTGAGATCACGTCTTAAGCCTCAGCGTTCGAGATGGGATTGAGATGGATGGGAGAGATCTAGCCAGGCGACGAGCAAAAAGCCGCCGGCGAGACCGAGATGTTCGAAGAAGGCGTTGGTCGCCATCATGCGGTCGATGCCGGGCGCCATTTCCCAGAAGCGGAGCGCGATGAAGGTTGCAAGAAGCGTAAAGCCAGCGAGCGCCAGGGCACCTGCCCAACGCAGGAAGCCTGAGATCACCATGGACGAAGCGGCAAGTTCGAAGACGATGACGGCCACTGCGAAGAAGGTGGCGGGATGGAGACCGAAATGATCCATCTCGGCCAGGGCACCGTTGAAGTCGAAGATTTTGGTGAGCGGACCTTGGATGTAGGCTGCGCAAAGAGCCAACAGTGATACCGTCCGGATGACCGGAGAGCCGACGGCGCGTGCCAGACTGCTCCGGACTGGGTTGGACATATGAGATTGAAAGGTCATTTCAGCTCCTGCATGTTCGCCGTCGAGGCCGCTTTTGATGGAGCGATATTGGCTGGTAACCGCCACGCCAACAATTGCAGCAATAGTTTCGATTTAATTGCGGATTTGGCAATGATGAGGTGACGCCCGGGCGGCGGTGTGGCCGCCCGGGCTGGAGGCTGGTCAGACTGCCCAGCACGAGCAGCCGAGCGCACCGAAGAAGCCCTTGAGGTCGGCGACCGGAAGCTTCGAGGTCCAGGCACCAGCATGATCGTGACCATGCACGCCGCAATCGGTGGCACATCCGCATGTGGAGATGGCGGTTCGGCGCAGCGAACGGGCACCCGCGCCTTCCGGTTCGCCCCAGGCCGCGTAGCCGCCGAAGCTGCGGACAGGAGACCAGTCCGGCATGGCGGGCGGGATGTCGTTCTCGTCGAGCGTCTTGAAGTCGCCTGCCCCATAGACGATCTTGCCGCCGACCATGGTCAGTTCCGAGACGAGGAAGGAGATCTCGTCCTCGGCGCAGGAGAAGAAGTCCTTGTCCGGCACCACGAGGTCGGCGAACTGGCCCTTCTCGATGCGGCCCTTCTTGCCTTCCTCGTTGGAGAACCAGGTGACCTTCTCGGTCCACATGCGCAGCGCCGTCTCGCGGTCGAGGCAGTTGGCGCGCGGGTAGAGCTGCATGCCGCCGACCGTCTTGCCAGTCACCATCCACGACAGCGAGACCCACGGATTGTAGGAAGCAACGCGGGTGGCGTCTGTGCCGGCCGAGACGTTGACGCCCTTGTCGAGCATGCGGGCGATCGGCGGTGTAGCCTCGGCCACGCCGTGACTGTACCGCTCCACGAAGTATTCGCCCTGATAGGCCATGCGGTGCTGCGTGGCGATGCCGCCGCCGAGGGCCGCGATGCGGTCGATCGAGCGGTCCGAGATGGTTTCGGCATGATCGAAGAACCAGTTCAGTCCTTCGAGCGGGATATCCTTGTTGACCTTCTCGAACACGTCGAGCGCACGCGAGATCGTCTCGTCATAGGTGGCGTGCAGACGCCAAGGCCAGCGGTTTTCTGCCAGAACGCGCACGACCTCTTCCAGCTCGCCCTCCATTTCCGGAGCCATCTCCGGACGGGGCTGGCGGAAATCCTCGAAGTCCGCGGCGGAGAAGACCAGCATCTCGCCCGCACCGTTGTGGCGGAAGTAATCGTTGCCCTGCTTGTATTTGACCGAAGCGGTCCAGTTGAGGAAGTCCTGCTTTTCTTCCTTCGGCTTCTGGGTGAAGAGGTTGTAGGCGAGGCGCACCGTCATCTGGTTCTCGTCGGACAGCTTCTGGATGACGGCGTAATCGTCCGG